>JAUXDC010000013.1 GCA_030618605.1 Holophagae bacterium | reverse complement strand
GGTTCACGCCGCGGGAGATCATCTCGACTCGCCGACGTGCTCCCAAAGCTCCTGATTTTCTTCAGGTTTCGCCCGGCGAACGTTGAAGACACCTGTGCCCACGGCGACCGGTTCATCCTCTCGATCTGGATGGTAGGCACGGAGCTCGGCGACACCGACTCGATTGCCCAATCGGATGACGTGGCCTACGCCGATCAGCGTCTCAGGCCTACCCGGTCGAAGGTAATCGACCCTGAGGTCAACTGTCGAAACACGGTCACCCTTGCCCAATTGTGACCACACGGACGCACCACCACAGGTATCGAGGAGAGCGGAGATCACCCCCCCGTGCAGGGCCTGCAGTTCGGGATTGCCGATCAACTCCTGCCGGAATGGAATTTCTATCTCAACCCGTCCGACCTCGACCGAGTTGAAGGACATCCCCAGAAAACGAAAGAACGGCGTCGACGCAAAGAGCCGCGCCAATTTTTCAAGCATCTGTCGTTGCATTGCAAAATCCCCCGGGACGTATTATGCCACGGTGCGGCACGGCGAGTATGTCCACACACTCACGAGGTACAGGACACCCTCGCGGGCACACTGTGTTACAATCTAATACAGGAGGCTGCCATGAGAAATGCCGTGACTGTGAGCCTGCCGGAGCCGTTGACTCGGGAACTCGACCTGGTCAGCCGTGAGGCCGGGACATCACGAAGCGAAATCGTGCGCGAAGCGCTCAAGAAATATTTCGCGTTACGAGAGTATCGTGCCCTCCGCGCGGAACTTGTCATCGAGGCAGAGGCCAAAGGCATCGTTACCGACGAGGATGTCTTCGATCAGGTGTCATGAAGGTCGTCCTTGACACGAACATCCTGGTAGCAACCTTTATCGCGCGTGGGGTGTGTGCCGACCTCTTCGAGCGGGTAATGGCCGACCACGAACTCGTTGTCAGTCCTCACATTCTCGGCGAGTTCGAACACGTGATGATCTCGAAATTCCAATTCGACAAGGCCCGCGTGGAACGTGCACTGGCACTTTTCCGGCGGGTCGGTCAGCTCGCGACGCCTGAACCCCTCGCGGAACCGGTGTGTCGTGACAGAGACGATGATCCAGTGTTGGCCCTCGCCCGCTCGTCAGGCGCCGACTGCCTGGTTACTGGTGACGACGATTTACTGATTCTCGAGAGATTTCAGCAAATTCCGATCATTCCCCCAAGAACGTTCCTGACATTTCACAAAGCCGAGGCGGTGGACTCGTCGCCTGCCTCGACAGGCCAGGAGGACAAATGGAACACATGATTAAGGTCAAACGCAAGGCTCTGGCGGCCAACGACGAGGCGGCAGCTGAACTGAGGCAACAATTCCAATCGGCTGGGTCACTGGTCGTCAACCTGATTTCCTCTCCCGGGTCCGGCAAGACAACGCTGCTCGAAGCAACGATCAGAAGCCTCGACGGGCGTCTGACGGCAGCCGTTCTCGAGGGGGATGTCGCGACCGAGCGGGACGCCGACCGAATCCGGGCACTGGGCATCCCGGCCCACCAGATCCTGACAGGCGGCGCGTGCCACCTCGACGCCCGCCAGGTGATCGGCGCGTTGGGGAAGACGCAACTCCTGCCGGCAGACCTGCTCTTCATCGAGAATGTTGGCAATCTAATCTGCCCGACAACCTACGATCTCGGGGAGGACTTCAAGGTCGCCGTACTTTCGACCACCGAGGGTGACGACAAGCCCTTCAAGTACCCGGCAATCTTTGCCCGGGCAGAAGTCACAGTCATCACAAAGATCGATCTGCTCCCCTATGTACCCTTTGATATGAATGCGGTCCGGGAACACCTGGCCGCCCTCAATCCCTCGGGCACCATCTTCGAGGTGGCGTCAACCACCGGCGAGGGCGTCAATGCCTGGGTCCAATACCTGGGTGCACGCCTCGAAAACAAACGTTCCATAACCTCTTGATTCTGCGTCTTCGCCTTCGCTGCCGAGGCGCAGTCCAGGGTGTTGGTTTCCGGCCAACCGTACACCGCCTGGCAACTGAGGCCGGCCTGTCGGGCAAGGTCTGGAACGACCCCGGAGGGGCCTCGATCGAGATCGAAGGCGAAGAACCCGCCGTTCGTGCCTTCGCCCGCAACCTCCCCCTCTCGATGCCCCCATTGGCTCGTTTGGATCAACTGGACACTGAGGAGATCCCTCCAACCGGCGATACGATCTTCGAGGTTGTTAGGTCTCAGCAAGGCCGCCCAACCAGCGCGGGCGTACCTCCTGACGCCGCAATTTGTTCGGCATGCCGCCGGGAACTGAAAGATCAATCCGATCGGCGCTTCGGCCACGCCTTCATCACATGTACGGACTGCGGGCCCCGGTACTCCCTGGTCCATTCGCTGCCCTACGACCGGCCCCGGACCTCGATGGGCTGCTTCCCGCTGTGCCCGCCGTGTTTAAGCGAATACACCGACCCGGCTGACCGCCGATTTCACGCCGAGCCGGTCTGTTGCCCCGAGTGCGGCCCCAGACTGTGGCTTGCCGACTCTGAGGGCACCGAACTGGCCCAGGACGCCGAGGCCATTGACCAGACCGCCAAGGCACTCAATGACGGTCTCGTCATCGCCATCAAGGGACTGGGCGGTTTCCAACTGGCCTGCCGTGCCGATCTCGCCGATGCCGTCGATCGACTTCGTAAATGCAAAAGGCGCCCGAGCAAACCCTTCGCGGTCATGGTGGCCGATTCGGCCGCCGCCCACCGACTGGTCCGCTTGGGCGACGCTGACGAAACCCTGTTGAAATCACCTCGATGCCCCATCCTCCTGGCACCACGACAACAGGACGACGGGGTTTCGGACAACGTTGCACCCGGCATGGAAGACCTCGGGATCGTCCTGCCGACAACACCACTGCATCTGCTGCTCTTCAATCACCTGGGTGACCACCCGCTGGTGATGACCTCGGGCAACGCCTCCGACGAACCCATCTGCAAGGGGAACCGCGAGGCAACGGATCGTCTCGGCGCGATCGCCGATCTCTTTTTGATCCACGACCGGGATATCGTCCGGCGCGTCGACGACTCCGTTGCCCGGAGCTCGGCGACCCCCATTGTTGCGGCGGGTGTCTCGCCCGCCGTTGCCGTGCCAAGCGGCCCCTTCCTGGTCCGCCGCGCGCGCGGTTGGGTACCCGAACCCTTGTTCATGCCCGAAGCCACTCCGGAGCCTGTCTTGGCCGTCGGAGCCCACCTCCAGGTAACGGCCGCCATTGCCAGCGGCAACCAGACCGTCCTGACCCCCCACATCGGGGATTTGGACACCGACGAAGCCAGGACTTTCCTCCGGGAAGCCATCGAGCACCTGGAAGACCTGATGGAGGTCCGGCCCGAGATCCTGGTCGCAGACGCCCACCCCGACTACCCCAGCCGCTGGTTGGCCGAGGAACTGGCCGAGCGGCGAAGCGGCCGCCTGATCGAGGTCCAACACCACCTGGCCCACGCGGCTTCGGTCCTGGCCGAACACGGGCGCTTCCCGGACACCGGAGAATCCGCTCTGGTGATGGCGATGGACGGCACGGGATGGGGCCCCGCTCACTCGGCCTGGGGCGGTGAGTGGCTCATCGTGCGTGGGGATCTCTCCTGGCAACGTGCGGGACAGCTGGAACCGATGACCCTGGTCGGCGGCGAGGCAGCCGTACGGGAACCATGGAGGATAGCCGTCGCCGCCGTGGCGAGTTCCGGGACCGCAACAGTCCTGAAGAGCACTCCGATGGCCCAAACGATCGGCCTCGAGCGGATCGAAACGATGGCGCAGCTGGCCAACGGACACTCCTGGCCCCTGGCAACCGGCGCAGGACGGCTTTTCGAGGCCTGCGGCGCCCTGCTGGGGCTGGCCACCGTCAACACCTTCGAGGGCGAGGCAGCGATTCTGCTTGAGGCCCACGCGGTCAACGTCCAGGCGCCGGAGCCTTGGGAGGAGGTTCAAATTCAACAAGGATCGACGATCCTGCCGTCAGTGGCCCTCCTCACAGCCGCAGCGAGGCGAACAGCCGCCGGGGAACCGACCGAACGCGTTGCCGCCGGTTTCCATGCGACTTTTTGCCGTCTGGCAGGATCGATAACAACCCAGATCATCGAGACCCACGGCCCACCGACCACCGTCGCTGCAACGGGAGGCTGCCTCGTCAACCGCCTGCTTCGGCAGGGCCTTCCCAAACATATCTCCACACCGCTCTTCCTTCCGACCCGCCTGCCGCCAGGCGATGGGGGGCTGGCCTTCGGGCAGGCCGTCCTGGCTGCTACCTGCCTCGCCAGAGGATGTGATCCCACAGTTCTTCTCGCACCGGAGGCATCGACGGATTAGTGGCTGACCAACGAAATTCTGCGCAAGATGGCAAGAAAGCAATTAACTATTAGCCGTTAGCTATTAGCAACGACTTCGCAGCTCTCAGGTCGTGCATTTTCCGAAGCTCATCGCTAATAGCTAACGGCTAACAGCTCTCCTTCTGCCTTTGCCTCCGCCGGGTTAGACTGATACATGATGGCGGACTCAAGCCCAACCCTTCACCTCCCTCCCATGCCGGATCTTGTTGCGCCCCGGGACGGCCGCAAAATTCTCTTCTCCAAGGACTTTCATTTCATCACACAGATCCTGGAGGCCTGGTCGGACCAACTCCCGGCACTGTGGGAATTCCAGGCGAAGGAGGAGAATTCGACCGCCTACTACTACTTCAAGGATTCGTCCGGCCGTCTGCATCACCCTCTTTCCGGCACGCCGGTTGAGCCGCCGGATGATGCCGAAACTGGTGAATATCTCACTGATCCCACATCCCTCCACCGGCACCTGACCGAAGATTTCTTCTATCTCCGTTGCCTCCTGACCCAGCGTTGCAAGACCGACCTGACTCTGTGCTTCCAGGGCAATCCCCTGCTCCATGCCGGCGATCCCCTCAAAGCGGCATTGGACACGTTGAACTCCGAACTGGGCCACCCGGTCAACGGTGATGACGACCCCATTCTCGACCACCTCGAGACCTTGCGTTTCACCGCCTCAACCCACCAGGATGACCCCGCCGCCAACGACGATCGGCCCGTCTGCCCGCTGGACGGCCCTGTCACTCCCTTGAAGATCGGCATCACCACGCCGATGTGGACCTGGAAAGCCTGGTGCGGCTGCTCCTGGGAGATCCACGCCTGCCCCGGCTGCCTGGGGGAATTGGGTTCAGGACATCTAGCGGAGGAGTAAGGTATCTGTCAGCTATCAGCTATCAGCTGTCAGCTATCAGCCCCACACATACCGGCCGGCGTTACGTCAGCTACCGGGCGCCTCTTGACCGCTCAGAACTCGATTTTCAAAACCATCTTTGCGTCTCCTTTGCGCCCTTCGTTCTCTTCGCGGTTCAATTGTGTTTCTTTTCATCCTTCATCCTTCATCCTTCCCCATCTCCCCATCTCCCCCTCTCCTCCTCTTCTCCTACCAGGAGTGCTACGGTTGATACTGGGAGGAACTCATGTCTTTGTTCGCACCGATGGTATTAATGGCGGTCCTGTTGGCCCAACCGGGCCAGCCGGAACAATCGCCTGCAGAGGTGTCCTTCTCCTTGAGCTTGAGCCTGACCAAGGGTGAGCGGAGCAAGGATAGTAACCGGCAGCGGTTCGACATTGAGATCTCGGCCGGCGTCGTGCGGTATGCGGGCGCTGTCGGCCCTTGTGAACGAGGACAGTGCGCCTATGCAGAACTGGTTTTTGATCTCACCAACGAGGAACGTGAAGACTTGCTGCAGATCATCCAGGATGACCGGCTCTTCGAGGACTTCGAAGAGATCAAGGACACCTCGAGTCTGGGCCATTTTGTCTCTGGGACTCTGGTTGTCACGATCGGTGACCAATCGGGAACCACCACAGCACAGGGCATGGTCTCCAGTTGGATGAAAGATGTGGTCCTCCTCGAACACAAAGCAAAGGCCGATGCCCTGGTGGAGATCGCCGAGACATTCTTCGACCGGGCGACTGCATTGAAGCACAAGAAGAGCCATTGACTCCGTTTCGCTGTCCTTGAGGGCCTGCAAATGACCAGGATGGTGGGCCAAGGCCCACCCTGCCTCGACAGCCTCCCAGCTTCCGGGCATTCCAGACAAAAACGCCGGGGAAACCCCGGCGTTTTTGTCTACTTGCTCTTGTCCGGATACGGCGGCGGGTCGGGGATCGACCTCGGATCTGCTTCAATCTTCGGCAACAGAACCTCGATCGCCTTTTCCAGCTGAGCGTCACGCCCGGCCATTACGTCACCCGGCAAATTTTCGACAACGATATCCGGTTCAACCCCATGCCCCTCAATCAACCACCGTCCGTCCAACCCGTAGGGAGCGAACTGCGGAGGCGTGGTCACGCCGCCGTCGACCAGGTTCTGGTGGGGCTCGATGCCGACGGCGCCGCCCCAGGTCCGGGTGCCGATCAAGGGCGCGAGACCTTTGATCTTGATGGCTTCGGCGAAGTACTCGCCGTTGGAGCCGGTGTCACGGTTGATCAGGATCGCCAGATGGGCCCTGGTGCCGCGCTCGGACCCCGGAATGGGCTTTCCTTCTCGGGGTTGAGTGAACGACCAGAGCTTCCGTTCGAGACGGTCGATGATCATGTCCCCAACAAAGCCTCCGCCGTTGTAGCGCTCGTCGATGATGAAACCCGGCTTGCCGAAGTCGTGGTACCAACCACGAGCAAATTCGACAAGACCGCTGTCCATCATGTCAGGAATATGAAGGTAACCGATGCGACCGCCCGAGGCTTCGTCAACGGCCTTCCGATTGGCCTCGACCCAAGCGCGGTACCGCAATGGGTACTCGCTTCCGACCGGACGGATGCGACAATCATTGGCGCCCTCGAACGAATCCGAAGAGTTGGTCGTCACCGTGATCGTCCGTCCGACGGTATCCTCCAGATGGGCGAAAATGTTCTCATCCGCCGAGATCTCCGTACCGTTGATGGCCAGCAGCCAGTCCCCGTCGGAGATCGAGCATCCCGGCTCCTCGAGGGGCGAACGCTCCCCAGGGTGCCAGTGGTTGCCGGGAATGACCCGTTCGATGCGGTGGTGAGATGCACCTTCAGGCGTCGAAAAATCCACGCCCAATCGGCCGACCTGGACACGGGCGGCCCTCCGGCCTCTCTCGCCACCGTAGATATAGGTGTGGCCGATGTTGAGTTCACCGATCATTTCGCCGATCAGATAGTTGAGGTCTGCACGGTTTCCGCAGTGGGGAACGAATTGTCGGTATTTCTCGCCGGTGGCCTTCCAGTCGAGACCGTGCATGCCGGGATCGTAGAACCAGTCACGCTGAATTCTCCAGGCCTCGTTGAATATCTGAAGGTACTCTGCTTGGCGATCCAACCGGAGCTTGACCCGTGAGGGATCAACCGCACCGTCACCCGCCTCGGCCTTATCGCCGGCTTCGACTACCCCGAATTGCCCGCCGGCGGAGTAGGCCATCTGTGATGAGTCCGACGACAGATGGTAGTTCGACACGCCGGTCATCAGCTTGGTGCTTTCGGCATCGGCCAGGGTGTAACCCCAAAGTGCCAGAGATTCCGACCCCTGGTCTGTCACTTCCTGGTATTTCAAGAAAGCCTTTTCGGTCCGCACGAGGTAGAGGAAACCGTCCTCGGTTGGCTCAAGGCGGTCGTAATCACCGGCCTCGATTCCTTCGACGAGTAGAACCCGGCCTGTGATGCCGTCTGAGTCGACCGTGACGGTAACTCCCTCATCCTCGTCATCTCCGTTCTCGTCCGTTTCCTCATCATCGTCATCGTTCTTGGCCGCTGCGACAAAGGGCGATGCCTGATCGGACTGCAATAGCACGACGTAGGCCCGCGTCATATCGAGGAACACGTGGGTCTGATCCAAACGACCCATGATGGGATTGAGGGTACGATCCGAGAGAAAATAGAGATACTGTCCGTCAGTTGAAAATGCCGGGCTCCAATCCTTGGTCTCAGGTCCGGTCATACGGATTCTCTCGCCGGTGGCCACCTGGTACAGGAAGATCGAATCGTTAAGAGAGTCCTCGACCTTCGTGTAGGCAATCCATGCGGAATCGGGAGATACCGAGAATTCCTGGATTCCCCAGCGATACCATGCGTCGTCATACTCACCACGATCGACTTCGTTTGCCTTGCCGCTTGAAGCATCGACCATCATCAGTCTCAGAGTCTTGTCGGCAAACAGGATGAACGACCCGTCGGGCGACCAGACCGGCCTGAAGCGATAGCCGTTGCCGTCAGAGGTTAATTGCTTCGCATTGGACCCGTCGGCGTCGGCAACCCAGAGCTCTTCGTCACCCGAACGGTCGGAAATGAACCCAAGCTTCTCACCGTCCGGAGAGAACACACCGTCTTTTTCCCTGGCGCCTGAAGTCCGTGTCAGGTTCTCCGGTTCCTGGTCGTCATCGAGCGGAAGCAGCAACAACTCGCCCCGAGCCTCGAGCAACAGGCTCTCGCCATCTGGCCCCGGCCTGAACGACCCGGTGTTGTGCCCGGCCTTGACAAGACCCGGCCGAACGGGAACGCGGTCTGATCGGATTGTCACCGGGACCGGTCGAACCTCGCCGTCGGCAAAGTCGTAGCTGAAAAGCGCCTCAGCATATTGGAAGATGATGCCGGCAGGCCCCATCGACGGATATTTGACGTCGAAGTCCGCGTAATCGGTCAGTGCGGTTGTTTCACCGGTGCCCGGATCCATCCGATAGAGATTCATCGTGCCGTGTTCACGGTCGGAGGTGAAATAGAGATCGGTGCCTCGCCACATCGGGAAGTTGTCGGTCCCGGCCCAGTCTGTGACTCTGTGAAAGTCCTTTTCGGCCAACGAACCCAACCAGATGTCCTGCGCCGTACCCCCCTGATGCCGTTTCCAGGTTCGGTCCTCTCGGGAGATACGGTTGTAGGCCAGCAGGGCGCCGTCTGGGGACAGGGCGGCCAGGCCCGCCCGGTCAACCGGAAGTCTGCGGGGCATGCCTCCTGAAACCGAAACGGCGTAGAGTTCCTCCGCGCCGAAGGGCATTTCCCGGTCCGATCGAAAGAGAACTTCGTCACCGTCCGGTGTCCAGCCCAGCACTCGATCCCGCCCAGGATGCCAGGTCAATCGGGCGGGAACGCCTCCCCGGGCATCCATCAGATAGACATCCGAACCGCCGTCGTACGAGCCGCTGAAAGCCAATCGGGTTCCGTCGGGGCTGAATTTTGCGTACCTCTCGTTGCCGGCATGAGAGGTGATGCGATAGGCATCCCCGCCCTCGGAACTGGTGAACCAAAGGTCACCCTCATAGGTGAACACAACCTGAGTCTCGGACGCATCAGACCACCGCATTAACCGGGTCTCGTCAGCCGACCATGCCACCTGAGCCACACTCAACACCACACAGAAAATCAACAACCTCTTGAACATCATGCTTCCCCTTCCACCGCAAATACCCATTCAGAATCTCTACGGTACACGAACCCGAGAGTTTCCGATGAGCGGCTCTCGGAGCTGATACGAAGCAATTCGTCGGGCGAATTGCATTTGGCTCCAGTTCCGCCAGATTGTTGACGAAGCTCACACAGACCGATTAGCATGGACGGGATGTTTTTGGGGTATCTATTTTAGAAGGAGGATGAATGAAAATTGTGAATCATCGATTGATTCTCGCAGTGGCTTTTGTTGCCTTATTGGCGCCGTCACTTTCCAACGCATCGGGCTTTTCCCTGTTCGAACACGGTAACCGCGGCATGGCCATGGGTGGCGCCATGACGGCGGTCGCCGACGACCCGTCGGCATTGTTCTGGAACCCTGCAGGAATCGCATTCCAAACGGATGAGGGGACCCAGGTTCAGCTTGGAATCACCTTCATCACCGCCAGCCAAGACTTTTACGGAGATTCTCCCTATCCGGGCGATGGTTATCACGCAGAACAGAAATCCCAGACGTTCTATCCCCCACACCTCTATCTCGTCATGCCGATCGGCGACAAGGCCTCGTTCGGTTTTTCCATAACCAACCCTTTTGGTTTGGGCACCTATTGGGACGACGACTTCGCCGGGCGCTTCATTTCCAAGCGGGTCGACATCAAGACCTACAATCTGTCCCCGAATTTTGCGTTCAAGCTCGGTGAGCACTTCGCCCTCGGTCTCGGCGTCGACTACGTGATTGGGCAAATCGACTTGACCAAGAACATCGGCATGATCAATCCCTATACGCAGCAACTGGCCGATGTCGGCCAGGCTCATCTGACGACCGAAGGGATGGGCAACGACGCATGGGGATGGCACGCAGGCCTCCAGGGAAAATTCGGCGGCTTCAGCATCGGCGCCCTCTACCGCTCCGAAGTCGACATAGACTTCACCGAAGGCTACGGCTCATTCCGCCAATTCCAAACGGGCTATCCGGATTATGACGCCGCCCTCGGCGCCATGATCCCCTTCGGCCAGAAGATTGATTTGGAGACCAATATCGTCTTTCCCGACTACTTCCAGATCGGCATGGCATGGCAGAACGAGAAGTGGACGATTTCGGGTCAATGGGGCACGATGGGATGGAGTTCCTTTGACGAACTGCCGCTCTCCTTTCCGGACTACCCCCACCTCTCCGATGTCGTCGTAGAGAACTACGAGGACGCCGACCAGTACCGCATCGGGTTGGAATATCGGGCCAGCGCCAAATTTGCGCTGCGCCTGGGCTACCTCGAGGATGAGACCCCGCAACCGGTCGAGTCGATGTCGCCACTTCTCGGCGACGGCGACCGCCAGGGCTACACCATCGGCATCGGGTTCAATATCGGCGGAGTACAGACCGACATCGGCTACATGTACCTGACCTTCGACGAGCGCCACACGGGCGACAACGGCGGTGTCTCGCTGGACGGCTACGAAGGGTCCTACAACAGCAAAGCCAACCTCCTTGGCATCACCACAACCTTGAAATTCTAAGAAGAGAGGAGAAAGCCCATGAAAAGATTATTGTTTGTTCTCACGCTGGCGGCGCTCCTCGGCGCCGTCCCTTCAAGCGCACAGGTTGATTTCACCCGCTACGTCGCCCTGGGCGACAGTCTGACAGCCGGCTACGTCTCGGGCGGCTTGGTGCAGTATTACCAGGATCGGTCCTACCCCGCATTACTGGCTCAACAGGCCGGTGCGCCGGTCTTCGAAATGCCTACGGTGTCCGAGCCCGGCATTGAGCCGCTGCTCGAACTGCTGGCCCTGGTGCCGGCGCCGGTGATCCAACCCAAACCCGGCGCACCAGGAATGCCGACCAACGCGACCTACCCCGTACCGTACAACAATCTCGGCGTACCGGGATCCAACCTTTACAATCTGGTGACGACGACCGGCGACATCCAAAACCTGTTGGCGGGCAATACCGACAACGTGATGCACGATTTGATTTTGCGTATCCCGCAAGTACCCGACCCAGCGACCGGTGAACTGATGCCGTTCACGGCTCTGATCCAGGCGATTGCCCAGGACCCGACCTTCGTCACCCTGTGGATCGGCAACAGCGATATCCTCGGCGCCATCATCTCGGGTTCTCCGATCGACGGTATCACCATGACGCCCGTCGAAATCTTTCAGCAGCTCTACGGCCAGGCCCTCGGTGCGCTGGCGACGATGACGACGGCCGACATTGTCGCGATCAACCTGCCGGATGCCACCTCGATCCCCTTCGTGACAACAGTGTCCAACTACATCACGATCCCCGGGATGGGCACCTTCCAGCTAATGGGCGAAGACGGTCCAATCGAGGATGACGACTACATCACCCTGGCGGCCTCGGCGTTGATCGCCCAGGGCTACGGGCTGCCCGGAGCGCCACCGCTTCCGGAGGACCTCAATTTCGCAACCGGCGCCTACGGCGTCATCCTGAGATCCGACGAGATCGATGTCATCAACGAGCGGATCGCAGCCTTCAACGCAATCATCGCCGGGACTGCCGCCAACTTCGGCGTGCCGATCCTGGACATGAACGCCAAGTACAACGACATCGCCGGCGGCAATCGCTGGATCCTCGGCGGCATCGAGTTCAGCGCCGACTTTCTTGTGGGCGGCCTCTTTTCGTATGACGGCGTTCATCCGCAAGCCATCGGCCACGGCTTGGTGGCGACCGAGTTGATTCGAACGATCAACACGGCCTTTGACGCCAACATCCCGCAGGTCAATATGATGCCGATCCTCTACGGTGGCGACGCTGTAACCCTTCCGGTCGGCGTCAATGCCAAGGATGTCGTTTTCTCAGACGCTGCATGGGACGCCTTGAAAGAGGTCTTCCCGATCAATCGTCCCCAGCCCGAAGGGCTCCGAAACGAGACGGCCACTGCCCTCGATTGAGCACACCGCAAACCAACAAAAAACCGGGCCTTGCGGCCCGGTTTTTTTGATCCACGTAAGAAAATAAATGAACCACGAAGACACAAAGAGCACAAAGAAGAATTAGATTTCAAACCCCTTCGTGATCTTTGTGTCTTTGTGGTTCAATCTGTCCCTTCAGCCTTTTCGGCCCAAAAGCTCGTCAAACTTGGTCTTTGATCCATTCTCGATCGTGTCGTGGAGCGACCCACCGTGAGAGTCCATTGTAACGACGACCGGGAAACGATCGACCTCGATGACCCACAGGGCCTCGGGCACTCCGAACTCGTCGAGCATGAAGACCTTTTCGACACGGGGGATCGCCCGTGCCAGAACCTGAGCAGCGCCACCGATCGCGTGGAGGTAGACCGCACCTGAGTTACCCAGACCCGCAAGGGTACGCCCCGCCATGCCGCCCTTCCCAATGACACCCCTGAGACCGTAACGGGCGATGACGTCCGCCTGGTAGGGCTCTTCCCGGATCGATGTGGTCGGCCCCGCGGCGATGAACTCCCAACTACCGTCGTCCTTCTGGTTGACAACGGGTCCGCAGTGGTAGATCACGGTATCTTTCAGGAAAGGAGCAACCTCCTCCCGGTACTCTTCCATCAACCATTTGTGGGCCGCATCGCGGCCGGTAATCATCCGACCGCTCAATTCGAGGAAATCTCCAACTTCGAGATCCCGAACGCTCTTTTCACTGACCGGGAGCTTCAGCTCAGCCATGTCAGGCCTCCTTCTTCGTCAATCTGAACGATCGCCCGGCGGTCGGCCCAACACATGTAGGTCACCGTGACGAAGTAGCATGCCGGTAACCGATCGAGAACACCGATCTTGACACCGAGAACCGTGGTTTTCCCTCCGAAGCCCATCGGACCGATACCCAACTCGTTGGCTTCTGCCATGAGCCTCTTTTCGAGTTCGGCCAACTCAGGGTTGGGATTGGTATCACCGAGGGACCTGAGTAACTGCTCTTTGGAATGTTCGAAGGACGAAACCCGATCGCCGCCAATGCAAATGGCCAACACACCCGGGGCGCAGCCCTTGCCCTGGGCCTGGACGACCGCGTCGAGAACCACTCTGCGGACCCCCTCGAGATCCCTGCCGGCCTCGAGTCCGGTGTCCGGGAGTTTGTACTGGGCACCAACGTTTTCGGAGCCTCCGCCCTTGAGAATCATTTTGACTTCCAGGCCGGGACCGTCCCACTCTTCGAAATGAATGGACGGGATGGCCCTCCCGGTACCGTTACCGGTATTGCGACCGGTCAGTGTGTCGACCGCGTTTGGACGAAGGTATTTCAGCTTGGTCGCACGGCGAACCGCCTCGGTAAAGTCCGCCTCGAGCCTGCGAGTGCTGACACCCACCGGATACTTGATCCACACCACCGGAGTCCCGGTGTCCTGGCACAGGGGCGCCGAGGATTCATCGGCCATTACAATATTTGTCAGAATGGTATCGAGGGCCTTCTGGGCAAGACTCCCGTCCTCTTCCACATTTCGTCCTGCACGAATCGCATCGACAACCTCGCCCGGCAGGTCGGTCGAAGCCCGTCTCACCAACTCGGTGAACGTCTCCTTGAGATCAACTTGTTCAAACATCAAACCTCCCTCGCCCGGAGTCTCCGGGCTCAGCCATTCTACTCCTGAAATTGGATACTTGATACTGGATACTCGTTACTGGACTTCAATTTGCCGAGGGTGTCGATATGGGTGGAGTTCGCCCAAAAGGTACGACTGATCCGTGGTGTTTGAGGGGCCGGTCAGAAAAAACAACACCGCGAAAGAATGGAAACAAGTATCAAGTATCAAGTATCAAGTTTCGTCTCTCAAGCGCCCAAAACTTTCCCGATCTTCCGTCTCAGAATGATCATCTCAAGGGCCATACCAGTGACGTTTGCCGCCTCGGCAATTTCTCTGACCGGAAGCCCGATCGTACTTTGACCCGGAATATCACCCATCAGGAAGGCAACCATCCGGTCCTGAACCTTGACCGGCACCAGCAGCACATCATGGCTCAGGGGATCTCCGAGACAGGCCACGACACTCTCGTTCAGTTCACCCGGAGAAATCGGTCCTTCATGTGGATGCCCACTGGCTGCGACGGTCGACATCATCGAGGGTAGCGTGAGGTCAATGGCAAAGGACTGCACGTCCTCCAAAACCGGGCCCAGGCCTTCAACAAGCCAGCCGTGCGCCGTTTCCTTGTAGACCGAAAAAAGACAGATTCGGGTCAAGAACCGAGCGGCATACGAGAGGAGAGCTTCCCCAATACCGTCTCGGCTTTCCGCCGCGCACAGAGCCTTCTTGAGGCCGGCCTCGTCCAGAAAACCCGGGGTACTGACCGCAGAAGGGTCAACAACCGGCGCCAAGCCGGGATACGTCGCATACATTACACCAGGATCCCGCTCATCTCCGGCCCGCCGGGGCAAGCCCATCAAGTCGACGACGGTCGGGAGGGCTCCGTTCCACAGATTCTCCCAGTCCGAGTCCACAGCGTCCTGGCTCTCCGACCCTCCATCGGCTCCAGGTGCTTCAAAATCTCCAGCCCCTAGCCGCATCAGTGCGGCCTCGAGTGTGGCCTCGGTCACGACAAACGGGTCGACATCCAGCCCGGTCACCACGTGAATTTCCTCGATCGCAGCATCGTCACGGGGATTGATCAGCGCGACCTGCAAGGTCCGATGGAACTTTGCAAAGGGAACGGCATGAAGGCGCTGCGCAATCTTGATCGGGAGCAACCCCATGACGCCAACGGCGGCTGCCTCAAGACTCTCTCGGGGCACCGGAGGCCGGTCGGTCTGCTCAGCCAAGGCGCCCAATAACTGTTTCTCCGTAACGAAACCGAACCGCAACAACTGCGTTCCAAGTCGACTGCGATGGCGATGGCAGGCTTCGAGCGCCGTATGGAGCTCCCCCACCGACGTCACACCTTTTTCAAGCAGAATCTCACCCAGTTTTTTCATGGTCATCTCAAGCCTTCATCATACAGTGCCTCGGAGTCCGTGAACATCTTTGTCATCACCAGGCCGTCCTCACCGTCGGCATAATAGCCCGGTCTGGAACCAACAATGTGGTAGCCCATATTCGAATAGAGTGCCTGCGCTCCCGTGTTGGATTGCCTGACCTCGAGAGTGATTGTCTCCCCACCCTCCCGGACGACAAAGGCCTCGGCGCTCTCCATCAGGCGTTGAGCCAGGCCCTGCCGCCGGAAACCCGGACGGGTGGCGACCTTCAAGACGTGAAGATCGAGGTACTGCCACGCGCAGAAAAGATAGGCCGCCAGCTGACCTCCAGAATCCGTCAGTACTTGACAGTATCGACGAGGCGCATCCATTTCGGCCGCAAAGAAACGTCCCGGCCAGGCATCTGAAAAACACTCCCGTTCGGCTTCATCAAGAGCCGATTCATCTCCCCGAAGAGCCTTCCTTTCGGCAAAACGGCTCACTTTCCACCACCGTGAATTGGAGGTCCTTCGACGTACAACGGCTCTATATCCTGTGAAATCAGTCCAGCGTCAGCCAAACGGATCAGTGCTTCAGCCGTCGATCGGGCCGGGGCCATCCGCCGAGCCTCTCCCAATGGCAGGGCCTCGGCGGCGATCCAGGGACCTCGACCGGCAAGATCGGCCAGGGGCAAGATTTTCAACTCAGTGGTGGGCTCGGGAATATGATCCTCATTGAGTACGAACTCTCGGGCGTAGACTTCTCCTCGTCTACCCGGCTGGGCGGCCCACACCTTGCCTGGACCGTCGATGCGGGCGGCCTGAGCCATTAGCGAATCGAAGGCCAGAATTCGACAGCCCAGCGCCGCAGCCAGGCCCCCCGCGGTCGCGAGGCCGGAGCGAATTCCGGTGAACGAGCCCGGGCCACGACTGACAATGACCGTGGACAACTCCTCCCTGGCGACGTCCGCATCCTCAATCAGGAGATCGACCGCGGCCAGCAAGAGACTTGATCGCCGCCTTACGCCACCGAGCCGAACGACCGATGTGGCCTTCAAGGATGGACCGGAAAGAGCGACCTCCATCTGGGGGCCGCAGGTCACGATGGAAAGCGTCAGACTCATTCGCAGAGTGTAACCTGACCGAGAAGGATGAAAGAGGAAGGATGAAGCGCCTGCAAACCATAGAGTTGATAGCTGATAGCTCTTACCTCCGCGGGGTTAGGATCAACTCGGCCCGGGTTTCCTTCTCAACCATCTGCCGGGAAAAAGGCAGGGTCCTGCCCCTGAGGCCCAGCCAATCGCTGAACTGGTCTGCGACATGGGGCGACCACGGCCTACCCGACTGCCCGAGGGGAAGTACGAGGATCGACCGATCCCAATCGCCGACATCGGCAACAAACCGCATCGAGGGAATGAACCTCACGTTGAACGGCTTCGCCAGGTCCCACGTGTTGGCGTTGATCGTCGTGCTGTCACCCGGGAGACCGACCGGGTGTCGGTGTCCTCCCAGCCGCAAGAGCGCCCCGACCAGGGGAAAATCATCGAGAACGTGTGAGAAATCGACCTGATGGACGTCCCCCCAAACGGTGGAGTGATCCAATAGGTCCAGGCGATCGAGACATCGGTCAATGATCGATTCCCGGTCCACAACGGTCTCGGTCCGAACATCGTCCCACCACGCCTCCGAAAGCCCACCGGCCAACAAACGGAGAACCCTCTCCGCATTGAAGGGCGTCGTCTCGAGGCCAAGGTCGAGGGCCTCGTCCTGCCCAACTTCACGAGCCAGTTCGAGGATCAACCTGCTAAAAAGAAGAGGCTCTACCCTGTCGACATCCATGCGTCCATCCCACCCCAGCAATGCCACGGAGGTCGAGCCACCGTGGCGCTCGAGATCCGGCCAGAGGACTTTCAGGAGCGCAACCGCACGTCCGGACATCACATCGCCCTGGAGGTCCAGGCAGGAGTCGATATCCCAGTCGGTTTTCGTCGCCAGCAGGCTTCGGATCCTCCGAATACGCCACGGCGCCGCAAAATCGGCTGGGAACGTCTGTTTGGGATCATAATCGCCCTCACCAAAGATATCGTGATTGGCAGTCCCGACGAAACCCTCGTCTGGGTCCAGCATCCGAGGATTCTCGGAAAATTCTGCGAGCCCCTTCCAGGACCAGGCGCTGTTACTCCCCGGCGACGGCAATCTGCCGGCCCCTCTCCCACGGCGCGGCCGCCTCCCGACGACCTGATGCAGGATATGCCCCTCGACGTCGGCGGCAACCAGATTCATCGAAGGCCCGGCCGCATCACCCCACGCAGTTGCGACATCCTCGACACCGTCAGCCCGAACCATCCGGAGGAATGCGTCGATGGAATTGGGACCTTGGAGAGCGGTCCACGCGAGGGCCAACGTCGAGTCAAAGGTGTCACGGACGACCGGTCCGTGTCGCGAGATTCGGACCTTCATCGTCTCGGGCTCCGATCGCCACCGAATATCTATCGTCTCGGTCACCGTTCTCAGAGGGATCCAACTGTCGTCGACCAGTTCCCGATCCCGACTCTCATCCAGGGTCAGCACGAAGAAATCCTGGTCATCCATCATTGACATGGTGAATCCCCAGGCGACCCGATTGTTGTGACCGATCAAGACGCCTGGAATACCGGCTATCGAAGCCCCAACTGCATGGATTCCCGGGGCCCTGAGACCAACGGCATACCAGGTACCCGGAACCGTAACCCCAATGTGGGGGTCGTTGGCCAAAAGAGGTCTCCCAGTCGCCGTCCTCGCCGGGCTGATCGCCCAACTGTTCGAACCTCCCCCGAAGGGCGCCATGATCGCATCCTCTTCCCCGGGGGGTCTTGACGGCAGATCCACCGGCGGAATCCAACGTCGCTGCTCTCCAGGGCCCCAACCCCACAGATCAACAGCGTGATCACGCCCCAAATGAGTCATTTCGACCGACCGGGTGATCTCATCCCCCATCGCCCAGGTCAAGTTGAGTTCCATCAAGAGCCCAACGGAGAGACAGTCTTCGACCCCCCATGCGCCGGGCTCGACGCCAAGCATCCACAGTTCGGGAGCAATCCACCGCCCGTAGTCTCTCAGCGCAGCGTTGACACCGTCCGAGTACCGCTCCAGGGTTTTGCGGACTCCATCGTCAAGTGCTGTCGCCTGGCGACCGGCCGTCGCGGCCAAACGCAGAGTCCGCATCTTGCGATCCGTCGGAAGGGCAGCCTCGCCAAAGATTTCGGACAGTCTGCCGGCCGCCATTCTCCGGCCTAGGTCCATCTGGAAGAACCGATCCCGGGCATGGACGTACCCTTGAGCGAGCCATAGATCCTCTACGGTCGCTGCATCAATATGAGGCACTCCCCGCCCATCGAAAGCGATCGTCACTTGATCCCGAATGCCGCGGATCTGAACCACTTCCCGGCCGGATTCCGGCAAGCGGCTTTGGTGAGAGTAAAACCGGATATGTCCGAGAAGAAGGACCGGGAGTAAGATCACTCCAACGAGAAAAACCAAAAGGACACAACGTCGACGACTGAGCATGGGGGGAGTTTAACTGAGTTTGATACTGGATACTCGATACTTGATACTTGAGGGAGGCCGTCCGTTCAACCGTGCCGCAGCCGCCCCCCCTTGCCCCTTCAATCCTCGAGCCAAGTATCGAGTTTCAAGTATCAAGTATCCGGAAGGGGAAATCGCCTGAGTCGTCGGCGAACGCCTACAACCCTTTCCGGTAAATCCGATACGTCTTATACAACTCCCCATCCATCAGCCGAATGGTTCCCTTGATCAGTTCGTTGTCTTCGAGGATCCAGGAGTACTCACACCACGAGTATCCGAGCCTGAGCGCCACTTCCAGACCCTCAGCGATCATGACTCCCTCGAGACCACGTTTCCGATGTTCGGCCTTGACTCCAAGGGTGATCAGCCGCAATCCCTCCATGTCCGAGGCCTTGGTCATGGTCAGGTGTTTGAGTGTCTTCAGCGGGTGGCGCCACGGCGATCCGTCAAAATCCTTCAGAACCGGGTTCCAATCGGGGAGGCATAAAAGAAAGCCTGCCGGTTCACCGTCGATGAAGGCAAAACGGAGCAGCCCGGGCTCAACCAACGGCTTGAGCTCAGCGGCGAGAACCTTGATCTCACCGTCATTCATCGGGACAAAACCCCAGTTCTTCTCCCAGGCGGCGTTGTAGATCTCTTGGACCGCACGAACCTCACCGTCGAAATGCTTGAGATCGGTCCCTCGAGTCTCCATGCCCGGATTGCGCTTCCTGGTTCGTTCCGCCAATTTCTGCAGCCGTTCGAGGCTCCGGCCCTGCACCGGGGACACAAAGGCCAGGAGGTCCTTGGCCATGCCATATCCCGCACCCTCGATCAAGGCCAAATAATACGGCGGGTTGTAGGTCATCATCACGACAGGAGGGCGCTCGAAACCGTCAATCAGAAGACCGCACTCATAGTTCGTCGAAGGATTGAAAGGACCGAGCACCGCATCCGATCCTCGTTGCAGGCCCCATAATTCGACGGCCCCGAAGAGTGATCGAGCCACGTCACCATCATCAATACACTCAAAAAATCCGAAGTGGACCTCATTTGACGAGTGAAACCGGTTAAACCCGTGGTTGAAGATTGCAGCGATCCGTCCGACGACGCACCCCTCTCTCCATGCAAGGAAGAGCTCAATCTCGGCGCCGTCTCGCTGATAGAACGGGTGTTTCGCCTCGTCCAGGATCTGGCGGACCGCGGCCTTCAGCGGGGGAATCCACAGCGGATCGCCGCTGTACAAAGACCACGGCAGGTTGACGAATGCAGACCGCTCGGAACGACCATTCACCGCCCTGACGGTGATGCCGCCTGAACCAACCTCGCTCATGCCCCAATAACACCCATCTGCCGGCCCACGACGGCGATCGCCTCGAGAGCCCGGTCCAAGTGGTCGGTGGTGTGGGTAGCCATCAGAGAGGTTCGGATCATCGCCCGCCCCTCCGGGACTGCCGGCGAAACGACCGGATTGACGAAGACCCCGGCCTCTTGGAGCCGCATCGTGAACCGAAAAGCCACCTCGTTATCACCGACCAGGAGAGGAATAATCGGCGAGGCCGACTCCCCAGTATCGAACCCGAGTCGTTGGACCTCTTTCATCAGATAGCGCGTGTTCTCCCACAGTCGTTCCCGCCGCTCGGGTTCACGCTCGATGATTTCGACTGCCTTGAGAACCGACGCCACCGACGCCGGAGGCGGCGCCGCTGAGAAGATCATCGGTCGCGCCTTGTGCTTGATGAAATCGATGACCTTTGCATCACCCGCCACAAAACCACCAACTCCGGCCAGGGCCTTGGAGAAGGTACCCATCACCAGGTCGGCCTGATCCTCAACTCCAAAATGCTCTGCCGTACCTCTGCCGTGAGCGCCCATTACACCAACGCCGTGGGCGTCGTCCACCATCAACCGAACACCGAACCGGCGTTTCAACTCGGCAATTTTCGGAAGGTCTGCCAGGTCACCCTCCATTGAAAAGACACCGTCAACGACGATCATGCCGCCGCCATCGTCGTTGAGGCTCCTAAGCCGTTCCTCCAGGCTCTCCATGTCGTTATGTGTGTACTTGAGCGCTCTTCCGAACGACAGGCGGGCCCCGTCGATGATGCAGGCATGGTCCAGGTTGTCCAGAATCAAGGTATCGGAGCGCTCGGCAATGCAGGAGAGAACGCCCAGGTTGACCTGAAATCCTGTCGAAAAAGTAACGGCACGATCTCGACCCATGAACCGAGCCAGTGCCTCTTCCAACTCCTCATGAATTGCCAGAGTGCCGTTGAGAAATCGCGAACCGGCGGTGCCGCTGCCGTAGATATTCAGAGCATCCTGTGCCGCTTCCTTGACCTCAGGGTGAGAGGTAAGGCCCAGGTAATTATTGGATCCGAGCATGATCACTTCGTGCCCGTTCATGCGCACGACCGGATCCTGGCCGGACCGAATCGTCCTGAAATAAGGATAGAGTCGACTGGCCCGAAGGTCATCTACAACCTTGAAATCATGGCATTTCTGGAAAATATCCACTTTGATCTCCCGCACCGGTTCTCAGAAGGCCCGTGATCCACAACTTCATCTCGAAAATCGGCGTTCCGCAACGAGTTTTCATCCCTGCGGCAGGTCATTCTAGCACTGGCAATTCTTCTCTGAGCCGACCCCGTCCAGAAATGGAAACCGTGAGAAGAATTGCATTGTGGGGAGAAGGGGCAGTCGCTAAAGCCAACCGGCATTCCTGTACCACTGCCAGGTCATCCGGGCCCCTTCGTCGAAAGAAATGGGGGCATCGAGACCCAATTGATCGATACTGGTTCGAGTTTCAAGCACCCAGTGGCGGGCCAGAATCTCGTCGGCCTTGTCCCTGCTCAATGGAAGACGCCTCATCCCCAGTCCTCTCAGGGCCGAAGCTCCCGTGCCGGCTGCCCGAATGACCCATGGTGGGATTCGAACCAATCTGGCACTCAGACCACCAGACTCCGCGATCTCTCGAAGCATTGTATCCATCAGCATTCCTTCGGTGGCCCCAACGTGGTAGATGCCCGTAGCCCGGCCCACCGCCACAACTGCAATGACCGCCCTGACGACATCTCCGACATGGGCGATCGTCAAACACCGCTTGCCGGAGGGCACAGCCAGAAGGCCCCGAGAGGCCATCCGAAAGAACTCGAAAACGTCGCTGTCGCGGGGACCGAAGATGGCCGGAGGGCGGAGAACGGCCCATCGACCGCCGAAACCTCGAACCACGCGTTCCGCAGCCGCCTTGGATCGCCCATAGGCCGAAATCGGCCTGGGTTCAATATCGACTGCCGCCCCGCGCTCAGCATCGGCAGGTCCGACGGCTGCCTGGGACGAGACGTGAACAAACCGCGCATCGGGCGCATGCCGTTCAACCGAAGCGAGCAATCGCATCGTTCCGTCCCGGTTCCCTGCCATGAAATCACTTTCGGTCGCACCCCGGAGTACTCCGGCAAGATGCACGACAGTTCCCGCCCCCTTCACCAGTTGGTCAAGGGCTTCAGTGTCCTCGAGATTGCCTTCGACCCAGTCCACCGGACGATCGGCAATCCACCGAGGTCCGGCCGCATTCCGAACGAGGACCCGGGGCCGAATTCCGGCGGCACACAGCGTGTCAATCAGATGGGAACCAACGAATCCCGTGCCCCCAGTCAGGGCGATCGGTTGAGGCAGAGCCTGCAACCAGGAAGCCACCGCATCGGGTGGCACCAGGGGGTTCTCGGGACAGAAGACCGGATCAACGGAGGTGTCCCGGCGGGTCATGAACTTGTCGATCCAGCCTTCGTCTTGGGAAAAAACCGCACGTCCGGAAGAGGCTCGAAGTCCGAATCTTGGGTCCAAATAACGCATTCTGAGGCCTGGGCCGTGGCCAAGATGATGCTATCAGCCATTGGGAGACCATGCTGAAGGCTCAGCTTCGCAGCCTTCATTGCGATGCTCGTTGAAAGATCAACAACCGCACCTTTCTGCATCGCAGCCACGGCTTGAAACGCCTCGTTTTCGCCAGATTCGCGCAACACCACTTTGAAAACCTCATAAATAGTAATCACCGGTACAATCAGAGATTCCGGATCTTGAAGCGGTAACGCAAATTGACCCGAGTTCGCTCCCCCAGAGAAATACTCAAGCCAACCCGACGAATCAACAATATTCACAGTCTGTCACCCTCGCGAATAAAATCTGTATTGATCCCCTTGAGGAATCCGTGAAGTTCAGATATCGGTCGATCAGGAATGAGTTCTATTCGCCCATCAAATTCCATGATCTTCAATTTCTGACCGGGGCGAAGATGCAGTGCCTCTCTGATCAGTTTTGGGATGACAACCTGAAATTTTGGCGAAACCGTAACGGTCTGCATGACACTCTCCTTATCGATGCCATTCTCGTATTACGATAACAGTATCGATGCAATTGTGTCAATTTCTGAAACCAGAACAGGCTCGGGCTCGGGCTCGGGCTCGGCAAAGCATTTCAGCTTCCCTGCTTCCTGGCGTCCTAGCCTCCTAGCGTCCTAGCCTCCTAGCGTCCTGGCCTCCAAGCTTCCCAGCGTCACTCCATCCCCACATACTCCGCCCACGATGTCGAGGTCTCCCAGACCCGGATCCGCTCCAGTTCCAGACCCTCAGGAATCCGGTAACGTTCTTGGGAACGTTCCTTGACCCACCCACCTTCGGCCATCCGCTCGGCAATACGTTGATACAACCACCGCGCCAGCACCTCGGTCGTTGGATCCTGGCCCTCGAAGAGGAGAATACGTTCTCCGATCTCAGAGAGGCCTCGGGCGTAGGAATCCTCGGAATTGAGGGCCATGGCATGATCCAGACCCTCAATGAGATCCAATACCAGCATCTTCAAAGCCTTGTAGTCACAGACCATGTCGTTGTGGTCCAATTGACGGCCCCTGGCAACGACCTCAATCCTCAGACTGTGGCCGTGGGGAAATCGACACTTCTCCGGATGTTTCGACAACCGGTGCCCGTATTCGACCTCAAATGTCTTGGCAATCCTGAAATAACTCATGAGTCACACTCCGCGACGACCCCCGAAGAGGTCCAGATGCAGCCGCGGAGTGTAGCGGAAGCCATGTTCCAGACACAAGGCGACGGCCGTCGGAGCAGTTCTAGCCGCCTCTTCAGGAGTTCGCCCCTCCGCCATCAAGAGGACCCGATTGGACTCGACAGGAGGCAGTTTCTCCATGAACTGACGAATGTCATGTACATCCCCACTCTCACGGACGACAAATTTCAGCTGAAATTCTCCAAACCGCTGGATCAGCATTCGAAGCGGCCCGACGTCCGCCCGAAGCCGTCGATGACGGTCGTGCCACCGGCCTTTCGGATCCGAGTTGGCCGTCTTCGGAGACACCGAAAGCAGATCACAGACAAAATCCGGCGCCACCGTCCCCGCTGTCTCCACAGTGATGTGAAATCCCTCAGAGGCCAATGCTCTCGTCAACACGCCGATCTCGCGCTGCAGCAGGGGTTCACCGCCAGTGACCACGACGTGTCGAACGCCTGACGCACAGGCTTCGGCAATCAGATCGGCAACCGAACGACGGTCGCCCTCCGGCCTCCACGAGGTATAAGGAGTGTCACACCACGAGCAACGCAGATTGCAGCCGGAGGTCCTGATGAAGAACGACGGCATCCCGACCAGCGTTCCCTCGCCCTGAAGGCTGGTAAAGGTCTCGGCGATCAACACCTGGACAGAGTAGCGGAAGTATTGGTTGGCGGCCAGTTGTCAGCTACCAGTCCCCGAGAAGAACGAGGGCGAGAGGGGGAGGAAAGGATGAAGGATGAAGGATGAAGGCGGAATACCATCCATGCCGCAGGCTTCGGTAGAATCGGCAGATGTCGAACTCCTTGATGCCCGTCGCCATCTGGATCGTGGCCGAAGTCGCCGCCGTTGCCTGGCTTCTCAACGCCGTACGCAATGACCAACGCACGATGCAGTGGTTGGCAAAGCCCACAGCCTCTGCCATCTTCGTCGCTTTGGGCCTCATGATGGCGGACTTCAGCTCGGCCTTCGACCTGTGGATGGTCACCGGCCTTATTCTGGGAATGGCCGGAGACCTGCTCTTGATCGAACGGCAGACCTTCCGGTGGGGTCTCCTGACCTTCCTGGCCGGCCACGCAGCCTTCATCATCGCCTTCAATAGAGCCCAGCCGTGGCCGACCTGGTCACCGCTGGTGTTGTTGCCGGTGATTATCGCGGCCGCAGCCGTGACCCGGTGGCTATGGCCGCATGCCTCATCGATGCAGGGGGCGGTGTTGGCCTACATCGTCGTCATCAGCCTGATGGCCTGGGGCGGGATCGCCCTGTCCATTTCCGGCGCGCTCCCAATTGCGGCCGGTATCGGAGCGACTCTATTCTTCCTCTCGGACTTGGCCGTGGCCCGGCATCGGTTCGTGAAGGCTGCCTTTCTCAACCGGGCTATTGGGCTCCCCGCCTATTACGCCGCTCAGATGCTGTTGGCACTGACAATCGGAGCCGTACATTGATCAAGGTCGTCTTCATTTTTCGGCCCTCAGGCAGGCGGGGACGCCTGCCCTCCCCCAAGCCCCCTTCGCGCGAAGCGCAATCACGAGGAGTTGGATCGGATTGGCCCATTCGGCAGGCGTCTGGCAAACCGGGACGGCCAATACGATCCAAGTCCTCGTCTACGCTACCCTGCGGCCGGGCAATCAGCCCCTGGAGACATTGATGCGAAATATTATGACATTCGTGATTCTGCTTTCCCTTGCGACGACACCCGTCATGGCCCAAACCAACTGGGGTGGCCGACAGACTGCGGGCGAATGGGCCTTTTCCCGCGGGGATTTTGACCGCGCCGGAGAGGAGTTTCGGGCGGCACTGGAAATAGCCCAGGACTTCCCCGAGGGGGATGTCCGTCTCGAAGAGAGCCTGCGAGATCTCGGTCGCCTCTACGAGCATCAGGGCCTCTTCGACGAGGCCGAACCGATGTTCATCCTGCTGCTCGCGGTTGAAGAACACCGTGCTGGACCGGAGTCTCCGGAAATTCTGGACACGCTAGTTGCGCTGGCCAGGGTTGCCATACCTTCCGGCGACCATCCGGTGGCTCTCGAAAGCCTGGAACGCTTCGTAGCTATCGCCGATGCCGAGGGGATCACGGATGATGACCGACTCCGCGTCGTGCTGGCCTCCCTGACCAGGATCTACCTCATTGAAGAAAAGGGCGAAAAGGCGGTTGAGACCCAGAGGCGGGCGGCGGCGATGGCCCTCGCCAATCCTGGTTTGGAGGCTAAAGAACAGGCCGGCGCCCTTGAAAGCCAGGCCCAACTGGAGATCAGATTCGGCGACCCCCAAACGGCGACCCCACTGATCGAGCAGGCTGCAACCCTGCGGCGAGGTTCCGATCCATCCGCCCTCATCGATGCCGGCTACCTTGACGCTGTCCGAACCGCCCTGGCAGAAGGTGAGACCGAGGCAGCCGCCTCCCTGTTCGAGGCTTTCAGAAATGCTGCGCCTGAAGCAGGAACAACGATGGAAACAGCTCAACTCAATGGCGACATCGCCTGGGCCGCGGTTCGCCGCGACAGCGCAAACCTCATCGACCTGACGGCGGTATCTCAGGATCCGACGACCCTGCAAACGGCGGCCGAGGCCTTGGCACTGCTGGACACGCTCCAACAGGTGGAAGAACCGATCGATCCACCGGCGCATCTCGAGACCCTCAGTCGCCTCGCCCGAGTCACCGTCATGCAGGGGGATCTGGAGTCTGCAACCCTGGTTCAGAAACGGGTGGTCTCTCTCCTGACCTCGACCACCGGCACATCATCCCAGCCAACCCGGACGGCATTGCGAGGCGAAATCGACCTCCTGCTGGCCCAGAAGCGAAATGCCGAGGCCGCCGACACCAACGGAACCTTGATCTCGGCCCTGGAACAGTCTTGGGGCAGGGATGACCCCCGCCTCCTGCCCAGTCTCCGGCTTCAGTACGATCTGCTGAAAGAAGCGAGGCGAAAAAAAGAGGCCAAGGTGATCAAGAAGAGGATTAAGAAGCTGGACTGACGGCTCGTTTCCTGTGTTCAGTTCCGGATTTTCTCAAAGGTACTCAGCCAAAAATACAGTCAGTGCCGGCAAATTCTCGAAAGCATGATCAGCTATCTGACCCCATTGGCTGCACCCGCCGTTGACGATGATGACCTGAGAACATCCGGCCTCTCGGGCCGCCCGAAGGTCGTAGTTGGAGTCCCCCACCGCTATCGTCTCCACCCTACTGACACCCATGCGTCCCATCGCCTCGATCAGCGGCGCACTGGAGGGCTTGTACAGACCGCTATCCCGCGTGATCACCACGTTGAACGAGAGTCCGAAGCGGCCCATCAGCCTTTCGGTATTTTCGGTCGAGTTATTGGTCACCAGCGCCGTCTTGATGCCACGATCTGCCAACAAATTCAGGAGATCCTCTGTCCCCTCGACCAGGCTCGCGCAAAGACTTACCTGCCGTTCGATGGCCTCCAGGCGGGCCCAACTTTCGGTCCGTTCGATTTTGGGCAGCGCGTTGAGAGCGTCAATGATCGACGGACCCTCCACTCCCAACTCCGACCTGATGGCCGGCCAGTCGTACTCCGAGTGAATCAGTGTCCCGTCCATGTCGAACAGGACGGCCTTAAGGTCTGCCACTACAAACCCAGAGCTGCCTCGAGTTCGATGATCTTGGCCTGAATTCGAGCGACATTC
Organism: Holophagae bacterium; assembly: GCA_030618605.1. Lineage (GTDB taxonomy): Bacteria > Acidobacteriota > Thermoanaerobaculia > Thermoanaerobaculales > Sulfomarinibacteraceae > DAOWGJ01. The sequence goes on along the minus strand of JAUXDC010000013.1, from coordinate 1,506 downwards.
TCGGGTCCCATCCTCAGCATCTGCTTCTTCGCCTCTGAAAGTCCCTCGAGGCGTTCATCCCCATAGGCGAAGGAGACAACCTTGGGCTCAAGAGCCACATCACCCTCGAGGACGGGGACCTCCAATAGGAGATCGAGGGCTTTCTTCAAAGTCGCTTTGAACGTGGTTCCCGGAGGGGCGATTTCGCGGTGTGCCTCGTCGATCAGGGGTTCGAGTTCTGAAAAGATCCTCACCGTACCTTCGGTGTCCAGACCGGCAAAAGTCTGAGCCACCAGCCCGTACCGCCGATAACTCTTGGAGTCGACCAACCAACCTTCGCCACGTTCAAGGCCCGAAAACCGACCGTCCGGCTTGAGAAACTCCAACTGAGACCGCGGGTTCTTCCCTTCGGCGATGAGATGCACCGAGGCAACGAATCTACGGATCAAATCCTCATTGGCCAACCATGTCACCATCTCCGGCTGGGAAGACAGGGCTACCACAACCTCTCGAACCACAGCATCGCTCCCGGCCAGTGTGATCCCTTTGAGCCGTTCGGACAAACGCTCTTCAAGTGAAGGTGTCGGCTCCGCAGGTACCGTCTCGACAATCTCGGGCGCCGTATCCGGCGTTGGTTCCCCTTCGCCCCGCCCAAAGATCCAATAAACAATGCCGGCTACCACTACCACCGCCACAATACCAATCAGGATTCGAAGATTCGCGGACATGGCCACCTCCCCTTCAAGGGTACACCTAAGGGTCAAGGGGAAGGGGGATATTCCCCCTCTTTGCATCCCCTTCGAGTAATTTCCGGTCCAACCCGACCTTTTTGCCTTCGCGACCCGGTTGTCCTACAGTAACCCCGATGCACGAGATGGGGATCGCTCTCGAAGTTTATCGCCAGTGCCGCGAGGCCGTTGCCGAGTACGGACCGGGTCGCCTCGAAACGGTCCACTTGGCTGTCGGAGAACTTTCGGCAGTCGAACCCGACCTCATGAGTTATGCATGGGAAGCGGTGACTATCGACACTCCGGACACCGAATCCAGGCTGAAGGTCCGGTGGTGTCCCGCCACACAGACCTGTCAGAATTGCGGCGTGATCGAGGACCGCGTGGATGGTTCCTGGCTTCGGCTGTGTCCCACCTGTTCGATGCCCCTGGCAGTCACCGGGGGCGATGAGTTGGACATCGAGAGCATCAAATACATGACCGATGAGGACGGAGAATCAAGCTGATGTGCCTTGCCATTCCCATGAAACTGCTCCGCAGAGACGAATTCGAGGGCACCGTGGAACTCGACGGCGTCCGACGTTCGATCTCGATGATGCTCCTGCCGGAAGCCGAGGTCGGACAACATGTGCTGGTCCACGCCGGCTATGCCATCGGCACAATCAACGAAGAAGAAGCCGCCAAGACCCTCGAGTTGCTCCGAGAATATGCCGACGCGGTGGAAGAGTTTTAGATGGTGGGCCAAGGCCCACCCTACGGGAATCTCGGTACTTTGTAGGGTGGGCCTTGGCCCACCATT
>JAUXDC010000391.1 GCA_030618605.1 Holophagae bacterium | reverse complement strand
TGCCCATCAGGACACTCCTTCGTACGAGGTATGTCCGATAAAAGCAATGGTCATGCCCCGGTCAAGAAATTGCTCAACTCATTGTATTCTAATATCTTAAAAAGACCAAGAATGATATCTGCCAAAATACGGGCGAGATTTCGCCATTTTAATGTCGAAATCTCGCCGTATCCGTTACATTGGTGCTCATGAATCGGATACTGCTTTCCATCCTCCTGGTGGCCATCGTGGCCATCGTGGGCGTGACCAATTTCCTCGTGCTGGTGGATCTTGCCGATATCAGCACGAACAACACGCCCCTTTCACTGGGTCCGGCCACCGGTGACGAAATTCTCAATCGTCCTCTGGTGCGAATCGGCGTGGTGTCCCGCTTCGCTCCCAACGTGATCTATGCCGGGTACCAGCCGATCATGGACTATCTCAACCATGAAGGCACCCACCGTTACGAACTTCAGCTCAGCACGAGTTACCAGGACGCCGTTAATCATCTGAGGGAGGACAAGGTCGACGCCTCCTTCCTCGGGGCCTGGATCTTCGGGCACCTGGAATCCGCCGAGGACCTACTACCCATCGCGGCCCCGCTCAATGAGATGGGTCGTTCGGAATTCCACGCAGTCCTGGTGACCCGGACTGCTTCCGACCTGACCTCCATGTCCCAACTGACAGGTCGAAAGGTCGCCTTGCCGTCCCCGCAGTCCTGGTCCGGAACCTGGTTGCAGACAAACGGCCTGTCCGACGTGGGCCTCTCCGTGGCGGATCTGGACTCGATCCATCATTTTGATCACCATCAAACCGTGGTCTGGCAGATTCTACGGGGTAACTTCGACGCCGGGGTGGTCAAGGAATCCGTGGCTGCGGAATACCGTAGCGAGGGGTTGCGCACCATCGCCGTGTCCCGGGCCATTCCCGGCCCTCCCCTGGTGGGACGCCGGAATATGGATCCCGACGTCCTGGAAGAAATCAGCCGCCTCCTGTTAACCCTGGATCCGGGCCGACCGGCCGACCGCCGGGTGCTTGATTCCTGGACCGATGAATTCTCCTTTGGTTTCACCACTGTCGATGGTCAACATTATCGGGATGCTTTCCAACCGGAAAGGGCGAACCGATGATCCTGCGGAGTTTGGCGCCCAGGGGTCTGCGGGCCCGTATCCTTTTGATGGTGGGACTTACCACCACGGTCCTCATGATGCTGATGTCCTGGAGCATGCTCTACAGCTGGCGCGGTGTCCTGGTCCGCCAGGAAAAAGCCAACGCCCAGGCCGTCAGTCGCGCCTTCTCGGTGGCTGTCATCGACGCCTTGATTTTCGCCGACCAGGACCTGTACCAATCCGAGGGATTCCTGGGCAACTACGTGGATCTTTTCATGGCCCAAAATCCCCGGCTGCGGACCATCACCATCATGGACCCCGCAGGGTCGGTGGTAGCGCGCAGCTGGAACCGCAAGGATCCTCCCTGGGTGACAGGTACCATGAAGGAATTGCTGCAAGTCGACCGTCCCCTGGCAACCATCACCAGAACCCAGGAAGGGCCCTGGGTTCTGGAAACAGTGATGCCCATGCGCACCGGCGAACGAAAGTGGGGCGTCCTGGTGTTGGCGGTGGAAGCCGATTCAATACGTGGCCAGATCCAGCGCAACTTCATCCTGTTGGCTTCGTTCTCGGTGGCGGTGACTTCGGTGATGCTGCTGCTTCTCTGGTTGATGTTGAGCCGCCTTCTGCGCTCGATGCGCGCCCTGGTCACGGCGATGGACACCGTGGATTTCACTGCCCCCCGGAAACCCGACCTGCCCTATCGGCGCGACGAGATCGGCACCCTCTACAAACATTTCCACCACATGCAGCAACGCGTCCAGCAGTCCCGCGACGACTTGATGAAAGCCCAGCACCAGGTCTGGCACGCCGAACGTCTGGCCGCCATCGGCCGCCTCGCTTCGGGCCTGGCCCATGAAATCAACAATCCCCTCAACGGGATCCGCAATTGTATCTACGCCATCCGGGGCGATCTGGACAACCGCCGCCAGACAGCTGAATACCTGGAAATGATGGACGAGGGATTGACGCATGCCTCGAGTGTCATCGAGAAGCTTCTGGGCTTCGCACGCAAGCAGCAGGCCGGTATGGGCCCGGTCAACATCAACGAATCGGTCGAGGCGGTGCAGCGTCTGGTGGCCTTCAACCTGGAGCGAAAGGAAGTCACCCTGGAGATGGATCTGGAACCCGAGCTTCCGCTGGTATCGGCGGACCGCCAGTTGATCCAGGAAGTGATCATGAACCTGATGCTCAACGCGGTCGACGCGGTCCAGGAAAAGGGGGTTATCCGCGTGGGGACCCGGGCCCTTGGCGACGAGGTGGTCCTGGAGGTCAGGGACCACGGCCACGGAATCGAAGCCGGACAGATCGACCAGATATTTGATCCTTTCTTCACCACCAAAGAGGCCGGCGAAGGTACTGGATTGGGTCTTTCCATCAGCCTGGGCATCGTGCAGGCCCACGGCGGCACCTTGGACGTGACCAGTGAACCAGGGGTGGAAACCACCTTCACAATTACCCTGCCCGCGGCCGATTTATAGACCGGGCTGAGGTTGAGATCA
>JAUXDC010000182.1 GCA_030618605.1 Holophagae bacterium | reverse complement strand
CCTCATCCGCGGCGTGCCCATCGACCAGGACATGACCTATGTCGGAGGATTCTTCACCTTGCTCAACCCCTTCGCATTGGTCGGCGGCCTGGCTGCAGTCGCGGTCTTCGCGCTGCACGGCGCCGTCTTCCTGGCATTGAAGACCGGCGGCGGCATGGAGGAGCGGGCGCGCGCAGTCGCTTCGAAACTGTGGCTTCCCGCCGTCATATTCTTGAGCCTCTATGTCGGGCTCTTCGTCGTAGCGACCGACGTCATCGAACACGTCGGCTACAACCCCGGCGCGGTACCGATCCTGGCGGTGATCGCCCTCCTGCTGGTCAAGTACTTCCTCGGACAAAAACGCGAAGGCTGGGCCTTCATCATGACCGGTATCGCCATCATCTTTTCGACGGTGACAATCTTTCTCGGACTCTTCCCGCGTCTGATGGTCTCGTCTCTCAATCCCGAGTGGAGCTTGACGATTTACAATGCCTCGTCCAGCCAGTACACCCTCAAGGTGATGTCGATCGTCGCCGTGGGTCTGTTGCCCTTCATTCTGACCTACCAGGCCTGGAGCTATTGGGTCTTCAGGAAACGCATCACGGTCGATTCAACTTTGGAATACTGAGAGATAATTCGTCCTTATCCATGTGCTTTTATTGCCCGCCCCTCCTCGTGGGGGGCGGGTATGAGTGACGAATCTTCTGATAGCTTCGAAAGGCAAGGCAGGCGCAAGGGCATGAAACTGGGAACTGGAAACTGGAAACTGGGTTCCGATTTCCAAGGTTGTCTAAAACCACCAACAATGTTGAAACGATCTCATCGATCACTTGCACAAATTGGTTGCGACCAGATGACACCGCCACGCTTCTTCTTGTGTTTTCCAGTTTCGAGTTTCCAGTTTCCAGTTTCGAGCACCGCTCTTTTGGTCCATCTCCGGCTTACCCCCTCACAATGTAGACTTCTTCAATGCGAATGATCGACCAGCGGTTGGCCTCCTTGGCGGGGAATCACCGGACGGTATTCCTGGTGACCGTCGTGCTGGGATTCGGCGCCGGCGTTGCGACCGTCGCCCAGGCCTTCGAGATGGCCGGGATCGTCGATGCCGTATTCCTCGGCGATGCAACGCTGGATACTGTCGCTGGGCCTCTGGCACTCCTGGCGGCCTTCATCTGCCTCAGAGCGGCACTGACGACGGGGGAACGCATCGCGGCCCAGAGGTTGGGCGAGCGCGTCGTCGGTGAAATCCACAGCCGGACCTTGGCCCACCTGGAACAGGTCGGCCCCGTAACCCTGGGGCTTGAACACAGCGGTGACATCCAGACGACCCTCTCGGAAGGCATCGACGATCTCGGCGCCTGGTTCACCGACTACCTGCCGCAACTGGCCCTCAGTGCACTGGTGCCGACAGCCGTCATGGTATTGGTCCTGACACGGGACCCATTTTCGGCACTCCTTCTCGGATTGACGGCCCCATTGATCCCACTGTTCATGGTCCTGATCGGCACCGCGGCCGAATCAAAAGCCAGGGAAAGATTCACGGCATTGGCTCGGTTGGGCGCCTTTTTCCTCGACACGATTCAAGGCCTGGGCACCCTGGTCGCTCTCGGCAGAATGGGGGACCGAGTCGAGGCAGTCCGCCGGGTGACCGAAGACCTGCGCCAAAAAACCATGGGCGTTCTCAGATTGGCCTTCGTCTCGGCATTGGCGCTCGAGTTGATCGCCACCCTGTCGACGGCAGTGGTCGCAGTGGAAATCGGCTTGCGCCTGCTCTACGGCCGGCTGGAATTCCGGGATGCCTTCTTCGTCCTGCTGTTGGCCCCCGAGTTCTACCTGCCCTTGCGGCTTCTGGGCCAACGGTTCCACTCAGGTCAGGCCGGTGTGGCCGCGGCGGACCGTATCTTCGAACTGCTCTCATTGCCGGTTGCCGTTTCGAGTCCTTCAGGCGGAACCTCACCAGTGACTCCGCCCAGGATGATTGAGCTCAAGAACGTACACTTCAGCTACCCCGGTCGTGAAGGAGAAGCGCCCCGAACCGCCCTTCAGGGCATCGATCTCCGACTGCAAAAGGGCGAGACCGTCGCGCTGGTCGGACCTTCGGGCTCGGGCAAGAGCACGATCGCCAATCTCCTGCTTCGATTCGTCGAACCCACTCAAGGGTCAATTTCGGCCGACGGCATCCCGGCATATGACATTGCCCCTGACCAGTGGCGTCGCCACCTGGCCTGGGTGCCCCAGGAACCCCACCTCCTCGCGGCCGGTGTGGCCGACAACATCCGTCTGGCCCGACCGGACGCGAGCGACACCGACGTCAAAGAGGCAGCACGGCGCGCCGGAGCAGATTACTTTATCGAACACCTGCCACAGGGCTGGGACACCCCAATCGGCGTTCGTGGCGCACGACTGTCCGGAGGCGAGGCGCAACGCCTGGCGTTGGCCAGGGCCTTCCTCAAAGACGCTCCCTTCCTGATCCTGGACGAACCGGGCGCTGGTCTCGACCCCGAGAGCATCGAGGCTCTGGAGCAGGCGATGTCCCAGCTACTCCAGGGACGGACCGCATTGATCATCGCCCACCGTCTGTCGACCATCCGGCGCGTCGACCGCGTCGTCGTCTTGGAAAGAGGTCGTGTGATCCAGGCCGGCAGCTTTTCCGAACTCAGGTCGTCTGAAGGCCTCTTTTCCACAATGCTCCAGAGTTTTGGTGGTACACCATGAGTCTCGAGCTCTCACAGACGATGAGAATCGTGCGTCGTCTCATGGCGCTGGTCCTTCCCCTGAGATGGTCGATTGCCGCCGCCCTCGCCCTGGGAACGGCCACCGTCGGCGCTTCGGTCGGCCTGATGGGCACGGCTGCCTGGCTGATCACCACGGCGGCCCTTCATCCGTCGATTTCCGACCTGCAGATCGCCATCGTCGGCGTGCGTTTCTTCGGCGTTTCCCGAGGCGTCTTCCGCTACTCAGAGCGATTGATCAGCCACGAACTGACCTTCAAACTCCTGGCCGGACTACGGGTCTGGTTCATCGAAAGCTTGGCGCCACTGGCCCCGGCACGATTGCTGGACCGCTCGGTCGGCGATTTGGTCGATCGCGCCGTTTCGGACGTCGAGGCCCTGCAGAGCTTCGTCATCCGAGTCCTCTCGCCTCCTCTGGTGGCCCTGGCCGTCGGCCTGGGCATCGGCTGCTTCATGGCGTGGTTTTCGATGGGCGCTGCCGTCACCTTTGCCGTATTTTTTGCACTAGCCGCCATTGTCGTGCCGGCGGTGACATGGGTCTCAGCCTCCGCAGAAGGCCGGCGCTCGACAGCCTTGAGATCCCGCCTCGGAGATGCGGTCGTCGACTTCGTCCAGGGCATGCCCGAACTGCTGGCGTTCAACCGAAGTCGATCGCTACGAGCCACAATCGGTACCATGAAAAAAGACCTGGCCCGGGTCGAGCGCCGGGCCGCCACGACCGACGCCGTCACCACCGGCGCTGGGATTCTCCTGACCCACCTGGCGGCTGTGGGCATCCTGGTCATCACCATCCCCCTGGTCCGATCGGGCGCCTTGAGCGGTGTGATGTTGGCCGTGCTCTGCCTGGTGGCCGTCGCGGCGTTCGAAGCAGCCACGCCCCTGCCGCAGGCTGCCCGCCATCTGCACCACCAGGTAGCCTCTGCCGCTCGGCTCTTCGAGATCCTGGATGCCCGGCCAACGGTCTTCTCGGCGGTCGAGTCCTCCACACCGGCGTGGAGTCAACCTGGGGAGCACAGTCCCTCCCTGGTATTTCGGGGCCTGTCCCATACCTATCCCGGTACGACCCGGCCGGCCATCAGTGGTCTCGACCTTGAAGTCGGCGCCGGCGCCCGAGTAGCTGTTGTCGGCCCATCCGGCGCGGGCAAGACAACCCTGGCACACCTGGTTCAACGATTCTGGGACCCCGATTCAGGTCAAGTTCTCATCGGCGGCACCGACATCAGGCTATCGGACCTCGACGATCTCCGGCGATCGATTGGTCTGGTGGCGCAGAACACCTTCTTGTTCAGCGGCACCATGGCCGAGAATCTCCGTTTGGCCCAGGCCTCGGCCTCGAACTCGGAGTTGGAGACCGCCTGCCGGCACGCGGCCCTGGAGTCGACCCTCTCAGAGCTGCCCAAAGGCCTGGACACCTGGATCGGAGAACAGGGCAGGCGCCTCTCGGGCGGACAACGTCAACGCCTCAGCGTCGCCCAAACGCTCTTGCAAAAGCCCGCAGTTCTCATCCTGGATGAACCGACAGCCCAGCTGGACGGACCAACGGCCTTAGGCCTGCTCCAGCAGATCTTCCAGGCCTTTGAAGGGACGACGACCCTCCACATCACCCACCGCCTGGTCAAGATGGAGCGCTACGACACCATCGTCGTCCTTGACCAGGGGCAGATGGTCCAACAGGGATCGCACTCAGACCTCGTAACCCGCGATGGACTCTATCGCCGCCTCTGGGAGACGGAACATTCAATGTGGTCATGAAACCCCGAAGACACAGGTAGACAGAGCCCCAACGAGGGCGGACACAGGGGTCCGCCCCTACGATTCCCCGGCCTTTTCAACCTCTTCGACTCTTTGACTCTTTGACCTTTATTCGTACATCCCCTCGATCAGGTCTTCGTAACGCTCCATCGCAACGTTGCGTTTGACCTTCATCGTCGGTGTCAGAAGACCGTTTTCGATGGTGAATTCCTCAACCAGGCAGAACTTCTTGATCGACTCGAAGGATGCCAGTTCGGTGTTCTTTGCTTCGAGTTCGGCGTCAATCAGACTGATGATCTTCTCGTCGGCCATCAACTTGGTGATATCGGCGCCCTCGATGCCCTGTTCCTCGGCATAGGCCCGGATGTTGTCGGCATCGACCGTGATCAAAGCCACCAGGAAGGGCTTGCGGTCACCGATGGCGCAGACCTGGGCGATGTACTTCGAGGTGGCGATCAGACCCTCGATAGCCGACGGAGCGATGTTCTTGCCGCCTGCGGTGATGATCAAATCCTTCTTGCGGCCGGTGATCTTGAGGAAATTCTCCTCGTCGATTGCACCAAGGTCTCCGGTGTGCTGCCAGCCATCCGGAGTGAGGGTTTCGGCGGTCTCGGCCGGCATCTTGTAGTACTCCCTCATGATGTTTCGGCCCCGATAGAGCACCTCGCCGTCCTCGGCAACCTTCTGTTCGATCCCTGGGCCCGGGGGGCCAACCCAGCCGAATCTGTAATTGTCGTAGCGGTTGAGGTTGGTGAAGGATGTGTTCTCGGTCATACCTATACCTTCGACGATCAAGATCCCCGCAGCGTGGAAGAACTTGGCAATCGAGGCGTTGAGGGGGGCGGCGCCGCTGATGCACCATCGGACCCGGCCACCCAAAGCCGCCTGGACCTTGGAAAAGACCAACTTGGTCGCCAGACCATATTGAAGACCCAGGACAAAGGGAACGGGCTGGTCGGCCAGTTTGCAATCGCTGACGCGGTCACCGACTGATCGCGCCCAGTTGAAGATCGCCAGAGCCGCGCCACCCTTGGCCTCCGCCCCCGAGATGACCTTTGAATAGATCTTTTCGAAGATCCTCGGCACGCTGGGAAACCAATGAGGACGGGCAATCTGAAAATCCTCAACGATGGTCTCAACGCTCCGAGCGAAGGTTGTCGCACTGCCGGCAACCAGTGCGCTGAAGACCAAAGTCCGGGCGAAAATATGGGCCAACGGCAGAAACAACAGGATCTCGTCACCCTCGAGGATCTGCGTCGAACCGTAAACTGATTGTGCGGTAAAGGTCAGGTTGTCGTGGGTCAGTACGGCACCCTTGGGAATGCCGGTCGTACCCGAGGTGTAGACGATCGTCGCAACATCGTCTGATTTGACGTCTTCTATCCTCTCGTTCAACGCCTCCTCTGAAATATCGGCGCCCAGGTCGAGGAAGTCCTCGTAGGTGATGACCCAGTCGTTGTCCGGCGCATCCCCGGAAAACAAGATAATCTTTCGAATGGCCGGGATTTCGCCCCTGATGGACAGCAGTTTCTCCAACTGTGCCTCATCCTCGGCGAAGACCAGAACAGCATCCGAGTGATTGACGATGTACTCGACGTCCGGAGCCAACAATGACTGGTAGATCCCAACGGCACAGGAACCGATCGAGGCACAACCGACATCGGTCAGGACCCACCGGTACTTCGTATAACTCAAGATATTGGCCTTGTCGCCCTTCTTGAGACCCAGAGCGATCAGGCTCTTGCCGACCCGGCGCACCTCGTCGGAGAATCCATTCCATGTGATCGACTCAGTTTCTTTCGACTCGAGGATCCAGCGGTAGGCAGCGCTGTCACCAAACTGCTCGACCGTATTGCTCAACATGTGGTGGACGTTTCGGAAATCTGTGAATTCCATTGCGGCTCCTTTTCCAATACCGGTGATGTGTTTGCATGAGGGTAACCGAAATCTCAAGACCGATCAACGGCCTGCCTCACCGCAAACAGCGCCCGGGTTCTTTCAGGACGTGCAGAGAGCTGAAATCTACTGCTGCACCACCCGATAGAGGACCGTCGATCCCAGATCAGCCCAGATGACAACACCGGGAATCCCGTCAAACGGATCGCTCGTATGCAAATCGTAGGTCGTACGCTCCAGATCACCGAGCACAATCCAATCGACCCCGTAACGGTCCACGGCCCTCCGTCGCTCGACGGCATCGATGCCGGCATAGATCGTCTCCAGATCACGGACCCGGTCCTCGATCGCCACCAGGGTCTGACCGCGTTGCTGCAGGTGCCATTCCCAGCCGACCACGGTCGGCAGCCCGGTATGCATGGCGATCCTTGTGAACTGCCGGTAGCTTGGTCCGGCGGCCTCTGCAACCACCTCCCCAGGACATGCCGCACCGTTGAGTGTGGTGATCAGAAAGGCGTCCGACGAATCACTGCGGAGAAAGGCTCGGCCGTCCAGGGTCGGACGCGGTGACACCTTCCGCGGCTGCAGCCAACCCTGCGCGACCCCCAGCGGCAGATTGACCAGGGCGACCGGTGCCAGCACAAGAAAAACCGGAAGGGCTACCGTCAGCATTCGACCCCGGGCCCGCAACAGCACGATCGCCGTCGCCACTCCCAGCAGCAACCAGGCCCCGTTGTAGGTCTTGAAGATCGTGTTCATGCGATCCATCAAGGTCAGTCGCTCGGCCAACGCAACGAGGACCATAGCCGTGCCGGCCAGAGACCAGGCGGTCGCCAGCCATCGGTCAGGCGCCCACCGGACCATCGTCAGAAACAACGCCGCAGTCGCCAAGGCCACCGCAGCCGCAGAGGACCCAAAAACCAACCCCAGAGCCACACCTGCCACCGCCAGTGCTCCAGTGATCACCAGATCCTTCCGAGGCCGGATGATCGCCGCTGCAGTCAGGGGCGCCAGGAACAACCCGAAGTGCCTGAGAACCGCCCACCACGGTGCAAAGTCCACCTGAGTCAGATACACCAGGGAACGTCCTCCCACCCCACTGCTGCTGCCCAGCCAGCCTCCCAACTCGACCAGGAATGGGGCCGACATGGCGACACAAAACGCCGCCGCCGTTCCCAAACGAGTGAGGGCGTTGATGGGCTTCGGAGCAACGGCCACAACGGCAAGGAACAGCGACCCGGCAAACACGGGGATGTCCCAGGGGTTGGTTGCCACCAGAACCGCTGCAGCCAGGCCACATATTACGGCCGCTCCGACCCAGCGCCGCCCGGAAGCCTGGACAACCACCCACGCCCAAAGGCCGGCGACAATGATCACCGGCAAGGC
>JAUXDC010000034.1 GCA_030618605.1 Holophagae bacterium | reverse complement strand
ATGCCGGTGACGTTCAGTTCCATCGAATAGGTGAACATCAGCAATACCGAGACCGTGACCATGCCCAGGATGACCAGGGCGGCCAGCGTTTCCGGCAGGGAGATGCCGCGTTCGTGCGGCCTCGTATCGAATTGAACCGGTGTCATTTCCATTCCCAATCTCCTCTGCGCGGCGACCAGACAGTGCCGCCGATCCATTTTTCGGCTCGCGGACTGCCCATGAACCGGGTGACGGACAGCCGAAAAAAATTCCCCCGACGATCCGAAAAATACAAGGCGCCCCCGCCGTGGCTCAGGCTTCCGTCGGCCGTGTAAATGAATTCATCCAGGGATTCTTCACTATTCGGATTGTCAGCCTTGGCAGTCATAACGAATTGACTACGGAGTGCGTAACGGCGGAGTTCAACGCCAGCCGAATCCACTACGCGGATTTCCCGCTCGCCGGGATCGACAGTCCCGTCGCCATCGGCATCCGGTGTGACGGTGACCAGCACGTGCCTCTTGATCGCCTCAGAACGGGCAAAGTCGAAGACTGCTCGAATCGAGCGCATCTCCTTGTCGGCCCGAGCCTGCACCTGCGACCGCTGAAGCGTCGGCAGGGCGATGGCGGCCGCCAGGCCCATGATGGCCAAGACGACCAGAATCTCGATGATGGTCATACCCCACTCGCCCTTTCGGGTCGGTAGCTGGTGGTGTTTTCTGCCGGTCGAGAGAATCATCATCATCCTCCAGTTCTCACAGTAGGTCCTGGCCGGCACTAACACAAGGCCTGGACCGACCCTTTGACATTCGTTTAACTTAGCGGCCACCGGATTGGCCCTCTGAGGCTTCCAGTTGAGTTGAGGACTGAAAAATGGGCCAATCCGGTGGCCGCTCCTGGTAGGGTGGGCCTTGGCCCACCATCGTGAAATCCGACATATCGAATTGGTGGGCCAAGGCCCACCCTACGAACTAAGAGGTTCGTTTTTCTTCCTTTTTCGTGCCTTTTTGTGGCTTTTTGCAGAAGACTAAACCTCACGCACCAATGGCAGCCGAACGACGAATCGCGCACCGCCATCGTCTCCCGGTTCGTAGGTGATCGTTCCGTCATGGTCCTCCACCAGGGCGAAGGTCACGGCCAACCCTAAGCCGGCGCCTCTGCCCTCCCGCCGCAGGCTGAAAAAGGGTTCGAAGATCCGGTCCCTGATCGCCGGCGGAACTCCCGGCCCGTCATCGCTTACTGTGAGGACGGCCTCGGAAACGGATCGCGACACCTCGATATCGATCCGCCCGTCGTCCTCGCCGAAGGCATCCCGGGCGTTGAGTACCAGATTGAGCAGGATCCGCCGGAGATCCCCGGCATCTCCGAAAACCTCGGCCGCGCTCTGAGGCAATGAGCACTCGAGATCGATGGCATCCGGCAGCATGTGGCGGAGAAGCTTCTCGTGCTCCCTGACGACGGCGACCAGATCGACAACGCCACGTGGACCCGAGTCGGGATTGGAGAAATCCAACAGGCCCTTGACAACCTCGGCGCCTTCCTCGGCCAATGCTCGAATCGTCTCTGTGGCTTCGGCGTGTGCGGACGGGTCCTTTTGAAGGATACGAATATGGAGCAGGATTCCGGTCAGGAGATTGTTGAAGTCGTGGGCTACTCCGCTTGCCAGGGTCGCCACCGCCTCCATGGTCCGGCCCTCTCGAAGTTGCTCTTCGGCTCTCAACCAGTCGGTCTGATCCCTGACGACCAGAACCCTCTCGCCTCCTTCCGAAACAGGAGCGAGAACACAACGGAGACTTCGGTCACCCGCTTCCTGGTTCCACTCCTTTCGCCTGCCACCGTCCTGCTGCCCTGCAACTCGAGGCAGGACATCCCCCGCAAAGGCGGCAAAGGCTCGATTGGTCTGAATCGGAATGCCGGCGCCATCCAGCAGGGCAACGCCCTCGTCCATTTCATCCAGGGTTCGCTGCCATCGTTCTCCCAGGCGGCGAAGTTTGTCGGAGAGGTCCCGCACCGCGAGGAGTGAGGCCGACCAGCCCTCGCCCGCGATACCTTGAAGATGCAATTCGACTTCAGACTCGCCTCCATCCGGCATTCGCCACAGGCCGTCTGCAGTGATACCCGCCTCGGTTTCCCCGAGGCGCTCGAGGAGGGTCCGGGCCCCCGGCAGAAATTCTTCCAACGACAATGATCCGGCCTCGGCGCCGGAACTCTCCCCGATCAATACGCTGGATGCGGGATTTGCACCGAGGATGTGGCCCTCCTGGTCCAACTCGAGAAGGGCAATGGGAGAACTCTCGAAAAGTTCCCGAAATCGTTGTTCGCTTGTCGACAGGGCCTTGCGCTGTGAGACCAGTCGGTCGCTCATACGGGTGAAGGCACCGGCCAGTTCCCGGACCTCCCTGCCTGCACCGGATACCGGCGGCGTTTGGGAGGGATCAGCAGGATCAAACGAGCCGACGCTTTCGGCCACCAATCTCAAAGGTTCAACGACACGGTTGATCAAGATCATGCCGCCGACAATGGCCAGAGCCAACACCAGGGACAGGGTCAGAGCCAGGCGGGCGCCGGTGCGCAGAACATGACGACGTATCTGGGTCGTCGAGAGCATCAGTTCGATCTGGAGCGTCGCCTCGGGACTCCGACCCCGGATCAGGGTGCTCTCCGAAACCCGGACGGCCCGCGACCGGGCATCCTGGAGAATCTCTTCGAATGGGCCATACTGCCACACCAGTCGGCCGGCATCATCCCGGACCTCGGCCGCCACCAGTTCCGGCAGAGCCGTGATCAGGACAACGCCCGCATCACCGTTCCAGTCGCCGGATGCGGCCGCCCGTATCGCTGATCGGCCCCTGAAGTCCAAATGCTCCTGAAGGTCCTCGGATTGTGCGACCAATACGACCGCCAGAGTACTGCCGAGAGCCAGAATGGCAACCAGCAGCATCCATAAAAAAAACCACCGCCCGAGGGTTAACCCGTATTTCTCACCAGTGTCCGGCTGCAAGGCGCGAAACACACCGATCTTCGGCGCTTTCTCGATTCGCTCACTCAACGTACCGGAAGTACGCTTTCGCTCCCTCATCTTGCGAGATCACCGAACCTCATCGCGTTTCGCGCCTTTCGCTTCGAAAACCGGTGAGAAGTACGGGTCAGACCGTATTTCTCACCCTTGAGCGGAATTGATGCATCGGAATCCGCCCCGTCGGGAGATTCCGGCATGCCTTCGTGGGGCGCTTCAGAAATCGAAGATGTCTCCTTCAAACACATCTCCGAGTTGGCGCATCATCGTCGACGAAACCGCCGCCGACACCCCGGTCATGATCATTGAACCCCGTGACCGGCCGACCAGGTACCCGAGGATGCCAACACCGACAACCGACATCACGGGATGACGGCCGACCGTGCCCCGCCAGTCCACACTGGACGGCACCAGGGTATCCATGATGGTGTCGGCATCAAATCGCCGTGGTTTCACTGCCTCGTCGTTCGTGCGCTCAACATCTTCAGCCTCAAACTCAAATGCATCTGTCAGAGACGGGTCGTCCATCATCCCTCCTGGTTTTAGTTTTCTTTCAGTCTCGAGGTCTGGTCACGTATCCGACGAGGAATCCTGTCGCCAACGCGATCAACACCGCCTTGCCCGGATTTTCTCGAATGTAGACCAGAACCTGGTCACCCTTTTCCTTGAAGTCGATCTCGGCAACCTTGTCACGAACCTTGGTGTAGAGCTCGCGGCTCTTTTCCGCAAGTTGCTCGTACTGGTCCTTGGTCTTCTCGTACAAAACCTCGGCCTGTTCCCTGGTCTTGGCGGCCATGGAGTTCATCTTGATCTTGGCATCCGCCAGATGGCGCTTGGCATCTTCAAGGTGGATCCGAGTCCGCTCGGCGGCCTCGTGACTTCTCTCAACTGCCTTGCCGTAGGCGCTTTGCATGGTGGTCCGGGCCCCGTCGAGGGCCTTCTGAGCCTTCTCCAGGGTCTCCTTGACTTTACTGAGACCGCCATCCTGATCAGCGACCACCTGGTCGATCACTGCATCCACACTGGGTTGTTTGTCATCAATCATGCTACCTCCATTTTCAACAGCCACTTGATTCTACACTGAAATCGGCTGGGATGCTTGGATGCTTGGATGCTTGGATTGTAGGGGCGGACCCCCGTGTCCGCCCCTACAATCCCCGCGAACCTCGACTCAACGGACCATCCCACACTTTGACGCTTTGACCTTTTGACCCTTCGACCTGCCTCTCCTCCCCATTCCACGCTAAGATGAATTGTCCGTCTCAAGGGGGTCCCTGTGGATTTAACAATTCTCGGCGCCGGTCGTTGTGTTACCGGATCGAAGTATCTCGTGCAGTGGAAGCGCTTCAGTACGATGATCGACTGCGGGCTTTTCCAGGGCCGCAAGAAGCTCCGTAGCCGCAACTGGGATCCGCTCCCGAAACGAGCATCCGAACTGGACTCCATCGTTCTGACCCATGCCCACATCGACCACACGGGCTATCTCCCCCGGTTAGTCCGTCAGGGCTTTGACGGTCCGGTCTACTGTACGCCGCCGACCAGAAGTCTTTTAAGGGTTCTCCTCCCTGATGCGGCGCATATTCAAGAGGAAGAGGCCCGGTATGCCAACAAGAAGGGCTTCTCCAAACACGCTCCGGCTCTGCCGCTCTTTCGTCAATCCGATGCGAAAGCGGCGCTGAAGCTCCTCGAACCCATTCCCTTCGACCAGGACCAGGAGCTCCGGCCCGGCATTCGTTTTCGCTTTCACCGGCAGGGCCACATCCTGGGGGCCGCTGCAGTCGAACTGGAGAGCAAGATCTCCGGGGGTGGACGAAAGACCCTCTATTTTTCGGGGGACGTCGGGCGTCACGGTGTACCGATTCTGCGGGACCCCGTTCCCTACCCCGGGTCGGATGTTCTTTTTCTGGAAAGTACCTATGGCGACAGGCTCCACAATCCCGAGGATCCCAGAGTTCAGCTTGCCGAACAGGTTCGAAAGGGCTTGGACCGGGGAGGGGTCGTCCTGATTCCGGCCTTCGCCATCGACCGGACCCAGGAACTGCTCTACATGCTCCACGGCCTGATGGCCGACAAGGAGTTGCCGACCGTCCCGATCTACCTCGACAGCCCAATGGGAATCGAGGCCACCGCCCTCTACACTCGGTGCACCACCGAACATGACGCCGAGATGAAGCAGTTGTTCTCGGAGCAGATCAACCCGATCTTCCCCTCCAACCTGACGGTGACCAAGACCTCCCGAGAGAGCCGTCGGCTCAACGACATCAAGGGCGGCGCCATCTTTATCTCAGCATCCGGCATGGCGACCGGTGGACGCATTCTTCACCACCTCCGGCTTCGCTTGCCACACGCCAAGAACACCGTTCTCTTCGTCGGCTACCAGGCGCATGGCACACGTGGTCGCCGCCTGGTCGAGGGTGAGGCCGAAGTCAAGATGCTCGGCGATTACATCCCGGTCAAGGCGCACATCGCACAGATCTCCGGCCTGTCGGCCCATGCCGATGCCGACGAGTTGATCGCGTGGCTGTCCCGGCGGGAGAGGG
This sequence comes from Holophagae bacterium, assembly GCA_030618605.1. Classification (GTDB taxonomy): domain Bacteria; phylum Acidobacteriota; class Thermoanaerobaculia; order Thermoanaerobaculales; family Sulfomarinibacteraceae; genus DAOWGJ01. The sequence goes on along the minus strand of JAUXDC010000034.1, from coordinate 15,871 downwards.
ACCCCGAGAGAGTCGTCCTGACCCACGGTGAGTATCCCGCACAGCAGGCCCTGGCCGAACGCCTGGAAAAAGCCTTCGGATGGAAGAGCGAAATCCCGGAAATCGGGGACGTGCTGGAGATTGGATAGGAGGGGGACCCCGAATCAGGGAGCAGCTTTTGTGCCCACACGTTCCGGCGCCTCCTGCGCCTCGGCGACGGACCTGAACTTGAACACGCCCCGAGGAAAAACCAACGGCGTAATCCTGCGATAGCGAGCACAATGACGAATGAACCGCTCGAATCCCCGATCTCGGGAGGTCACAACAGGCGCAGCGTTCATTGCCTCTCCGGAACGAAATTTCTCAACACCCATCAGTCATCTCCCAAGTCAAACCGGCGCCTCAAAACCTCAGCATCTTGCCTGTCTAGCGCCCGAACCGTGTCTTTCTTGAGGCGATACAGCGCCAATGGTGTCGCAACACTGACACGGATCCCCTCGATCTCCTTGATCTCTGCCTCGACCGTGTCGAAGGCGGCCGCCTCCCCGAGTCGCGTCATGACATCAAAGTAGAGATCTCCACTTGGGGGGTAATAACGTACCGCCGGATAATCGCCCAGGAGGTCTTCGGCAGTGATTTCATCTACATTGGGGTCATCAGAGTAGGCTCGCCGAAAAGCGCACTTGAGCCGCTCCACGTTTTCCGCGGTTGCACGGATAAAAAGGTCCAGGTCTTCGGTGGCCCGAATGACACCATGGAACCCCATGGCCGCGGCACCGATCAGCACGTACTCCAGTTCTTCCTGCTCGAAGGCTCTGAGCACACGGAGGATTTCATCGCGGTCCATGCGACAAGGATACAGCGTTCCCCAGCACCTATTGAAAAACCGCGCCCAAAGGCGCGGTTTTCATGAAAATCGTTCGACGATTTTCTATTCTTTCTTCTCGGCCTCTTCCGTAGATTCTTCCGCTTCAGGCGCCTCGGCTTCGACGTCGGCAGCTTCTGCTTCGACGACGTCCTCGACCGCCTCTACCTCGGCAGCAATCTCTTCGGCCGTTTCTTCAACAGTCTCTTCAACGATCTCAGCCGTGGTCTCGGCAGCGACTTCCGTGGCCTCGTCGATCGGCGTCTCGGCGTCTGCCTCGACAACGTCGCCGGCATCACCTCTGGCGCCACCGAACAGACCCTTGGCGCGGTCCATCAAGGACGCTTTGCCACCGCCATCGTGATCATCGCCTTTTTCCTTGGGTTGGTAATCGACAAATTCAATGATGGCCATCTCGGCATTGTCACCCTTGCGAGATCCGATCCTGAGAATCCTGGTATAGCCGCCGTCCCGGTCAGCAAAACGCGGTGCGATGTCGTCGAACAGATGGCGTACCACCTGCTTGTCCGACACCATGGTCAACACTCTCCGGCGATTGGCCAGGGTTCCCGTTCGAGCGAGAGTGACCATTTTTTCCGCCAACGGACGCAAATCCTTGGCCTTGGCGATCGTCGTCGTGATGCGCTCGTGCGTAAAGAGGGCCGTCAACTGGTTCCGGAACATCGCCTTCCGGTGGGCACTGGTCCAACCGAGCTTCCGCCCGTGAATTCGATGTCTCATTATTACTCCCTCACTTCAAGCGTCAATGCCGAACCCAAAACCCATGGTCTCGAGCTTGGCCCGGACCTCTTTCAGCGATTTCTCGCCGAAGTTCCGGATCTCCACCATCTCTTTCTCGGACCGTGAGACCAGGTCACGGAGCGATTTGATGTTGGCGTTCTTCAGACAATTCATCGACCGGATGGAGAGTTCGAGCGTGTCAATGCTCTTGTCCAGCTCCGACTCTTCTTCCGGCTCGGGTTCAGGTTCGGTAACATATTCGACTTCTTCTTCTTGGGCCAGGGCCGCATAGATGTCCATGTGCCCTCGGACCAACTGAGCCGCCTGGCTGACGGCCTCTTCCGGCTTGATCGTGCCGTCGGTCCATACCTCGACAATCAACTTGTCGTAGTTGGTCTTTTGACCGACTCGCGCCAACTCCACTCGGAAGTTGGCCTTGATGACAGGAGACGACGCCGAATCCACAGGAATGAATCCCAGATCGAGATCCTCGGTCTGGTTTTCATCGGCCTGGGCATACCCTCGTCCGATGCCGACCCTGATGGTCATTCGGAAAACGGCATCCGCCGACAACGTTGCAATATGGATGTCGGGGTCTACCACCTCAACCTGGGCGGAGCCCTTCATCATGCTTGAGGTGACGTTTCCGGGTCCATCGACATCGAGTGTGATGAAAGCGGAGTCCACTCCGTGGAGTCGAATCGGCACCTGCTTGAGGTTGAGGATGATGTCGGTCACGTCTTCGACAACGCCGGGCATTACGGAGAACTCGTGGTCGACACCTTCGATTTTGATGGCAGTGATGGCTGCCCCCGGAATCGACGACAACAGGGACCGACGCAGGGCGTTGCCCACGGTCGTACCCCATCCCCGCTCAAAAGGCTGCGCAACGAATCGCCCGTAGGTATCGCCGGCGGTCTCCGACTCGAGAGTAACCGATGTAGGACGTTGGAACTGGTGCCAGATCATTTACACACTCCTCAACGCGAGTAGAGCTCGACGATGAGCTGTTCCTGAATCGGGAAGCGGATGTCCTCACGGGACGGCGCCTCGACAACCTTGCCTGTAAGATTAGCGGCGTCCAACTCCAACCACGCAGGAATTCCTCGTCCCTGGGCGAAATCGACGGCCTCTTCAATCTGAGCCAGTTTCCGGCTCTTTTCCCGGAGAGAAACCTCCATCCCCGGCTTGACCCGGAAGGAGGGGATATTAACCCGCCGGCCATCGACCAGGACATGACCATGGCGAAGCAGTTGCCGAGCCTGGGTGCGAGAGGTCGCAAATCCCAGGGAAAAGACAACATTGTCCAGCCGAAGTTCAAGGAGCTGCAACAGGTTTTCACCGGTCACACCCTTGCGTCGGTTGGCTTCGTCAAATGTCCGCCGGAACTGGCCTTCCAACATACCGTAGACACGGCGAAGCTTCTGCTTCTCGCGCAACTGGATGCCGTAGGCTCTCGGTTTCCGCCGACGGGCGCCACCGTGCTGCCCCGGAGGCTGGTTTCGGCGCTCGATGGCGCACTTTTCCTTGTAACAGCGCTCTCCCTTGAGGAAGAGCTTCATTCCTTCACGGCGACAAAGCCGACAAACAGGCCCTCTATAACGTGCCACTATTCAGACTCCTAACGATTTCAGACGCGACGGCGCTTGCGCGGACGACATCCATTGTGGGGGATGGGTGTAATGTCACGGATACTCTTGATGTCCATGCCGGTAGCTGCAACGGCGCGGATTGCCGACTCACGACCGGGGCCAGGCCCCTTGACGCGAACTTCAACGCTACGAACACCGTTGTCCTGGGCCTGCTCAGCAGCATTCCGGGCAGCCAGTTGTGCGGCATAGGGCGTGCCCTTGCGCGAACCCTTGTAACCGATCCGTCCACCCGACGACCAACACAACGTATTACCGCTGGGGTCGGTGAAGGTGACAATCGTATTGTTGAAGGTTGCGTGAATATTGGCAACGGCGTGCGGGATACTTTTCTTTTCCCGACGCGGCTTGCGTGCACCTTTGCGATCCTTGACCATAGTTGAACTCCCGGTCTCTACTTAAGCGCTTTTTTCTTGCCGGCAACGGCTTGACGCTTCGGACCTTTTCGCCCTCGAGCGTTGGTGTGGGTCCTCTGCCCCCGAACGGGGAGACCCCGGCGGTGACGGATGCCACGATAGCTGCCGATTTCGATCAGCCGCTTGATGTTCATGGCTACCTCCTTGCGGAGATCACCCTCAACCTGACCCTCGTCTTGAAGGACACGCTGAAGCCGAAGGATCTCGTCTTCCGACAAATCCTTGACCTTGATGCCCTCCTCGACTCCGGCGGTTGAAAGAACCCCTTTGGCACGGGTGCGACCGATGCCGTAAATATAGGTCAAGCCGATTTCGACTCGTTTGTTGGCTGGCAGATCAACACCTGCGATTCGTGCCATGAATCCTCCTCGATCATCCCTGGCGTTGCTTGTGTTTCGGATTTTCGCAGATCACCCTGATCACGCCTTTGCGACGGATGATCTTACATTTCGAACACATGCGTTTCACTGACGGACGAACTTTCATTGTCGCCCCCTTTTTATTTGTAGCGGTAAACGATACGACCCCTCTTCAAATCATATGGAGAGAGTTCGACAAGTACTTTGTCCCCGGGCAAGATCCGAATGAAATGCTTGCGCATCTTCCCCGAGATATGGGCCAAGACCTCATGGCTGTTTTCAAGTTCGACGCGGAACATTGCGTTCGGCAACGGCTCCACAACTGTTGCGACCACTTCGATCGCTTCTTCCTTGGCCATTTCTACTCCTCAACCCCGAGCACACGGGCACCATTCTCAGTCACTGCAACTGAGAACTCAAAATGGGCGGCGATTTTACCGTCTTCTGTCCTGGCTGTCCAGCCGTCATCGTCAACTTTCACTCGCCAGCTTCCGGCGGTGATCATTGGCTCGATGGCGATGACCAAACCCGGCTTCATCATCTGCCCTCTTCCAGCGACCCCGTAGTTCGGAACCTGAGGGTCTTCGTGAAGGCTTCGACCAATACCGTGCCCCACAAAATCCCGAACCACTCCATATCCTGCCGACTCCGCCCGTCGCTGTACGGCGGCGCCGATATCTCCGAGCCGATTGTCAGGCCGGACCTCGGAAACGGCATCCTGGAGGCATTGCCGCGTCGTTTCCATCAACCGGCGGACCTCTTCGGAAATCCGTCCCACGCCGAAAGAAATCGCAGCATCACCAAAAAAACCATCCATCACCACGCCGCAATCCACGCTGACCAAATCACCTTCGCGCAGCCGCACGCTTCGGCTTGGGATCCCGTGGACGATGACGTCGTTGATGGAAATACACAGCGTACCGGGAAATCCCCGATACCCCTTGAAGGCGGGCATGCCGCCCCCACTTCGAATCAAGGCCTCAGCCTTCTGATCGAGATCCCATGTCGTCACACCGGGAACAGCCGCTTCGCGGACATGTTCCAGTGCTCGGTGAACCAGGCGATTGGCCTGGTCCATGGCATCGATCTCAGCCGTGGACTTGAGCAGAATCATCCGTTATTTTCTCCCGCGAATCCGACCACGACGCATAAAGCCGTCATAGTGTCGCATCACGAGCTGGCTTTCGATCTGCTGGACCGTGTCCATCGCGACTCCGACAACGATCAGCAACGAGGTTCCACCAAAGTAGAACTTCAGGCCCAGTCCTTCGGTGATAACCGACGGCAACAAGGCATCAAGCGTCGCACCAATCACCGGAATGGTTGCCACCTTGAATCCTGAAATCAGGATTTGAGGCAGGATAGCGACGATCGCCAGGTAGACCGCTCCGACCAGGGTGATCCGGGTGAGGATCCGATCGATGAACTCTGCGGTCTTCTTTCCCGGACGAATCCCTGGGATGAAGCCACCGTACTTCCGCATGTTCTCCGCCGTATCTTCCGGATTGAAGATGATCGACGTGTAGAAGTAACAGAAAAAGACGATCGACAGCAGGTACACCAGGTTGTAGAGAGGCTCACCATAACCAAGGGCTTCGGTAATCTTCTGCAACCAGCGGTTTTCGATCATCTGTCCGAGAGTCTGCGGGAACGACATGATCGAGGCCGCAAAGATCACGGGGATCACGCCGCCGGTGTTCAGTCGCAACGGTAAATAGGTGCTCTGGCCACCGTAGACCCGCCGGCCGACAACTCTCTTGGCGTATTGAATCGGGATTCGCCGCTGCGCTCGCTCCATGTAGACGATTGCCGCAACGACACCCAGCATGAAGACAACCAAGATGATGATTGTCATAACACTCAAGGAACCCTGTTGTACATCGGTGATCGTACTGAAGATCGCTCCGGGCAGACCGACGACGATCCCCGCAAAGATGATCAGCGAAATACCGTTGCCGATGCCTCGCTCCGAGATCTGCTCACCGAGCCACATGACGAAGGCCGTGCCGGTGGTCAAGGTCAAGACAGTCAAGAGACGGAAGCCCCAACCCTGAAGTTCCAAAGGCACCAGATGTGCGCCACCAGGCGCCTGTGTTCTTTCCAGGAAGAACGAAATACCCATTCCCTGGATAATGGAAAGGACGATGGTTCCATACCGCGTGTACTGGGTGATCTTGCGTCGCCCGAGTTCGCCTTCTTTGGAGAGTTTCTCCAAATAGGGCCAGACTACTGTCAACAACTGCAAGATGATCGACGCCGAAATATACGGCATGATTCCCAGGGCGAAGACGGTCATCCGCCCGAGCGCCCCACCGGAGAACAGGTTCAACATTCCCAGAACCGTTCCCTTGGCGGCCTCCGCGAACTCGGCCAACGCCATCGGATCCACCCCGGGAATCGGGATGAAAGCGCCCACCCTGTAGACCGCCAGCAAGGCGAAGGTGAACATCAGCCTTCTCCGGAGATCGGGGATCGCAAAGATGTTGCGGAAGCTGTCGATCACGACGTCACCGTCTCGCAGGTACCCCCTGCGGCCTCGATCTTGCTTCGAGCGGAGCCGGAGAATTTGTCGGCCACGATCGACAGCTTTTTGGAGAGATCACCGGTCGCCAGAATCTTGACCGGCTTGGGGCCGCGACGGATCAGACCCTTTTCGACCAACGTTGTCGGGTTGACTTCATCTCCATCGGAAAAGAGCCGATCGAGATCACACAGGTTAACAACCTGGTAATCCACCCGGAACACGTTGAAGAAACCCCGTTTGGGAATTCGGCGAACCAACGGCATCTGGCCGCCTTCGAATCCGTACCGACGTGAATAACCACTCCGGGATTTCTGTCCCTTATGGCCTCTGCCGGCGGTCTTGCCGTGACCCGAACCCGGCCCGCGACCGACCCGCTTGCGAGGACGCTTGGCGCCCGGTGCAGGACGAAGATTATGCAGTTCCATGGTCATGCCTCTACCTCCTCGACTGAAACCAGGTGCGTGACCTTGGTCACCATGCCTCGGATACAGGGATGATCGACCCGCGTGACGGTTCGACCAATTTTTCCCAGACCCAAGCCTTTGAGAACCTTTTTCTGGTTCTCCGAATACCCGATTCCACTCTTGAATTGAGTGATTTTCAGCACCTTACGAGCTTTTTTCTTTGTCGCCGTCATGACGAATCACCCTTCTCTACTGTCTCCTCGGGAGCATCGCCTTCTTCTGCGGCCGCCTCTTCAACTACGGCTTCCTCTACCGGCGCTTTCGTTTCGACCGCATCCTCAGCGATGCCTTCTTGGACCGGAGCTTTCACTTCCTTCGGCTCTTCGGCAACGGTCTCTTCGACAGGAGCTACCACCTTGGCAGGCGCTTCGGCCGGCACGGTGGCGACTGCGGGCGAGACGGCCTCGACCGATCCACCACCGATTTCGACGCCCCTCAGGCGCTGGACCTGTTCAGCAGTCATCAACTGTCCCAAGGCATCGAAGGTTGCCCGCACGACGTTGAATGGATTTCGGCTCCCGACAATCTTGGTCAAGACGTCCTGAATGCCCGCTGATTCCATGACCGCACGTACTCCGCCACCTGCGATCACGCCCGTTCCGGGAGAAGCCGGACGCAACAAAACACGTGTGCCACCCCAGCGTCCCCACACCAGATGAGGAACGGTTCCACCGACCATCGGCACACGAATCATGAACCGCTTGGCCCGCTCGGAGGCTTTTTGAATTGCCGGCGGCACCTCTCGGGCCTTACCGGTACCGTAGCCCACTTTGCCTTCACCATCGCCGGTAACGACAACGGCCGAAAAGGAGAAGTTCTTACCACCCTTGACAACCTTTGCTACACGGTTGATGTGGACAACTGTTTCCGCCTGTTCAGTCTCTCGGTTGATCATCATCGCATCCCCTAAAACTTCAGGCCGGCTTCACGAGCAGCCTCGGCCATCGCACGAACGACTCCGTGATAGTTGAATCCACCGCGGTCAAAAACCACGGTCTCGAGGCCCTTCTCCTTGGCACGCTCGGCGATCACCTTGCCGACCAATTTGGCCGCCTCGGAATTTCCGCAGTGAGACGCGCTTCCGGAAACATCTTTTTCCAGACTCGAGGCGGAAGCCAAGGTGGTTCCGGCCTCGTCGTCGATGACCTGCGCATAGACGTGGCGCAGGCTGCGATACACCGCGAGGCGTGGCCTTGCGGCAGTTCCCCGAACAGTGCTCCGATATCGGCGCTTGATTCTGGCACGGCGTTCTTTACGGTCTTTGATGCGGCTCATACTGTAGCCCCCTGCTTCCCAGCCTTGATCTTGACGTATTCGCCGACATACCGGATACCCTTGCCCTTGTACGGCTCGGGCGGCCGAAGTGACCGGATGTCCGCCGCTACCTGACCGACTTGCTGACGGTCGATACCGGTTACAAAGATCCGGTTAGCCTTGCCGTCCACCTCGATCTCAATGCCCTCGGGAATCGGAAAATCGATCGGATGGGAATAGCCGAGATTGAACGTCACCGACTTTGACTGTTTCTCAGCACGGTAACCGATACCTATGATGTCGAGTTCTTTCTTCCAGCCCTCGGAAACGCCGGTTGCGGCGTTGGCAATGAGGGCTCTATTCAGACCATGGAAGGCACGGGTTTGCCGCTCCTCGTTGGCCCGATCGAGTTTAATCTTGCCATCCTTGACCTCAGCCTCGATACCGGGCATCAGGTGGACCAGGATCGAGCCCTTGGGCCCCTTGACCTGGACCACGCCGTTACCAACGTGGACATCGACGCCGGAGGGAACCGGGATGGGCAGTTTTCCAATACGAGACATGGCGCCCTCCCTACCAAATCTCACACAGGATCTCGCCGCCAACGCGCAGGCCACGTGCCTGTTCGTCGGTGATGACACCCCGATTGGTTGATATCAACGCAACGCCGAGTCCGTTACGGACCTTGGGCAGACTTTCGACACGGGTGTAGATTCTGCACCCCGGGGTCGAGACTCTGCGAAGGCCGTGAATCACCGGCTCGCCGTCATCTGCATATTTGAGATAGACCCGAATCAGACCTTGCGGTCCTTCCTCAATCAGCTTGAAAGTCCGGATGAACCCTTCCTGCTTGAGGATCTTGGCAATCTCGACCTTGACCTTCGACGCCGGGATATCCGCCCGGTCGTGGCGCATCATGGTCGCGTTTCGAATACGAGTCAACATGTCGGCAATGGGATCGGTCATAGTCATGGTCGCCCCCTTTACCAGCTGGCCTTGGTCACGCCCGGGAGGTAACCCTCCAGGGCCAGTTCACGAAAACACACGCGACAAAGATTGAACTTGCGCATGTAACCACGAGGCCTACCACAACGGCGGCAACGATTACGATGCCTGATCTTGAACTTCGGTTGCTTCAGGCTCTTTGCGATGGATGCCTTGCGTGCCACGGTCTGCCTCCCTACCGATTGGCGAACGGCATCCCGAGACCGGCCAACAGCGCACGCGCCTGGTCATCGGTGGGAGCCGAGGTTGTAATAGTGATATTCATTCCCATGGTGCCTTCGACCTTCTCGTAGTCAACCTCGGGGAAGATTAGGATGTCGCGCACACCCAATGTGTAATTGCCACGACCATCAAACGCACCGGGGTTGACCCCTCTGAAGTCACGGACACGAGGCAGACCGATACTGATCAAACGGTCAAAGAACTCGTACATCCGCTCTCTTCGCAGAGTAACCTTGGCGCCGACCGGCATGCCCTCACGAAGCTTGAACGCGGCAATGCTCTTTCGGGCACGTCGCATGACCGGCTTCTGCCCGGTGATGCACGTCAACTGTTCCAGCGCCACGTCCAGCAGCTTGGCGTTCCGAGACGCCTCGCCGACACCAATGTTGCAGGTGATCTTCTCGATCCTCGGTACCTGCATGGGATTGGTGAGCCCGAACTCCTTTTGGAGATCGGCGAACACCGATTCACGATACTTCTCATGTAAGCGCGCCATCGTCCCTCCTAACGGTCGAGAATCGCGCCGTCGACCTTTGCGACTCGGACCTTCCGTCCGTCGTCGAGAATTTTGTATCCGACACGGGTTTTCTTCCCAGTGTCGGGCGAAACAACCATTACATTGGACACGTGGATTGCGCCCTCGCGCTCAACGATGCCGCCCTGGATGCGCTTTTGAGGGTTGGGTCGAGTGTGGCGCTTGATCATATGAACGCCCTCCACCACAATCCGCTCGCGGTCGCTGTCCACCTTGAGCACCTTGCCCGTCCGTCCGGCATCCTTGCCGGCGATGACTTCCACAGTGTCGCCTTTTTTGACCTTCATCTCGGCCTCCTAGAGTACTTCGGGGGCCAGGGAGACGATCTTCATGAACTTTCGTTCACGAAGCTCTCGGGCCACGGGACCGAAGACGCGTGTTCCTACCGGCTCACGTTCGGCGTTGACAATCACGGCAGCGTTGTCGTCGAACCTGATGTAGGAGCCGTCTTTGCGGCGGGTTGCAAATCGTGTACGGACCAGAACAGCCTTGACGACCGCGCCCTTTTCGATCTCCGAATTAGGCACCGCCTCTTTGACGGAACAGACGACGATGTCGCCGATTCCGGCATAACGCGGGGCCGCCGATCCACCGATCTGGCGAATGGCTTTCAACCGGCGGGCGCCGGAATTGTCGGCCACGTTAATCATTGTTCCCATCTGAATCATGGTCTTCTCCCCCGCCTACTGCGCCCGCTCGATGACGCGTCGCACACGCCAGCGTTTGCGTTTGGACAGAGGACGACATTCCTCGATCAACACACGGTCACCGCGATTGCAGGTGTTCTCCTCGTCATGGGCCATAAACTTGGAGCTGGTCCGTGAAAATTTACGGTAGAGCGGATGCATCACAAGGCTCTCAACCTTCACGACCACCGACTTATCGGCCTCATTTGTCAGCACAATACCCACCTTGGTGGTCTTGCGCCCGGTCTTCCTGACGTCAGTCATGGCTCGCCTCCTGTGTCCGGTTTTCACCCATCACGGTCAACACGCGGGCGATATCCTTGCGGACCTCACGAATCTTGATTGGGTTCTCGATCTGCCCCGTCGACTTTTGAAACCGCAGTTTGAAAAGCTGCTCCTCGAGGTCTCCAAGGGTCTTGTTCAACTCGGGCATCGAACGATCTCGAAGTTCTTTGGCGTTCATTCCGAGCCTCCCCTGGTGATGAACCGGGTCTTGAGCGGCAGCTTGTGGGCCGCCAAGCGCATGGCTTCCTTGGCCACATCCGCCGGAACACCCTCCATCTCGTAGAGAATCCGGGTCGGTTTGACGACGGCCACCCACTCTTCGGGATTGCCCTTCCCCTTACCCATGCGGGTTTCCAGGGGCTTCTTGGTGATCGGCTTGTCCGGGAAGATCCGGATCCAGATTTTGCCGCCACGTTTGACATGACGGGTCATCGCAATACGGGCCGCCTCGATCTGCCGAGCGGTCAACCAACCGGGCTCCAACACCTGCAGAGCGTAATCCCCGAAGGCGATGTAATTCCCTTTACGGGCAATACCTTTGATCTTGCCTCGCTGTTGCTTGCGATGCTTTACCTTCTTGGGCATCAACATGGTTCAGCTCCTCATTTCGCCGCACGGGTGCGGTTTCGGGCCCGGTGCCGCTCTCCGCGGTAGACCCAGCACTTGACCCCAATGACACCGAAGGTCGTATAGGCAGTCACAAAGCCATAGTCGATATCGGCTTTCAGCGTATGAAGGGGCAGTCGGCCCTGCTGATACCACTCGGCCCTGGCGATCTCTGCACCGTTAAGCCGACCGGCACACCGGATTTTGATACCCTGCGCACCGAAACGAAGCGCATTTTCGATCGCCCGGCGCATGGCCCGGCGGAATGCGATCCGACGCTCGAGCTGACGCGCAACATTGCCGGCGATCAAATGAGCGTCAATTTCCGGACGCTGGATCTCCTGGATATTGATGTGGATATCCTGGCCGTAGCGGCGCATCATGTCGTCCCGCAGCTTGTCCACCTCGGCGCCTTTACGACCGATGATGATCCCGGGACGGCCCGACAAGATATTCACGCGCAACTTGTTGGCTGTGCGCTCGATATCGATGGCCGAAACCGCGGCATTGGCAAGGCGTTCCCGAAGGAAATCCCTCAGCTGCAGATCTTCATGCAGGAGGTTCGCATACTCTTTCCCCTCGGCATACCAGCGCGAGCGCCACGTATTGTTGTATCCCAGACGGAAACCGTAGGGGTGTGTTTTTTGTCCCACTTCGTCCTCCTTAACGCTCGCGCACATCAAGTTCCACGGTGACGTGGCACATGCGCTTCAGGATCCGGTGCATTCGCACTACTTTCGAAGCCGGGCGGCCCCTCTTCATGCTGGGCCCACCATCGACCGTAATCCTGGAAATAAACACCTTGTCGACATCCACACCGGGCTGGCTCTGTTCAAGATTGGCCAGAGCCGACCGAACCAACTTCTCCACGTCGCGCGCCGCGTACTTTGGACTCAGCTGGAGAGACGTCAGGGCGGGTTCGACCGATTTGCCACGGACGAGGTCCGCAACCAACCGCACTTTGCGCGGCGACGAACGATAATACCTGAGTTGAGCTCGTGCTGCCATCATTCCTCCTACCGAGCGCCTTTTTCTTTTCTGCCGGCTGCGTGACTGCGGAAGGTCCGAGTCGGAGCAAATTCGCCCAACTTGTGACCCACCATGTTTTCCGTCACAAAGACGGGAACAAATTTATGACCGTTGTGAACGGCGATGGTGCATCCCACCATCATCGGCGTGATCGTCGAACGACGAGACCAGGTCTTGATGACCTTCCGGTCATCCGCCGAAGTCACGGCTTCGATCTTCTTCATCAGATGATCGTCAATGAAGGGGCCTTTTCGGATCGATCGAGTCATCTTTCTCTCCCTACTTCTTCCGACGCGAAACGATCAGACGGTCCGAAGACTTCCGACCACGCGTCTTGGCGCCCTTGGTGGGCTTACCCCAGGGGGTCACCGGATGGTGTCCCTTGTTCCGGCCCTCACCACCACCATGGGGGTGGTCCACCGGGTTCATTGCAGTTCCACGTGTCTGGGGGCGGATGCCCTTCCAACGAGAGCGTCCAGCCTTGCCGATGGAAAGGTTTGACTGCTCGGAGTTCCCAACCTGCCCGATCGTGGCCATACACGAGACCAGAACCATCCGCATTTCACCGGAGGGCATGCGAAGGGTGGCGTACTTGCCTTCCTTGGCCATGATCTGAGCGGAGGCGCCCGCCGAACGAACCATCTGGCCGCCCTTGCCCGGCTTGAGCTCCACGTTGTGAACCTGGGTTCCCAACGGGATGCTCCGCAGAGGCATGGCATTGCCCAGCCGTACCTCGACCTTCTCGCCTGCGACGACCATGTCGCCGACCTTGATGTCCTCGGGGGCGAGAATGTAGCGTTTCTCGCCATCGAGGTAATGCAGCAAGGCAATAAAGGACGTACGATTGGGATCGTACTCGACCGTTGCGATCTTGGCGGGAACGTCGAACTTGTCCCGCTTGAAGTCAATGATCCGGTAACGCCGCTTGTGACCACCGCCCCGATGGCGGGACGTGATGTGGCCATCATTGTTACGACCGGAGGACCGCTTCTTGCCCTTCGTTAGTTTTTTCAACGGGGTCGATGTCGTCAACTCTGAGAAATCCAGCGATGTGACGAAACGGCGGCCCGGGGATGTCGGTTTGTAATTGCGAATACCCATGCTCGACTCCTCAGATGGCCTCGAAGAACTCAGGCGTTTTTTCGCCTTCCGCCAATTTCACATAGGCCTTGCGAACCATCTTTCGATGACTGACGACTCGGCCGTAGCGAATTTGAGGCTTGCCCTTCCGGTTGACGATCCGTACGCCGGAAACCCTGACGTCGAAGAGGTCTTCGACGGCATTCCGCACCTGGATCTTGTTGGCACGGCGGTCAACCTCGAAGCAGATTGTGTTCTCACGTTCCTGCATCAAGGTGGTCTTTTCGGTAATGATCGGCCGCAAGATGATCTCGCGCGATTTCATGAGAGCACCTCCACGAGAGAACGAACCGACCCTTCGGTCGCAACGATCCATCGGTGGTTGAGCACCTCGTAGGTATTGAGAGACCGTGCATCGATCATCTTCAACTCCGGACGATTCCGGCTGGCGAGGTCCAAGTTGATGTTCTCGATGCCGTCGACGAGCAGGACTTTTTCACCTTGAATGCCGAGGATCTCGAGCTGTTTCATGAAGTCCTTGGTCTTTGGCCCATCGAGATCCATGGTGTCGAGGACGAGGATCCGGCCTTCCGCCAAACGCTGGCTCAGAACACCTCTGAGCGCCGCCCGCCGGGCCTTCTTGTTGACCTTCATGACATAGGAACGAGGGCGCGGCCCGTGAACGATTCCACCGGAACGCCACAGAGGGGAACGGCGATGTCCGGCACGCGCTCGCCCGGTGTGCTTCTGCTTCCAGGGCTTGGCGCCGGTACCGGCAACCTCTCCACGCTCTTTGGTCTTATGGGTCCCACGACGACGACTTGCAAGGTAGGCCCTGACGACCTCCCAAACCAGGTGTTCGTTGACCTCGTGAGCGAATACGCTCTCGGGCACCTCAATTTCGCCGATGACCTTGTTGGTCCAGTTCTTCATTTCTATCTTCATAGCGCCCACCTCACCCCTGAACCTTGACGATACGGATGTAGGAGTTCCGGGCACCGGGCACGCCACCTTTGAGAAACAGGAGGTTCCGGTCGAGATCGACCTTGACCACCTTGACGTTCTTCACGGTGATGCGCTTGTTACCCATCTGCCCAGGCATCTTGACGCCCTTGAACACCTTGGACGGCCAGGCCGACTGACCAATCGAACCGGGCTTCCGGTGCCACCCGGAGCCATGGCTCGCCTGACCACCCGCATGACCGTGACGCTTCATCACGCCCTGGAAACCACGCCCCTTGGACTTGGCAGTGACGTTGACCTCTTCATCAACCGAGAAGATGTCCGCAAGCACAGAATCACCAGGTTTGCATTCGCCATCCAGAGGGACCTCGCCCAACATCCTGGTTGGGGGAACTCCGGCATCCTTGAAATGCCCCACAATCGGCTTGGAGGCATTTCGGCGCGGTGAACGCTCCACCAGTCCAATCTGGACGGCTTCGTAACCGTCTTTCTCGGCATTCTTGATCTGTACAACAACACATGGACCAGCCTCGACGACCGTGACAGGCACAACGCGCCCCGTGTCGTCAAAAATCTGGGTCATGCCCACTTTCTTTCCGAGGATTCCGCGTACCATCTCCGGCCTCCCCTTAAGCCCCGTAGGCTTTAATCTCGACGTCCACACCAGCCGGCAACTCCAGCTTCATCAGGGCGTCGATAGTCTGTTGGGTCGGCTCGAGAATATCCAGCAGCCTCTTGTGCGTCCGGATCTCGAACTGCTCACGACTCTTCTTGTTCACATGAGGCGAACGCAGCACGGTAAATCGCTGAATGTGGGTCGGCAACGGAATGGGCCCGGCGATTCTGGCACCGGTACGCTGCGCGGTATCGACGATCTCCGTCGCCGATTGATCCAGCAACCGATAGTCGTAAGCTTTCAGGCGAATGCGGATCTTTTCACTGGCCATACTTTACTCCAGGATCTCTGTGATTGCGCCGGCGCCGACAGTGCGCCCGCCTTCACGGATCGCGAATCGCAGTCCGACTTCCATGGCGATGGGCGTCAACAACTCAACCTCGAGATTGGTGTTATCCCCAGGCAGAACCATCTCTACACCCTCGTCCATGATCACCGAACCCGTCACGTCGGTCGTCCGGAAGAAAAACTGCGGCCGGTATCCCTTGAAAAACGGGGTGTGCCGTCCGCCCTCTTCCTTCGTCAATACATAC
>JAUXDC010000162.1 GCA_030618605.1 Holophagae bacterium | reverse complement strand
AAACCTGCTCAAACGCCTGCTGCAGGTCGGCGATCAAGTCCTCGACATCCTCACAACCAACCGAAAGTCTGACCAGGCCGTCACTGATTCCGGCTTCAATCCGGTCTTCCGGCCGCATGGCAGCATGGGTCATGCTCGAGGGATGCTGAATCAGGCTCTCGATGCCTCCCAAAGACACCGCCAGCGTCATCAGCTTGACGGAGTCCAGGAGCTTGACCCCGGCCTCCAAGCCCCCCTTGACCTCGAACGAGATCAGTGAGCCTGGCCCGTCCATCTGGCGCTGAGACAACTCGTGTTGGGGATGGCTGGCCAGGCCCGGGTACCGCACCCACTCGACCTTTTCGTGGTATTCCAGCCACTGCGCCAGCTTCTGCGCCCCCTCCTGCGCCGCAAGAACCCTGAGGGAAAGCGTCTTGAATCCTCGCAGCGCCAGCCAGGCCTGGTGAGGATCCATACAGGCGCCGACATAGAAGTGCACCGGCCGGATCTTCTTGAAGAGGGACTCGGTCTTGGGTACGATCATGCCGGCGACGACATCGGTGTGACCGTTGATGAACTTGGTCATCGAGTGCATCACAATATCGGCGCCGAGTTCCAACGGCTGCTGCAAGATCGGCGAAGCAAACGTATTGTCAACCAGCACCAGGGCGCCGTGCTCGTGGGCAATTTCGACGATCGCCGTGATGTCGGTCAGGACGATCGTAGGATTGGCCGGAGTTTCGATGAAGACCAGCTTGGTTTCCGGTCTGATGGCAGCACGAACTGCCTCGGGATCAGAGGTATCGACAAAGGTCGAAGCAATACCAAAACGAGAGAAATCTCTTTCAATCACGACCCGGGAAGGGCCGTAGACCGACGAGGTCCCGACAACATGGTCACCCTGATTGAGCACTGCGAACAGGGTCGTCGTCAGTGCAGCCATCCCGGATCCTGTCGCCAGCCCGCCGAACCCGCATTCCAGCGTCGATACCGCTTCTTCAAGCCGCGCGATCGTTGGATTGCCCATTCGCGTATAAATGAAACCGTCCTCAGTCCCTGCAAAACGATCGGCCCCCTGGGCACAACTCTCGAACGCAAATGTCGAGGTCTGGAAGATCGGTGGTGCCACTGCCCCGGTCGCCTCGTCGGCATACTGGCCGGCATGAATGGCCTGGGTGGATCGGGACAGGTGCTTGACGTCGTGACTCATGAGCTCCTCCTCGGCGATGGAGTGTAACGTAACCCGCCGAAAGCGGATTGTGGACAGTGTAGAATTCGTTCCCGAAAGAATGGAGGCACGATGAGTCCCTCGAAACGAAAAACCGGAAAATCTCCCATTTGGCTCAAAATCGTCATTTGGTTTCTCGCAATCTTCTTGATGGCAGGCTCGGTGATCTATCAACGTTTGAGCGGCCCCACCCACCCCAAACGAGGCTCCTTTGAGGCGGCCGGCGCGACCCATACCTATCGCCTTGTGCGCAGCGGCGTCTCGACGACGCCCGCCCAGGTCAGGATTCCGGATCCAGGCGGTGAGACCTCGGCGGTGATCGAATGGCGTCGCTATCCGACAGATGAAGACTTCTCGTCGATTCCGATGACCAGTAGCGAAGACATTCTCACCGGGGACCTCCCCCGTCAGGTCGCGGCCGGAAAGGTCGAATACTCAGTGACTCTGCAAACCCCCGAAGGCAGGGTTCGCCTACCCTCCGGTGACCAGGACACGGTGATCCTCCGCTACAAGGACCCAGTTCCCACTGCGGTATTGATCCCGCACATCATCTTGATGTTCTTCGCCGTTTTATTCGGTATCAGAACCGGTCTTTCCGCGATATTCGCCCCATCGGGAATGCGCTGGAGCGCCTGGACAACGCTGATCGGCATCACGGTCGGCGGCATGATTTTGGGGCCGATCGTTCAGAAATACGCATTTGGCGCCTACTGGACCGGCTGGCCGTTCGGAGGCGATCTGACCGACAATAAGGTCCTGATCATGTGGATCGTCTGGATTCTCGCCTGCTCGACCATTGGCTTCAAACCGATCAAGAAGGAGTGGATCGGGCGAGTTCTCGTCGTGGCGGCCGCCGCAGTGATGACCGTTGTCTACCTGATCCCCCATTCGATGCGCGGGAGCGAACTCAACTACGAGGCAGTAGACTCCGGAGTCGAAGCCTCACAGGCCATAGGGACCAGTGACGAGTGATTGAACTCATTCTCATCGGCACAATCGCAGGTCTCGTCATGGGCACGGTCGGTGTCGGGGGCGGAGCCTTGATCATCTTCGGGCTCTCAGCCATCGCCGGCTTTCCTCAGAAAATCGCTCAGGGGACGACCCTGCTGATTGTCGCAGCGCCGATCAGCCTGCTCGCCGCCTGGCAATATCACCGCCAGGGGCTGGTAGATGTCAAAGCCGGACTGATCGTCATGGCTGCGTTTCTAATCTTCAGCCTCGTGGGAGCTCTGGTCGCCGGCCACCTCCCCAACCACATCCTCAAAATCCTCCTGGGCTTGATATTTCTGTTCATGGGCGTACGGATGATCCTCTCGGGTTGGTCCGCCTTTTCAGGTCTGCACCCATAAACTCGACTGCTCCAAACTCCCCACAGGTCAACGAAACGAAGCAGACTCTGTGGCACACCTCCGGTTGCGCATCGCGGCCCTTTGGCCGCACCCGGAGCCTTCTGCCGGGCAGGTTCGAGAACGACATTGAGGCGGGCCAGCGGGGACCGAAGCTCGTGAGATTCATCCCCGAAAAGTCTCCGCGGGCAGTCAACAATCACCCCGGTCGAAACCTTGGCGCTGAACGGAAATCAGCCTCCGACATTCCCACCCCAAGGGGCGGCCTCGGCCGCCCCTTGTCTTTTCATTCATCCTTCATCCTTCCGCCTTCATCCTCTCCCCCTCCTTCTTCACAGCCGGGTTAAGATAAACCATGTCCAACACCCTCCCCGGCCGCAGTTCTCCTCTTGGAGCGAACCCGACACCGACAGGCGTCAATTTCAGCGTCTATTCGCGTTCCGCAACATGGATGGAGCTGGTGCTGTTCGACGATGTCGATGACACCGAGCCCAGCAGGGTTCTGACACTCGACCGCCACAACAACCGCACATTTCACTACTGGCACATCGAGGTCTCGGGTCTGGCTCCTGGCCAAGCCTATGGTTGGAGGGCCGACGGTCCATCCAACGGTGATTCAGGCCTCCGTTTCGACCCCTCGAAACTTCTGCTTGATCCCTATGCCTGTGCGGTCGGGGTGCCCGCAGCCTACAGTCGAGAGGCTGCACGAGGGCGCGAGGACACGACGGCCACCGCGATGCGGACGATCGTCACCGACCGCCGAGGCTACGACTGGGAGGGCGACACGCCCCTGCGTCGGCCGTATTCGGACACAGTCATCTACGAGATGCACGTCGGCGGCTTCACACGCCATCCCTCTTCAGGACTCAATGAATCACTCCGCGGCACCTATGCAGGATTGGTCGAAAAGATCCCCTACCTGGTCAATCTCGGAATCACCGCAGTCGAACTTCTGCCGGTCTTTCAGTTCGATGCCCAGGATGCCCCCGCCGGATTGACCAACTACTGGGGCTACTGTCCCGTATCGTTCTTCGCCCCACATGCAGCCTACGCTTCGGACACCAGCGTTTTGGGGCCCATCCGAGAGTTTCGGGACATGGTCAAGGCTCTCCATCGTGCGGGCATCGAAGTCATTCTGGACGTCGTCTACAACCACACCGCCGAGGGGGACCATCGCGGTCCGATTCTGTCCCTCAAGGGACTCGACAACCCGACCTACTACATTCCCGACCCCGAAGATCCCTCACAGTACGCCGATTTTTCGGGAACCGGCAACACCCTCAACGCCAACGGATCCGTTGTTCGGCGAATGATCCTCAACAGTCTTCGCTATTGGGTCGAAGAGATGCACGTTGACGGCTTTCGCTTCGACCTCGCCTCGATATTGTCCCGCGACGAAAACGGTGAACCCCTCGATAATCCACCAATTCTCTGGGACATCGAGACCGATCCGAGCCTGGCCGGCACCAAGCTGATCGCCGAGGCCTGGGACGCCGGGGGGCTCTACCAGGTTGGTTCCTTTCTCGGCGATCGTTGGACCGAGTGGAACGGCGTCTTCAGGGACGATGTCCGCCGCTTCGTGCGTGGCGAACGCGATTCAGTCAGGAAACTGCCGGAACGCCTTCTGGCCAGTCCCGATCTCTACCGGGACGAAAAACGGGAGCCCGAGCAGAGCATCAACTTCATCACCTGTCACGATGGCTTCACGGTCAACGATCTGGTCTCGTATGAAGTCAAACATAACGAGGCCAATTCAGAGGACAGCCGAGATGGATCCAGCCACAACCTGAGCGACAACCACGGCGTCGAAGGCCCGACCGATGACCCGGAGATCGAGAGCCTGAGAAATCGCCAAGTCAAGAACCACATTGCCATCACCCTTCTGTCTCTCGGAACACCGATGCTCCTGATGGGCGACGAGGTCCGGCGGACTCAGTCGGGGAACAACAACGCCTATTGCCAGGACAACGAAATATCCTGGTTCGACTGGACCCTGCTGGACCGCCACGCCGACATCCACCGTTTCGTCAAGATCCTTGTAGCTTTTCGGCAACACCCGGACCACCTGGCCGTCCCTGCGAGAATGACCCTCGACCAGGTTCTGCGGACATCGCACATCCGCTGGCACGGAGTCACCCTGGATACGCCGGACTGGTCCGAGGACAGCAGGAGCATCGCCATCACCGTCCGATTCTCACCCGGCATGATCGGCCACCTGATGTTCAACGCCTGGACCGAAGAACTGGAATTCCAGTTGCCGCCGGTAAATCAAGCACAGGACGGCGGATGGAGGCGATTGATCGACACGTTTCTGCCCTCGCCGGACGACATCTCTGCACCGGGGACCGAGCCGTCGGTTCAGTCCGGGGATTACATCGTCGGCCCGAAGTCTCTGGCCCTGCTGATCGCACCGTTCTAAGGAGCTATCAGCAACCAGCTGTCGGGAATCATCTCCGTTACCTATTCGAACCGATTTCGGTAAAATAGGATTCGACGTTCGTATACGAATATTGCTATGACAGGACCAAGAGATGGAGGAGTCGTCAATGTTGTTCAATCCCCAAACCCAATCGTTTGAATCTCATGACCCGCGCACCCGGGAGATCATGAAACTGACTGTCGAGTTCTTCGAGAACAAGGGGAAGGCAGAGCTCAAGAAGGATGACCACGAGCGCCGCTGGTACCGTGACTTCCTCGACTTCGTCAAAGATAACCGAATCTTCTCGACTCTTTTGACGCCTCCGGAGTACAACATCGATGATCCTGAAGCTCGTTGGGATACTTGGCGCAATTGCGAGTTCAACGAGATCTTGGGGTTTTACGGGCTGAACTATTGGTACACCTGGCAGGTGAGTATCCTCGGTTTGGGGCCGTTGTGGATGGCTGATGGCGAGATCATTAAACGAACTACGGCCGAGAAACTGAAGGAGGGTGGAATCTTCGGCTTTGGATTGTCGGAAAAAGACCACGGCGCCGATCTCTACTCGACTGAAATGATGTTAACGCCAATGCCTGATGGCAGCTTCAGGGCTGATGGCAACAAATATTACATCGGCAACGGCAACGAGGCTGCGTTGCTGAGCGTTTTTGGTAAGAACTCCGAAACCGACGAGTATGTCTTTTTTGCAGTCAAGGCCGACCACCCCGACTACGAAGACGTCAAGAATATCGTCAAGTCGCAGATGCATGTTTCGGAGTTCGCCCTGAGTGGTTATCCGGTCAGCGCCGACGAAGTTCTCACGTCCGGGCCGAGCGCCTGGGATGCGGCGTTGAATACGGTCAATATCGGCAAGTTCAACCTTGGTTGGGCATCGATCGGAATATGTACACATGCTCTTTACGAAGCCCTCAAACATGCCGCCAACCGAGAACTCTACGGGAAATACGTGACCGATTTCCCCCATATCAAACATCTGCTCACCGACGCTTACACGCGGCTTGTTGCCATGCGTCTTTTTTCAAAACGGGCAAGCGACTACATGCGCGTGGCATCGGCCAAGGATCGTCGATACCTCCTCTACAACCCGATGGTCAAGATGAAGGTGACAACCCAGGGTGAGGAAGTTATCAACGACTTGTGGGAAGTTATAGCAGCAAAGGGATTCGAGAAGGACACGTTTTTCGAGATGGCTGTCCGGGATATTCGCGCCCTTCCCAAACTCGAAGGAACCGTTCACGTCAACATGGCGTTGGTCGTGAAGTTCATGGCCAACTTTCTCTTCAACCCCACCGAGTATGAAGAGGTGCCGCCCCAAACTCAGGCCGAACATGATGCCTTTTTATTCGACCAGGGACCGACCCGGGGGTTGGGCGCGATCCAATTTCACGATCCCGAGATAGCATACGGCTCGGTGCAGCTCCCGAACGTCGAGATATTCAAGGCTCAAATCAAGAACCTCAAAGCGCTACTCGGCTCGAGTCCGCCGGACAAGAACCAGAAGCGCGACATGGATTTCCTACTCAGCCTTGGGGAGCTCTTTTCCCTGGTAGTCTACGGTCAACTGATTCTCGAAAGCGCCAGACTTCAGGAGGTTGATGAACAACTGCTCGACCAGATCTTTGATTTCATGGTTCGGGATTTCTCACGCCACGCACTCAATCTCTATTCGACAACCTCTACAACCTCTGAGCAAGCTGTGCACTGCCTGCAAATGATCCATCGCCCTGCGATCGACGAGTCTCGTTTCACTTCGGTTTGGGAGCGCTTCGTCTTGGTCCAGAAAGACGCGTATGAGATGAGCCCGTAGGCATCGGCCCCAAATAGACAGCGGGTGCCCGTTCGCATACCTTGAAAAGCGGCGATTTCCGGCTCCCCATAAACCTCTGTCAACTGGCCGGCTGCCGAAGTGCTACCATGCTCAGTCGGAGACGACAATGAACGACGAACTGACTCTCAGTCTTCCTGAGTTCTGGGCATGGCTCATGACTCACCCAAACTGCATCCTTCGCGCCGGCACCCCTGAATCCGTGGTCTACGACGACCCAGATATCCACTGGGGTTTCGGAACCGAGGAGAACGACACCCTGGTCATTCAGGCGATCAGAGGGAAACGCCCTCTGGGAGAAATCCTGGTCGCACCGGAACAGGTCGCCTGGGTCCGTGGGTTCGCCGGAGAACTTGACGGTGAATACATCTTCGAAATGATGGCCGAGTCCGACACCGAACCCTTCGCGGCCTACTTCTTCGTCATGACCCACGGCATGGACGACGAAGATCCCGCAGCAAAGGTGCATTAGAGAAGAAGAGACAGTCTTTTCCCCGGTTATGAACCTCGGAGTGAGGCCCGTATTGGTTTCCCAGAGGTACTGATTCGCCCATATTGCCCGAGGCCAATCCGGCCCTCACTCCGAGGTAGGGACATCGCGTGCCGCCCGTCAGGGCGGCCGGATCAGCGTGGGCATAGGGCGCTTCGCGCGGATGTAATTATTTCTTCTTGGCGTTTTCTTTGCGTTCTTCGCGCTCTTTGGTGTTCAATTGCCTTCTTGTCTCATCGGCAACCCGACGATACGCATCACGGAAGGGCATGCCTTCACGAACCAGCCGGTAGGCTTTCTCGGTCGCGTAGAGCTCTTCGCCCATTGCCTGACGGCAACTTTCGGCATCAATCTCCATCTCGGCAATAATTCGGGCCATCATGGAAAGGCTCTGTGCCGTGGCCTCGAGACCCCGCATCAACGGCCCCTTGGTCAGTTGCACGTCTCGGTTGTAACCAGAGATCAGATTCGCGCTGAGGTGTCGGATGGTCATTTCATCTCCCAAGACCAAATGGTACTTGGCACGGATGAGCTCGAGCACATCGGGGTTTCGTTTCTGAGGCATGATCGAGGAGCCGGTACACAGGGCCTCCGGCAAGACGACAAAAGCCATCTCACGCATGGTAAAGAGCATCAAATCGCTGGCCAACCGGTTGAGGTCGTACATGATCTGGCTCGCGACGTGGAGCACGATTCCTTCGAACTTCCCACGACTATGTTGGGCATAGATCGAATTCTCCTGCACCCGGGCAAATCCAAGGTCTGCGGCGGTCATCTCCCGATCGAGTTCAAATACCGGCACACCAAAACCCGCAGCGGTGCCCAGTGGGCTTTGATCCAGAACCTGTCGCGCCGCGTGCAGCAATACAAGATCGTCGTCGAGAGCCGCCCGGAAACAACCCAACCACAGCCCCACTGATGACGGCATGGCAGGCTGCATGTGGGTGTAGCCGGGAAGTCCAATCTCACCCGCCCGCCCGCAAACCCCGTCCAGGCTCGTCACCAG
This sequence comes from Holophagae bacterium, assembly GCA_030618605.1. GTDB lineage: Bacteria > Acidobacteriota > Thermoanaerobaculia > Thermoanaerobaculales > Sulfomarinibacteraceae > DAOWGJ01. Next base: position 198 of record JAUXDC010000162.1, on the reverse strand, counting down.
ACGACTGGTCAGGAATTCCAGCCTCTGCAATTCGCCCAGGGTGTATAGCCTCAAGGCCGTCAGAACCTGATCGTTTCGGGAGCGCCCCACATGGACCTTCTTACCAAGGACTCCGAGCTGTTGAGTCAGGTAGAACTCGATGGCCGTGTGGCAGTCCTCATGGTCCGCCGAGATTTTGAATTTCCCTTCGACATCAAG
>JAUXDC010000341.1 GCA_030618605.1 Holophagae bacterium | reverse complement strand
GTTCTTTGCGGTTGGCGCCACCGATGGCGACGGTTACTGGATGACGGCCTATCTTTCGGAAAAGCTGGAAAACGGCAGCATGACCCTGCTGCTCGTGGAGGGATTCACCGGGGTCATTGGTGACGATGTCGACGGGAACAACGACGGCGTATTGGACACCGAGTTCTGGACCAATATCATCGATCAGGTCTCGGTGTGGGACGGGGATTCGGGCGATGGAGCGTACTGCACAACGGTCTTGTCCTCAGACATGGACGACAATCCCTACCCGCCCGGGGGCGCGTCCCGGATTCCCAACGGTACGGACACCGATACCGAAGGCGACTGGTTGCGCAACAATTTCTTCGGTGATGGACTCCCCGGCATGTTTGCTTCCGCTTCGCCGGGAGAGGCCCACAACACCCCGGGTAGTGAGAATAGCTGGAATTCGGGACCCACTCCAGTGATCAACGAGTTCGTGCTGGACCACACCGGCGCGGATGATTACGAGTACATCGAGGTCTTCGGCATGCCGGAGACCTTCTACCTGGACTACTGGGTCCTCGTGATCGATGGCGACCAGGAGGATGCGGGCCACATCGACAACGTCTTCCACGTCCTCCTGACGAGTGGCGGTGGCGCATGGACGACCGGTTTCCTCGCTGACAACCTCGAAGGGAACTCGACGACGATCCTTCTTGTCAAGGATTTCACAGGCGTTGCCGGCGACGATGTTGACTGGAGCGACGACGGCGTCATGGATCACACGTTCTGGAGTGAGATCACCGACGGCATTGCCGTTACGGATGGCGACGCCGGAGATTTCGCCTATGCGACTCCAGTCCTCGATCCTGGTTTCGACGGTGGGGGCACCGGGGTCCTCGGCGCGTCGCGCGTCCGTTCGGGTATCGACACCGACGCCGGCGCCGACTGGATCCGCAACGATTTCGACGGCGCAGGACTGCCTGGCTTTACGGGCAGCATCACCGGCGGTGAAGCCTACAACACACACAGACTGGCCAACCGGGTGACCGTCGAAGATTACTACGCCTCGGTTGATGATGGGTCCCAGGCAGGTCTCCGCAGCACGCTCCACATGGCGGTCAAGGATCACATCCGGCACGAATACACCACGGGCGGTACCGACACCTGGGACATCCTGTACGAGGCCGACGAGGACCCGGGCAATGCGTCCAACGCACTGACCGTCTACAAGAACTCCTCCGTTCTCAAGGGCGACGGCTCTCTCAACCGCGAACACACCTGGCCGAAGAGCCTCGGTTTCCCGGAGGAAACCTGGTCCAACTCTCCCTTCACCGATTGCCATATGCTGATGCTGGCGGACGGCTCCTACAACTCGTCACGTTCCAACCGGGCCTATGGCACCTGCTCCATTGCCTGTGAGATGTACCCAACCGACTTCAACAACGGCGTCGGCGGGGAGGGCGGCGGCTATCCCGGAGACTCCAACTGGGGTACCGGCACAGCGGCAACCGGGATTTGGGAGGCATGGATCGACAAGCGTGGGGATGTCGCCCGCGCACAGCTGTATATGGACCTCCGATACGAGGGCGGCACTCACGGCTTTGTCGGCTCCAACGAGCCCGACCTGATTCTGACCGACGACACCGGTCTGATCGACAGTACCCAGACCGGGTCGAACGAGGGCACGGCCTACATGGGAAGGCTCTCGGTTCTCCTGCAGTGGGCGTCGGTGGATCCCGTATCCGGCGACGAACTGACCCGGAATGAAGCGGTCTACAAGTACCAGGGCAACCGTAATCCTTTCGTCGACCATCCCGAATGGGTTTCCTGCATCTTCGAGGGAACGGGCTGCACCGGACGGATCTTCAGCGACGGCTTTGAGGACGGGACAACTGACAGTTGGAGTTTTTCCGCCCCTTGAGCGGCGCAGGGGAAGGCCATCCCGTCGAGAGTCTGGATCGCCTGAGGCGACGGCTGGCCCGTTTCGCCCCTCAGCGTCTTGAGGGTGATCGAAGAGCGGCCGTCGCAGTAATTTTCAGGCCCGGCTCGGAGGGGGTCGAGGTGTTGCTGATCCATCGGGCGGAGCATCCCAAGGACCCATGGTCGGGACATATCGCTTTTCCCGGAGGGCGGATGGATCCCGAAGATGAGAGCGCACTGGCTGCTGCCGTCAGGGAGTCCGACGAGGAGATCGGTTTGGACCTTGGGACGGAGGCCGTTCATCTGGGGCGATTTTCCGATCTACAGGCCGTGGCGAGAGGGCGTCGTCTGGGACTCATTATCGAGCCCTTCGCCTTTGAGCTTCGCGGCTCGGCGAGTCTGGCATTCAACCATGAGGTCCAGGAGGCCTTTTGGCTGCCGTTGTCTTTTTTGACTGACCGGAGTCATCGGTCTTCGCTCGAGCACACGATTGACGGGAGGATCGTTCGGCTCCCTTGCTATCACTGGCAGGGAAAGGTGCTGTGGGGTTTGACCCTGCGCATCCTCGACGAGTTCATTGAGATTCTGACCGGAAATATGCCGGCCGACTGGCCGTCCGAAAGGACCACCGGTTCGGGAAATTCAGCACGGTGAGGTGGTATACTTTGGCCCGGCTTTCGATCGCACGACGAGTCCGTCTGGGCGGATGAGTGAGTTCATGGAAGTGGGCCGAGGGGGTCCACGGAAAACTAAGGTGGAGGTGGCAACAATGAAAAGGAAACACGGTTCGTTTTATCTCATAAGTCTCTCGGCGGCATTGAGTCTATGCTTGGTTTCGGGCGTGGCCTGGGCTGACAATATCGCCTGGGATTTAGTGTCCAGCACCAGTACCAACCTCGTCAGCTACAGCACCGACGCTCCAGATTTCGGCAACCCCGGCGACGGGTTCCAGAAGTACGCAGCGGTTCAGCAGGCGTGCCCGCCCCCTCCAGACCCCAACCTCAACAATATTCCGTATGCCCTGGTCCACGTTAGTGTCTGCCTCTATCCGACGGACCTGGGCGGTATCATTGATTCCATGACGGACTTCGATGAATTTTTTGGTGTCTGCGACACCGTAAATGACGTCAACTCCGACCCTGTGAACGCGACCTGGGTCTTCGACATCAGCGCGGGGGACTCCGACTTTGAACTGCATATCGATCTGGCGGCGATGGGTAACTTCGAGGATCCCGAGGATATCTACGTGTGGAGTTACCAGGTGGACTCCGGCGCCGTCCAGACCTTTCTGACGGCCGTTGCCGATGAAGGCAACAGCCTGAGCTACACGCTGGCGAGTGGAACGGTCGTGGATCTCTCCGATCCGCTGGTCGTCGACGGGGTGACATTGTCGAATTACTTCCAGACCTTTTCGACCCCCATCCCGGCAGGATCTCAGCTGACTGTCGTCCTGACGGCACTGACGGATGGCGGCTCCGAGGGCTACGCGGCCCGGAATATCCTGGTCACTGCCACTGCCGACGATCCTCCGCCAGGCGGCGGAGGAGAGCCCATTCCGACGTTGTCGATGACGGGCGTTGCGGCGATGGTCCTGTTGCTGATTGCCGGGGCAGTAATCCTGTTCCGACGCCTGAGCTGATTCGACTCGGCGCCGCCGGCGCCGACGACATTTCCAGCTAACGACCCTCGGAAATGAGGGTTGCTCGAACAAAGGAGTTTTGTATGCGCCTGATTCGTCTGTCTCTCGTGATCTTTCTCGTGTTGGTCTCCGTTGTCGCAATCGCCCAGGAGCCGAT
>JAUXDC010000375.1 GCA_030618605.1 Holophagae bacterium | reverse complement strand
GCCTTGGCCCACCATGGCTCGAACGGCAAACTTGAATTGGTGGGCCAAGGCCCAGCCTACTGCAGTTTGCCTCGAACGAGTTCCTGTTCCCTAAACCCTCTCCCCTTTGCGTCTTAGCGTCTTAGCGTCTTTGCGTTTCTGTCCTCTTTCTTCCTCGAGCGCCTTCCAAGTATGCCCCGCCTCTGCTACCGTCAGCGGCTGAATGAAGAACACTTCTTTTGAATTGATCGAACGCAAGGGCGGGATCTCCGAGTTTCGCCTTGTCCACAATGGTCTGAGTGTGCTGTTGGCGCCGACGGCGGTGGCGCCGGTTGCAACCCTCGGGGTTGTCTACCGCGTCGGCTCCAGGGACGAGGTCGCCGGCCACACCGGCGCGACCCACATGCTGGAACACCTGATGTTCAAGGGCACCGAGAGGTTCAACCGGGGTCGGGGTACCGAGATTGCCAGGGTGCTGCAGCGCATCGGCGCCAATTTCAATGCGACAACCTGGCTGGACCGGACCAACTACTACGCGACCGTTCCGCTCGAACATCTGGAGACGGCGGCGGATATCGAGGCCGACCGGATGCGGGGCGCCCTGGTCAGGGACGAGGATTTGGAAAAGGAACGCTCGGTCGTACTGAACGAGTTGGACCGTGGTGAGAACGAGCCGTTCGAGGTCTTGCTCAAGGGTCTCTTCGCCCACGCCTTCATCGAGCATCCCTACCACCACCCGACGATCGGGTGGCGCGGTGATGTCGAGGCCTTTCAGGGTGAGACGCTGAGGGGGTTCTATAACACCTTCTACCACCCAGACAACGCGACCGTGATCGTGGCCGGGGATGTTGAGGAGCAACCGGTCCTCGACCTGGTCGAGCGCTTCTTCGGCCCGCTGGATGCCGCTCCCGTCCCGAGACCTCGAGGCACGATCCGTGAAGGCCGTCAGCGGGGAGAGCGGCGCTTCTGTGTGCACCGGGCTGGCGAATTGGGTTTCATCGGGTGCGTATGGCACATCCCGGAGGGCCTGCATCGGGACCTCGCGCCTCTGGGCGTGGCGGCCCAGATTCTCACGGAGGGCGTCGTCAGTAGGTTGAGCAGGCGGCTGGTCGAGACCAATCTTTGCCTCGGGGTCCATGCTTCGGCGATGGAGACCCACGACCCAGGGCTCTTTCAGGTCTTTGCCACCCTGGCGCCGGGAGTGGAGCACGCCGATGTCGAGGTGATGATCTTCGAAGAAATTGATGCCCTGGGGGCGGGCGTGCCCGAACCGGGGGAGTTGGCCCGGGCCAAGGTACAACGCCGAACCGATCTGGCCTTCCAACGGGAGTCTCCTGCCCGCCTGGTATCGGCACTGACCGAAAGCGTAGCGATGGGAGACTGGAGGGCGTTCGTCGACGAGATGGATAGTATCGCTGAGGTTGGGCCAGAGGACGTCATGCGCGTATGTCGGCAGTACCTTGAGCCCCGCAACCGGACAGTTGGATGGTTTGTGCCGGAGTCCGACGGGGAGAGCGGCCGATGACAAAAAACCTCTTCGATCCCGGGAACAGAATGTCTTTTGCCGAACGAGTTGCCCTTCATGCCTTCGAGGGTGGAGGACGCCTGGCGGTCGTCACCAACAACCACGCTCCAACCGTGACGATCGCCGGTATGCTTCAGGGAGGTCCGGCGATGGTCACCGATGGACGGTTTGCCGTTCCCAGCCTGACGGCAGCGATGCTCGAGCGGGGGACGGCCGAATTTTCGAGGATGGCCCTGGCCCGCGAGTTGGAGGATCACGGCCTGCACCTGGATGTCCGCTCTTCGAGTTCGGCCCCGGCCTCGGTGTCCTTTTCCGTGCAGGGCCTTGCAGAAGAACTCCCTCGGATGGCCGACATCCTGGCGTCTGTATTGCGGCGCCCGATTTTTCCGGATGATGAGCTCGAGAAGGTCAAGGAAAGGATTCTGGGCATTCTGCAACACGAGCGCCAGGACACATCGGCCACGGCCTTCGGGCACTTGACCCGGATGATCTATCCGGCCGGCCATCCCCATCGGCGGCGGGAGATTGACATTCGGGAAGACGAGGTCCGGGCAATCACCAGAGAGGATTTGGAGCTTTTCCATGCGGGATGGTATGGCGGTCGGTCACTGGTATGTGCCGTGGTCGGCGATGTCGAGGATGTCGACGTCGACACGCTCTTCGGCGACTCCCTCTTCGGCTGGGGCGCCGAGGCGACGGCCATGCCGGCTCTTCCTGAGGTCGCCGCTGGGGTTCCTTCTCGAGTGGAGACCGAAATCGCAGATCGACCCAATCTCGACCTCTTTCTGGGCCACGCCGGACGTCTTTCTTTCGGGGATAAGGACTATCCTGCGGCCCAGTTGGCCAACTCCTGCCTGGGTCAGTCCACCCTGACTTCGAGACTGGGAGTTGCTGTTCGAGACGAAGCGGGCCTGACATACGGCATCAACAGCGGCTTCATGGGCACTCTTCAGATTCCCGGGCCGTGGATGATCAGCCTCGGTGTCGCTCCGGAGAATCTCGAAAGGGCTCTGGCATTGTGTCGGGAAGTTGTTGACGATTTCCTTGTGACCGGCCCGGGGGAGGACGAACTGGAGGACGAACGGCAGGCCTGGGCCGGCGGGTATCAGGTGGGACTTGCCACCAATGTCGGTGTGGCCTTGGAGTTGGTCAAGACCCTGCTCACGGGGCAGGATATCTCGCGCATGGATCGTTTCCCAAAGGAACTCTTGGCGGTCACCAGGGACGAAGTCACTGAGGCCCTGAGACGACACATCGAACCGAAACGCCTCGCCGTTTCGGTTGCAGGGACGATGACAGGGTGAAGCTGTAGGGGCGGACCCCCGTGTCCGCCCTGTCATGGTCGATCATGGCGGTGAGCCCTCAGTTTATGAGTCTGGGCGTGGCCAATGGATCGAGCCCGGGCGGACACGGGGGTCCG
>JAUXDC010000178.1 GCA_030618605.1 Holophagae bacterium | reverse complement strand
GGAAAAGTCACGTCGAGAAAGGACATGATTTGTTTCCAGTCGAGTTGACGGGCGAAATCTTCCAGCACATCTGTTTTGTTAAGGGCAAACGCAGCCCCTACCAGAGAGCCGATGCTGGTCCCGGCTACGTACTTGATCTCTATTCCTGCTTCGGTCAGTGCCCGTATCACACCGATATGGGCCCAGCCCCGTGCGGCGCCGCTCCCCAGGGCCAAGCCGACATTTTTTGGAAAACCCGAGCTGTTTGACATACTCACTGCCCATCTTCGTGAAAACGCGTCAACTCGGACGTATCTGTTTCATTCTTGTTCGGGACATCCTGTACGTTGACCCTCATCCCCGATCGCAAACGCCCCGCTCCACTGGTGACGACTTTGTCACCCTCGAGCAAGCCATCCATCACTTCGGCATAGTGATCATTCATGGCGCCGATCTCGACAGTTCGCTTACGGGCGTTTTTCCCTTCTACAACAAAGACGTAATAGGTGCCGCTTCCTGGGATTTGGCGCAGGGCGTCACGGGGAACGGCGAGCAGGGATTTTGTCTCCATCGAGAACCTCACCCGAGCGAACATCCCGTCGACCAGCTTCGCCGTTGGGTTAGGTACCTTGACCCGAACGCGGAAGGTGCGTGTGTTTTGATCGACCATGGGGTTGACGACGGACACCAATCCCTGGAACTCTTCCTCAGGGTAGGCGTCCACTGAAACAGTGGCTGAGGTACCTGGGGCGAGGCGGCCGAAGTCCGTCCCCGGCAGGTCCACGTCGGCTTTGAGTGTTGACTGGTCCACGATGCGGAACAGCTGAGCGCCTGGTGCAACGGCCAGCCCGGCCTCAACGCTTCTCGCTACTACGACGCCCGCGACCGGGGTCCGGATCTCTGTGTCCCGGAGCTGTTGCTCGGCAGCCTCGAGACCCGCCTTCGCTTGATCGCGTTGTCCCTCGGCGGTGGCCAACGCTTCCCGTGCCGTATTGAAGGCGCCCTCCGCGGCATCAAACCGGCTCTGGGGGATGACGTTCTCGGCCAAGAGACCGGAGGCCCGCCGGTACTCCTTCTCGACCTGCTCGAACCGGGCCTTGGCCTGCGCGGTGGCCGCCCCAGCAACTGCATGAGCCGCAGCCGCCTGCTTGACGGCCAGCTTGTAGTTGGTTGCATCGAGGCGAGTCACCACCTGTCCTGCCTCGACCTGATCTCCGAGGTCCGCGAGAACCGCTTCGACATTGCCCGGGACCTTTGGGCTCAGCAGGATCGTCTCGCTCGCATTCAGCGTACCGACAGCGGCGATCTCCTCCTCGAAGTGCTTGAATTCGACCGTAGACACCACGACCGGCACATCGGTCTGTTGACCGTTGGTAATTGCGGATCCGTGCTGCATGGTTTGGAGGGCGCCGTAGGCGAGAAACACAACAGCCGCGGCTGCGATAACGATCACCAGGGATACTACAGGTCGTCTCATTCGACTGACTCCTCACGCTCGGGTTCTGAGTAACGGGTCAATGGGTCACCAACGGCGCGCTCAAGAGCTGCCAGTGCCAGGTTGAACTCAAAAAGGGCCTGGGCATGGTTCGCCTGAGCACGGCTCAGCCCGGTACGGCTGTCAAGCACCTCGGTGTTGGTGCCCTCCCCGGCCTGGTAGCTGACCCTGGCCAGGCGATAGGCCTCTTCGGCAGCATCCAGCCCTGCACCAGCGGCGGCAATGTTCTTCTCCGCTTCATCGAGATCCAGGGAAGCCTGGCGAACCTCCAACCGAGAGAGGTCCTCTGTGCGTTGGAGCTGGACCCGTGTCTGCTCAAGCTGGGAGCGCGCCTTCTTGACTCTGGCTGCGGTTCGGCCCCAGTTCCACAAGGGGACCTCGGCGGCCACTCCCACGGTCCAGTGAAAATCACCCTCAAGGTCACGGACGTCTCCTTCGATGTATTCATAGCGCCCTTCGACGGCAATTCCTGGGAGGTACTCCCCCTTGGCCGCTTTGAGGCCTTTTTCGGTTGCGGCCGCTTGGGCCTTCAACGATAGAAGGTCAGGTCGTTGGGAAAGCGCCAGCTCGGTGAGCATGGCCAGGGCGCCAGGTGGTCTGGCTGGTTGGTCAAGGCGCTCAATCAAGACGACAGCCGCCTCCTGGTCGAGCGCCAACAAGTTCTTGAGCCCGGCCAACGCAAGCTCCGTTGCGTTTTCCGCGGCGTTGAATTGTCTTTGTGCGTTGGCCAGTTCTGTTCGTGTGCGAAGAAGATCGAGCTTGGAGATTGCCCCCGCGCGTACGAGGATCTCGACATCGTGCTCGTGTGCTTTCAGGAGATCAACGCCCTCTGTGGCCACCTTCTGAAATACCGCGGCTACCTGGGCCATGCGATACACACGTTTGACCTGGAAAACGATCTCCTGCTCGACGTGCCGTCTGTTCTCAAACTGGGCGTCGCGAAGATCATGCGCCGCTCCGTGCGCGGCGTTCAACCTGCCCCCGACGAAGATCGGCTGCTGCACGACAATGCCTGCCTTGTAGATATCTCGATCCATGAATATGAGGGACTGGGGACCCAACTCAAAGGTGAGCTCCTCGTCGAGCAGCACATACGTGGCTTCAGCTCCAAGAGAAGGAAGCATGGCCGACCGTGCCTCTTGGATGTCCGTCTCGGCTTGGATCAGCGCCTCCCGAGCGAGCTGAATATCGCGGTTCTGCTTGAGGGCTATGCGGATGGCCTCGTCGAGAGTGAGGCGCAGCCCCTCTTCGTTTCTGAGGGCCCTCTGGATCGACGGGCCCCCCTGGCCATCATCAGCGAGAACTTCCGGATTTGCGGCTGGTGCGTGAAGACAAAGAAAAGCCAGCAAAACGATCAACAAGAAGGGAAGATGCCGGCTCATTGGCTCAGAACCCCGTGTAGGAATCCGTCCAGAATCACAGGCGCGTTTTTTTCGTACGAATGCCCCTCGGGGTCCTCAAGCCAGCAGAACAGGAACGCATTCGTGAGGCCATCTAACGCCACTGCCAGGTAGTAGGGGTCCATCTTTCGAAAAACCCCCTCGCGAATGCCGGTTTCGAATGTCGATGCGAGCAACTGCAGCGAGTTCTCGTACACCTCGCGGAGTTCCGAGTCGAGGCCTGCCTTGATGTTGAAGCTCGCTCCCCGTGTTTCGGCAAAGTACAGCCGCACCATGGAGACGTTGTCCGTAAAGACCTTCGCCTTCGCGTCCACATAGTTCTTGAGTCGGATCAATACGCCACCGTCTGAGTTGAGGGCTTCGACGAGAAGTTGGTGATAGCTCTCGGCCAATGTCAGCATCAAGGATCTGTAGAGATCCTCTTTGTTCTTGAAGAATTTGTAGAGCGTACCGATCGCGAATTCCGCTCTCCCCGCGACCTCATGCATTGAGACGTTGTGGTAGCCCTTCTCCGAAAAGAGCTCGAGAGCCACCTTGAGCATCTCGTTGCGATGCCTGAGTTTCTCTCGTTCCCGCCGTGAAAGCCCGTTGTCTCTCATCGCTTACCTCCCAAACTCGTTTTATAAAGAGGTTCCATTTAATGAACCCTTCGTCACAATTTATAATTGATATTCACATTTGTCAAGATCATTGTGTTGTGAGCCCGGTCGTCTTTGTGCGTGACACCCTTATCCGTACGTGGCGTCTTGACATTGAATATTTCTGAACATATGATCATAAAGTAGCCCATTGGTAAACCGGACCATGGCGGCACGAGAGGTGGCCTATGCGCAAAACTACAAAGATCGGGATCATCATCTGCGACCGCTATCGACGCTGTGCAGGAGGCAAGTGTTTTCGTTCTGTCCGGGAGCGTGAAGGGGCGTTTTCCCGGTATCGCGATGTCGAGGTCGAGGTTGTTGGATATACATCGTGCGACGGGTGTCCGGGCGGCAACATTGAGTACGCGGTTGATGAAATGAAAAATAATGGAGCAGAAGTGATTCACCTGGCGACCGGTCTGATCGTCGGCTATCCACCGTGTCCATATATCCAGGATTTCCACCACTTCATCGAGGCCAGGTACGGCCTGGAGGTGGTCTACGGCACCCATCCGATCCCGGAGAAATACCTCAAGATCCACACAAAGCTGGGGACCTGGGGAGACCCTCCCTGGGATGAGATCACCGAAGCGACGATGGCTGATGGAAAGACCAGACTGGCATATGACTAGGGTTTCCGGGTGGGAACTGACTGATGATAGAGCTACTTGCAAAATTCGGAATCACTCGGGCGGGGATAAACCCCGCCCCTACGGTAGTCGTTGTAGGGGAGGGGTTTATCCCCTCCCGTTTTCAAACAGCTCAGGCACATTGGACCGTGAGAGGTATTTTCTCAAGCAGCTCGATAGAGAAAAGGGGTACGCCTGATGAATGTTGGTGACGGATTTCAACTGAACCAGTTGTTGCTGAAGAACAGATTCGTCATGGCGCCACTCAAGACCGCGTTGAATCAGCCCGGTGGAAAGGTGACCGAAGAAGCGGAGGCGTTTTACGAACGTATCGGTCTCGGTGGAACAGCGCTCATTGTCCTGGAACCTGCCGCAGTTTCGCCTAACGGCGTCGAGCACCCCAAACAGCTTCGGATTCATGACGATGAACACGTCGAGGAATTGAGGAAACTGGTCGACGCAGCTCATCGCGGCGGATCTCTGGCCGCCATCCATCTCAATCATGCGGGCCGAGCGGCCAACCCAAAGGTGATCGGCGGCTCTCCCCTCGCGCCTTCGGCCATGGTCTGCCCAACGACCGGCGCCGAGGCGAGGGCCCTGACGGCCGAAGAGATCGAACGGATCATCGAGGATTTTGGTTCGGCTGCGCGGCGTGCCGTCGAGGCTGGAGCGGATGTCATTGAACTGCAATGCGGTCACGGCTACCTGGTCTCTCAGTTCCTGTCTCAGCGGACCAACGGCCGGCCAGACCGGTGGGGTGAGGGTCTGGTCTTTGCCGGAGAGGTCCTGGATCGGGTGATTGCGGGAGCAGGAACCGTTCCAATCATCGTTCGGATCTCGGGGAAGGAATTCGTCGAAGGCGGCTTGGATCCCGAGAATCAGGCGGAATTTCTGGCAACTCTTGAGGGGCGCGGGGTCACGGCTCTCCACGTCGGATTCGGCAACTCGTGTGACAATCCGGCCTGGTATTTCGGTCACATGGCCCTGCCCGAGCAGCCGCAGATTGATTGTTTGCGGGCCCTTCGGTCGAAGACCACTTTGCCGATGATCGTCGCCGGCCGGATGGGCTATCCCGACCGGATTCGAGAGGTTCTCGGCAGTGGACTGGTGGACCTCATTGGGTTGGCACGCCCCCTGGTTGCCGACCCGGACTTCCCCAACAAGATGATGCGAGGCGATGAGGATTCAATCCTGCTGTGTGGTGCATGCCTGCAGGCCTGTCTGGGCAAGGTGAAGAGTGGCGCCCCGATCGAGTGCATGGCGAATCCGTGGGTGACGGTGGAGGTTGGGCAATCGACTGACTCACCGAAGACCGTGATGGTGGTTGGGTCCGGCCCGGCGGGCATCGCCGCGGCCATCACCGCCTCTCAGCGTGGTCACAAGGTCACGCTGTACGAGCAAAAAGAGAGCCTCGGTGGCCAGTTTGCTTTTGCGGTCCAGCCGAAGAGCAAGAACACCATGTCCCGAATGCTTGAGGCCATGCTGGGGCGGTTGCGGCGATCCGAGGTCGTGGTCCACCAGGGAACCACAGTCTCACCGGAATTGATTACGAGGGAGACGCCGGATGTCGTCATCGTTGCGACGGGCGCCCATCAGCGCCGTCCGGAGATCGATGGTCTCTCTCGGCAAGAGGTGATCACGTCGTTTGAGTTCTTTGAGAACAGCGACGGGATCAAGGGGAACCGTATCTTGATCCTCGGTGCGGGGATGGTCGGTCTAGAGGTTGCCGAGATGCTGTTGGCTCAGGGAAAGATCGTCGTCGCGTGCCGGCGATCCGACACCATCGGCGCCGACATGGACCCAATCTCCAGAAAAATGATGTTGCACCGAATCGGGGACCATCCGAATCTGACCTTAATGCCGGGAACGACTTTGACAGCCTTCACGAATCGGGAGGTCGAAGCCATTCGCGACGGTGAGAGTCTCGTGATGGAAAGCTTCGACACGGTCATTCTGTGTTCCGGGATGGAGCCGGAGACGGCTTTGGCCGATCATCTCCAGGACTTTCCAGGAGAGGTTGTCATCATTGGAGATGCCGACACCCCCTCGAACATCGACCACGCCTTCAGCCAGGGCGTGGCTGCCGGGAATCGAATTTAGCGATTGATTCTCAGGGAGCTTCGAACGGCGAGCCCAACGAAACAGGCAAATCAACGCAAAGGCGCAAAGGCGCGAAGGTCTTGGCGGTTCAACTGTGTTCTTGATCGTCCTCCGTGCTGGAGAGATCGTGCGAAGGGTTCTACCGAAAAAGCTGTGAGCCCCTCTCGATGGTGGAGTCCCCAGTTTTTGTGATGCCTCGAGGCAGGAGGGACAAGGCCACAACAATGAGTAGGGTGTTGTTGTGGGTGCAGCCGTCTCGGCTGTACCGTTAACTGAGCAGTATTGCGACTAGCGGACTATCAACACCGAGCACTGGGCGCGGTGGATCAAGGCACTTGAGACGCTCCCCAGGTACAGCTCCGTTGCTGGAGTCTGGCCCCGCGTACCGGCGACAATTATGGAGACATTCATATTCATCGCGAACTCGACGATCTCCTTGGCTGGATTGCCGACAAGCGTGACCCGGTGGACCCGGCTCTCCAGGTCGGCCAATTGGTCGACGAGTTCGCGATGAACCTGATCGGCGAGCTTGACAACCCGTTGATCGTCCGACTGCGACGGGAGAGAGAGAACATCGGTGTAGAGTTCGGGGTCCGACGGCAAGGGGAAGACATAGACGATGAAGATCTCGTCATCAGGGCCGGGGCCCATGTGTTCCACAAAGAAATTTGCGGCCTTCAGGCTGGCCTCGGATCCATCAGCGGCGACAACGTACCTCATCAGAGTCCCCTTTCCGGAGGCCGAGAGATCGTTGAAGGTGGCGACTCTCCGTGCCTCCACGAGCCGAGAGCGAAACGACCGGTCTTCCGCTACTATCTAACATATGTTCATAATAATGTAATGTCAACAGCGATCAGGCCCGCCTGCCAAGAGCCGCGGCCTCCACGACCCCGATCGCCGTCAGGTTGACCACTTCCTCCACGGTTGCGCCGTAGGGGAGAAGGTGGGCGGGGAGGCGCGTGCCCATCAGGATGGGCCCGATCGGTACCGCCTCGCCCATGTAGTGCAATGACTGCATCGTCAGGTTGCCGGATTGAAGGTCGGGGAAAATCAGCACGTTGGCGTCGCTGTCGAGGGCGGCGAACGGAAAGTACTCCCGGCGCAGGGCGCCGTTGCGGGCGGTTGCGAGCTGCATTTCTCCGTCGATCACGAGGTCCGGGGCACGCTCCCTGGCGATTGAGGTCGCGCGTCGCATGAGGTCGGTGTGGGGGTGAATGATGGTGCCGAAGTTGGAGAAGGAGAGCATGGCCACCTTCGGTTCGATGCCGAGCGCGCCGGCGGTCCGTGCTGCGAGGAGGGCAATCTCGGCCAGGTCTTCGGCGTCCGGGTCGATGTTGACGGCACAGTCGGCGATCAGCACCACGTCCTTCGGCAGCAGCACGAGGTAGTGGCTCGAGATGCGGCGCACGCCGGGCGCCGGGCCGATCACTTCCAGGATGGTGCGCAGGGTCTCTGCGTAACCGGTGCACGAGCCGCCGATCATCATGTCGGCGTCGCCCGAGTGCACCATCATCGCGGCGAAACGGTCGCGGTGCCGGACTCTGTCAGCGGCAGCGGGCCGCATGACTCCGTGGCGCCCGCGCATCCGGAAGTACTGCTCGACGTAGGTCTCCA
>JAUXDC010000119.1 GCA_030618605.1 Holophagae bacterium | reverse complement strand
CCCGGGTCGATCAATGCCTTGTTCCTTCTTGCCCTCGGCCATACGGAGGAGGTTCTCGCGGAGTGTATCGAAGTGGCCACGGCGCCGAATGTGGTTGTAGGTCTGGGCCCGGGCCCCGTCGATCGAGCAGGTGATGTGAACGAAAGACCCGGACTGAGCCAGGTCCAGCAGTGCATCGGTAGTTTCAGGATTCAGGAGGAGTCCGTTGGTAATCAGGCTCAACGTACCGCCGACCTCAGCCAATGCCCGGCAGACGTCAAGGAATCGGGGGTGGACCATCGGTTCGCCGTGACCGCCGAGCAGGACCGCCGGGCGGTGTCGTTCGACGAAAGGCAAGATTCGCTCAAGTGCCTGCCAGGAAAGGGAGCGAAAACGATAGCCCTCAAGGTTGATCGCACAGTGAAGGCACCGCAAATTGCAGGCAGTCGTCAGTTCCAGATCGATGATCGTCGGTTGGGGGATCTCGGAGAGAGGTGACATGACCCGACTATAGCTGAGAGGGGGGGCAGGGGAGAGGGAGGGGAGGATCAGCCAGTCAAGGGAATCCGTAATTCATAATTCCTAGAGGCGATTGCAAGATTCAACAACAACGACACAAAGAGGTTAGAGGCCTCTTCTTTCCTTTTTTGTGCCTTTTTGTGCCTTCTTGCAAAAGGTTCCCTAAGTGGGGATTTGAGCCAGCAAAATTTCCAACGTCAGGGAGAATTGGGACCCAGGTGTATCTGAGACGCGGGAGCAGCGATTGGTAGTCGTCAACTTACTCGCGCGATCTCCCCCTCCCCCCCTCCTGGATTGCTCCTCACCTCCCCGGGCCGCCAGGTGGCCGTGGGCCGTTCATTGGTGGGCGATACGCTGGGCGCGAACCGTCAGGACGATGTCGTCTCTGCTCGAGTCTTTCCCTGAGTGAGAGCATCTTCTCCCACTGTTCGTAGGTCAAAACCTGCCGGACCGAGAGGAGCATTTCGAAACGCTCCGCCTCCAGGAGGCGCCGGGCTTCCTGAAACTGGGTGAAGGATTTGCGCACGGCCTTGGGGTCGAAGTTCTCCTGCTCGACCTGATTTTCCAGTGTGAGCTTGGATTTCTCGAGCTCCGCGTTGAGATCGATCATGCGGGTCGCGTGTCCGTAGACCAGGTCCTTGATGAGGCCCTGTTGGTCGGTGGTCAGCTCGAGGTGGGCGACGATACGATCGTTCTCCCACCACTTTCCCGGTGGGAGGTTGTAGTCCTTGGCTGATGTTGGCAGAGCCGAGAGCAGCAAGGCTCCCAGGGTGACCAGCAGGATGAGGGTGTGTCGCATGGTGCCTCCGATGCTCATGAATTCTGGGTCCCGAACAGAGCTGTCAGATCGTCGTCGGTGATGTTGTCGAGAACGTCGAAGTCGAGAATGCCGTCTTCGGCCAACAAGCTGTCGGCCTGAGCCAGGATCTCTTCGATCGCAATCTCCGGCCGTGGTGTTGGCGCCGGCCCCGGGCCGCTCCTTTGGACGAACATTCCGGCTCCGACGGCAATCGTGATGGTGGCGGCTGCGGCCAACAGGGGATTCAGCCACCTCCGGCGGATCGAGATGGGCGCTACCGGGACACCGGGAAGGCTGCCGAGCACCTCTTCCAGGTGATCATCCCAATTTGGTGTTTCCTCTTCCATCGCGCGGCGCCGGTTTTCTATATGGTCAAGAAAGAGTTTCACGGAGCGGCGGCAGCTGACGCACCCTTCGAGGTGGGCCAGTCTCTCGGGCTCCAGAGGGCCCCCGGCGGTGGCCGAGGCCAGTTCATGGTCATTGAGGTGGTGGCTCATCGGATGTCTCCCAATTCTCTGCGCAGACGATGGACGGCCCGGTGCAGCAGGGTTTTGACTGTTCCAGTGTGAACATTGAGGCTGTCGGCGATCTCCTCCAGATTCATCTGGGCGTAGAAACGAAGGCGAAAGACCTCCCGCTGACGGTCCGAGAGACTCTCTTCGGCCTCTCTGAGACGGGCGATGGTCTGGCGTTGACGAGCCTGCTCTTCGGGGCCGGCCCTCTCGTCCGGAATGTCCAGCGAGGGTGAGTGGTCGTCACCATCGGTCTCGACCAGTCGCAATCCTTCACGTCGTCGTTTTCTGAGGAGGTCCAGGCAGGTGTTGATGGCTATTCTCGTCACCCAGGTCGAAAAGGCCGCTCGCCCGTCGAATGCGTCGAGGCGGGTGTAGGCCTTGATCAGGGCCTCCTGTGAGGCTGGGTCGGCCTCGTCGGCCCCAACGTATTGTCGACACACCAACCACACGCGGCGCTGGTGTCGAGTGACGAGGATTCCGAAAGCCTCGCGGTCCCCGCCTTTTGCACGGTCGACCAACTCCCTTTCGTCGAGAACTGGCTGGAGGGGTGCGGCAGTCATTATAGTTGCTCGTTGCACATTAGGTAGACGACCAAAACGGCCGGGGAGTTGACACCGGTTCATTATGGCGCATCGTTGTAGGAACCCCTCTCATACCTGGCAACCCTCGGCGGTCGCGCCGGCAAACGAGTTTCCCGGTTGGGTCATAGGCCGCCGAGGTCCTTTTCCGGAGGGGCGGTCCCTCTCCCGGTTTTGACAATTGCGGCCCCTCCGGGAAAGGACTGAGCGGGGGTGCGCTTGCGCGCTCCCGAAGGCCGGGGCTGGGAAACCCATCGAAACGCCCACCATTCCGGTATTATGGAGACCTCGATGTATGGGGGTGTTTGGTGAAGCGGCCGGAACGTGTTGGTGTAGTTATCAAAGGTACGAGCAGCGAGGCGGTCGAACTGGGGCGTCAACTCCTGGTTGAACTGGAGCGACTCGGGGTCGAAGCCGTGTTGGACCGAGAGAGTTCGGAGGCCCTCGACCTCAAGGGAGAGGTGTCCCGGGCAGAGCTGGCCTCTGCCACGGACCTTGTTGTTGTCCTTGGTGGGGACGGCACTCTGTTGTCGGTGACTCGGAGTGATGTGGGTGAGACTCCATTCCTCGGCATCAACCTGGGCACGCTGGGTTTTCTGACCGAGCATTCGGTGGACCGCCTCTTTCCCCTGGTTCATGCCGCCCTGGACGGTGACATCGAGGTGGAGGAACGGCAACGGTTGGAGGTTACGGTTGAGAGGCCTGGGCGCGAGCCCATTGTTCGGCGTGCGCTCAACGATGTGGTGATCAACAAGTCGGCGTTGGCGAGAATGGTCGTTTTGTCGGTTCATGTGGACGAGGCCTACTTGAGCCGATTCAAGGCGGATGGGCTGATCGTAGCGACACCGACCGGATCGACCGCCTACAACCTTTCGGCAGGTGGGCCGATTGTCTACCCGACGGTTGCCCTGGTGTTGGTCACACCGATTTGCCCGCATGCCCTGACCAACCGGCCGATCGCCTTGCCCCTGGACTCGGTGATTGACATTCGTCTGGAAAGTCGGTCCGAGGAGGTCTACCTGACCCTGGACGGCCAGGAAGGATTTCCCCTGACGCCCCGTGACCTGGTGAGGATTCGGCTTTGTTCGGAACCGGTTCGCCTGGTGACGGATCCGGGGCAGTCTTATTTTCACGTCTTGCACCGGAAGCTGAAGTGGGGAGAACGAGGAGGCTGAGGTACCGCCACCTCCGGCGCACGATCATTGCTGTGTCGGGGGCGTTGGCGGTTGTCGTTCTCCTGGTCCTTGGTGTGTGGCGGGTCCTGGAGAGCGAAGCTGTACGTTCCTTCACGGCCCGACGGCTGGAACGAGCGGCAAAAACTGTAGCCGACATTGACCTGGAGATTGGTGATCTCGGGTGGACTCTGATACCACCCCGTGTGGTGCTCGCGGACGTGAGACTCGAGAGTGGGGTCGTCAGTGCCGAGGTGGATCGGGCTGCCGTCGAACTGGGTGGGTTGTTCGTGGCGCGGCGCACGGTCGTGTTGGACACGATCGAGGCCAGAGGCATTCGTGTATTTCTCCGCGAAGGGGCTGTATCGAAAGAAAAGTCCGATGGGGCTCCAGTGCGCGTCATAGTTCGCCATCTGGACCTCAAGGAAATTGACGCCGAAGGGGTGGGGCTTCCGGGTGGATTTGGTCTCGTCATCGAGGGCGGTGACATGTCGTGGCTTCAGGAGTGGGGCGAAACACGGGGATTTCTTTCGATTGAACGGGCTGAGTTGGCGGTGCCGGGGCTGGAAACAGTGTCCCTGGGTGTCAATGCGACTTTTCTTCGTCGGGAGGGTGGGCTCGATGTCCCGACACTTCGTCTCACAGGGACCGATTTTAATCTCAAGGGGGCCGTGGCGTGGGACGGTGAGGCACTGACGGCCCGTCTTCGGGCGAGGCTCGGTCTCGAAGAACTGGACAGAGTGATCCGAAGCCGAAGCCTGTTCGAGGGCAGGATCACGGTAGAGGCCGATATCGATACGGCGAGAGAGGCAATTGTCGAAGCACAGCTGGCGTCCGATCGG
This sequence comes from Holophagae bacterium, assembly GCA_030618605.1. Lineage (GTDB taxonomy): Bacteria > Acidobacteriota > Thermoanaerobaculia > Thermoanaerobaculales > Sulfomarinibacteraceae > DAOWGJ01. The sequence goes on along the minus strand of JAUXDC010000119.1, from coordinate 6,538 downwards.
GTGGTCGTCAGTGGTTTCCCGATCGAAGAGCTCCAGGCATCCGTCGGGGTAGGCAAGGGCGGGTTGAGTGGCCAGGTGCATCAGGCCCGGCTCTTTGGGGGCCGCTTCGAAGGGCGATACCGCCTCGGACGTCTTGCGATGCCCTTTCCTCACGAGGTCGAAGTCGGTTGCATTGGGCTTGATCTGTCGGAGCTTTTGACCAATCTAGGTGTTCCAACGGGTGGCTTGAGCAGTAATGCAGACATCACGGCCGAAGTTGCGTGGAACAGCGATCGTTTCCCCGAAGGACACGGTGAGGCCTTGGTTGTATTTCAGGGAGGCGAAGGGCGGTTGCCCGTGACGGGGTTGTTGACGTTGGGGCTCAGTCCCAAGGGTCTGCTTCAGTTCGCGGCCGACGATCTGAACATCGGATCCTCGAGGGTCCGGCTGGAGGGGCCGCTGGTGGTCGGCGCCTGGGCGCCGGAGTGGGGCATTCATGTGGAACCGGCACGGCTTGCTGAAATCTTGCCGGCGGTCAACCAATGGGTGGGTACTGAGGTTTTCCCGGCTGAGATCTCCGGTCAGGGCAGTCTTGACGTTGGGCTTTCTGGTCCCTGGAAGCAGCTGTCCGTCAGCATCAGGATGGATGTGGAAGATGTTAGATACCCGCCGATGGTGCTTGACCGGCTGGTGTTGGACGCATCGATTGCAGGAGGTGAATGCCGGCTTGTGGACGGACGGTATCGTCTTGGTTTCGGGGGCGGACAGATCGAGGGAGCCATTCGGTGGGCCCCCGACCCTGGAGAGGAATCGTTGGATCTTCAGATAGATGGTCATCGGCTCCCGTTGGGAATGGTGGCATCCTGGATCGATGTTCCTCCCGGTGCTGTAGCAGGAGAGGCGTCATTTGCAGGCGGTCTTCGCGGATCATTCGACGACAGCCGTGGGTCGTGGGCGCTTGGCTTGACCGACGTCCAGATTGCGGGCACGAGAGTTGGTTCGGGCTCGGCAACCGTTGACCTTCGCGGAGGCGCATTCACGGTCTCGGGCCTTGATTTTGACGAGGGCCTGGAGGGTCAGGTGCGGTGGGACCTGATCGAGGACACCCTCAGCGGTGGTTTGGGCTGGGACGGAATGTCGTTCGAGACCCTTCCCGGAGGTCTGCATCGGCTTTTCGGGCAGGTTTTCGATTGGCAGGCGTCGTTCGAGTGGCCTCTGGCCGAGACCCTTCCGGTGGGCCGGTTGGAGATTTCCGGAGAGGCCTCACGCTTCAGTGCGCACCTGGATCAGTCGAGAATGAGGGCGTCGGTGACGCTCGACGGCCTGGCCTCGGGTGACCTTGAGGCCGAATTCGATGACGACGGCTCATCGTGGTTCGGCCAGGGTGAGATTCGGGTTGATGCGGTGGAAGTTCTGGGCCGTCGACTGGCCCCTGAGGTCAGCCCCCTCGTGACCGGGGCCATCCGTGTGCCGTTGGAAATTTGGGGCCAGGGGGGGCAGGTTCTTGGCCTTGAAGGCGCTCTCGAGGACAGTGAGTTACGTGTTGGAGACAAGCGGGCCGAGATCGTAGGTGATCAGGGCTTTCGGTGGGATTCGACAGGGATTCGGCTGGGTGGCCTGAAAATCGATGTCGGTGGAGATCAGGTATTTCTCCGGGGGGGCATCGACGCTGAGGGTCAGTTGGAGGGAAACGTTTCGGGAGTCTTCGACGCACGATTGCTCAGGGTCTTTCTGCCCGAGTGGGAGCCCGCAGGAAGGGCCACGGGGACCGTCGAAATTCTGGGACAGCTCGACGCGCCCCGGCTGGAGGGAATCGCTCGAGTCGAGCGGGGGTCCTTCCGCCTGCCTGGAACCCGGTCGGTCGTCGGCGATGTCGACGGCTCTCTCTTCCTTTCTGCAGGCGAGGTGGCCCTGGAGGGCTTGAGCTTCAAGTTCATGCGGGGTCGTGGTCAGGGTCGTGGCCGTATCGTATTCGAGGGAGGCGGGGCCCACCTTCGGCTGGATGGGACGATCGAGGGATTGGATTTCCCGCTTTTTCCCGGTTTTGTGCCCCGACTCAAGGGGCAGTGGGGCCTGGAGGGCCCGGTCAACGATTTGGAATTATCGGGAGATCTCGTCGTCACCCGCGGTGAGGTTCGACGGCAGGATGACCTCGCCTCCTTGTTGATGGATTGGTTCGGTCAGGTGGGGCCTCCGGCGGAGGATGGACTGCGGCTGGACCTGCACATCCGAGCCGACGAGAACCTGGTGTCCCGCAGTCCCTTCGTCCGATTGGAGGGCAGTGCCGATCTCAACATCACAGGCACCGACGCGCGGCCGGGACTGGTGGGCAGTGTCGAATTCATGGAGGGTGGCGAGTTCACTCTGCAGGGGATTCGCTACGAACTGGAGCGAGGCCAGATCAGCTTCTCCGACCCGACCCAGGTGGATCCAATGTTGGATTTCCAGGCAAGGGCCTCCATCAGGGAGTACGACGTTTGGTTGAGCCTGACGGGAACGATGGACCGCTTGGTGCCGATTGTGTCTTCGGATCCACCGTTGAACCCTGCGGAGATCTACTCCTTGATGGCCTTGGGTCAGGTGGGTCGGGGTGAGGCGGGAGGGGCTGTGGGGGTGACTCTTGCCTCGAGCCTTTTGACCCGAAGAATGAACGAGGTCCTGGAGCGTCGGGAGCAGTGGTTGTTGCCGGTGGATCAGATTCGAGTCGACCCCTTCATCGAGTCGGCCACCGGCGATCCCTCGGCTCGTGTCACCGTCGTCAAGCAGTTGAGTCCGACGGTTACCGTCACCTTGCAGTCCAACCTCTCCGGAGACATGGACGAGATCATCAGTGCCCGGTGGTATCTGGGCTCGGGCTTCTTCGTCGAAGCATCCCGTGACTCCCGAACCAGCGACGGCGCGTACGGGCTCGATTTCAAGATGCGGAGGCGGTACTGATGGAAGAGTTCTCAGCCATCAGCGACCAGCTGAGCCGCTTGCAAGAACCGCGGGAGAGCCACAAAAAGGCACAAAAAGGCACAAAAAAGACAGGAAATAGGTCCGCTGGGAATGTATGTGGGAGCGCGGGGCAGGAACCGGCATGGCCGGCCGGAGGCCGGTGGAACCGTCAGGTTCCGCATCCGAAGGATGTAGTGCGGGCAATGCCCCGCATCGTGATTCTCGGTGCTGTGCAAGAGGTTCGACTTTCGGTCTTGAAGAAGCGCCTATGGCTCGTCATGGCCGTGGCTCTTGTCGTGATGGCAGCTTCTCCGTTACTTGCTCAGGAAGCCCCCGTGACGGCGATCGAGATTCAGGCGGGCGGTTGGGCGCCGAGTCGAGATATTGAGGGCATCCTTGGACTTGAAATCGGCAAGCCAATCGATCGAAGAAAGGTTCGCCAGGGCATTCAGGTCTTGATGGCGGCCGGAGAGTTTTCGTGGATCCGTTGTGGAACCCGGCCCGGGGCTGATGGTCTCAGCGTAACTGTGGAGCTGGATGTCCATCCGCGTCTTGCGGTACTCGACGTCGATGTACCGTCGGCATTGTGGGAGTTCAGGGTCAAACGGTGGTTGGACATCGAGGTTGGCGACCCTGTCAATCCCGGGCGGTTTGAGGCAGCAGCCCGGCGGATTCGACGGCGCATTGAGAGGCGTGGTTATCCCGATGTCACGGTCGACCCCTACCTCTCTCTGGACCGGGGGGGCCATAGAGTCAGTGCAACCCTTGAGGTGCGGCCCGGGGCTCGGGCGATGTTGGCAGGCCTTGAAATCGAAGGTCTCTCGGAAGGTCTCGAACCTCAAGACTTCATGCCGGATATCAAGGTCGGTCGGAAGCTGACCGAGACCGCAGTCGATGACCTCAGGGAGAAGATCGAGCGCAGGATGAGACTGGCGGGGTATTGGGAAGCCAAGGTTGTCGGCGTGGAGCGAACAGGTCCGGCCGGCACCTCGGTTTTGAAGGCGCAGGTGGAAGAAGGTCCCTTTTTTCGCCTGGAACTCGAGGTGCCGGAAGGTTTGGAGGAGATCGCGTTCGAAGCTCTGCCCGATGTTGCCGAGGAGGATCTCAATCCCGCACAGACCGACGCCTTGGCGGAAACCATTGTGGAGCGGCTCCAACAGAAAGGGTATCCGATGGCCACGGTGTCGGCCGAGCTGATCTCCGGCCAGGCTGATGACGAGGTCCTCAAAGTTCAGGTCATCCCGGGACCAATGCTTCGCGTTACGGAAGTCAATTTCCCGGGGGCGGACCTCCTGGAGCCGAAACGGCTCGGCAAAACGGTCTCGGTTGAAAAGGGAGTGGGCAAGGCCCGGAAACCGTTGACCGCAAAACTCCTGGAAATGGACCGTGTGGCCCTCGAGGACCTCTATCGCCGCAACGGTTTCCAGGACATGATTGCTTCAGAGCCGGTGGTGTCACCGACCGATGAAGGGGGTCTCCGTGTTGATTTTCCAGTCGATGAGGGGCTCAGGTGGAGTGTGGATGCCTTCCGTGTGGAAGGAGTGCCGGCGGAGGCTTTGGGCCAAACCGACGACGACCTCTACCAGTTGGAGGTGACCGAGGCGTGGAATCCACGGGATCTGGAACTCCTGATCGATCGGTGGGAACGAGCGATGGCCGATGTCGGTTATCCCGAAGCAAGGGTCACCGCGGATGTCGAGACGCCTGAAGCCGGACGGGTTGCGGTGGTTCTTGTGGTCGAGCCAGGGCCTTATGTTCGGTTGGGACGAGTCTTGATTGCAGGCCTGACGAAGACGAAGGTTTCGGTGGTGGAGCGGGCCCTCGGTGTTGCCGGTCTGAGGGAGGGGGCCCCCTACTCACAAATGACGATCAACCGGGCTCAGCAGGAGTTGTACCGCCTGGGGTTGTTTCGGCGCGTCGCGATAGTGCCGATCCCGGGCCAGGAGCGGAGGGTTGATCGAGGCGTTGTCGTCAGGCTGGAAGAGGGTCTGCAGCGCTCCTACCTGGTGGGGCTTGGGTGGGGTACCGAAGACAGATTCCGTCTGACCTTGGGGTGGTCTCATCTCAACCTCTTCGGTGGCGCCCATGCGCTGTCCCTGGAGACCCGGTACTCCGATCGCGAGTTCCGTTACCAGATCGGGCTGCGCGAGCCGCTCCTTCCCTGGATCGACCAGCCGGGTTATTTTGCGCTCTATCGCACCGAAGAGATGTACACAGATTGGGAACAGCTGCGTTACGGCTTGTGGTTCGAGGTTGGCGACCGGCTCAAAGTGCCCTTCCGGCACTGGGTGCGCTACGAGTTTCAGGTTGTCGAGCCTGATGCCCCGGACGAAATCCTGTCGGATCTTGAGCGAGAACAGCAACAAATCAAGCTCTCATCGATCAGTGTTCCCTTGGAGTGGGACTCTCGGAACGACATGCTCAGTCCGACATCGGGATACCTGATCACTCTGGCGCCGGAGTATGCGTTCCCGCTCTTCAGCGCCGAGGTTGAATTTTTCAAACTCCGCGCGGGCATTTCCCACTATCTCGATACCTCCTTGGGTCGGGTCAACTGGGGTATTCGGTTCGGGGCTACGCGCGTCGCAGATCTGAATCCCGATGAGCCGGCCAACCTCCAAGTCCCATTGGCCAGCCGGTTCTTTGCCGGAGGTCCGACCTCGCATCGAGCGTTCAGGACCGACCGTCTCGGCATTCCGGGAGAGACCCTGAAAGAGGACGGGACAGCCATTGGGGGCAACGCCCTGGTTCTGGTAAACGCGGAAATCGAAAAGCCGATTTGGGGGGCCTTGAACGGCGTGATCTTCGTTGACGGAGGGAACGTCTGGATCGAGCCCGGTGACATCAGCTTGAGTGGTTTCCGATGGGGTGTTGGGGTGGGCTTGCGGTTTTTGACGCCGGCAGGGCCCTTTCGACTCGAGTACGGCCACAAGCTTGAGCCACTCGAGGGTGAGAGTTCGGGTGAGTTGCATTTTTCATTCGGGATGGCGTTTTAGCACGGCTCCGCCGGGCTAAAAGAAACTGGAAACTCGATACTGGAAACTAGGAACCGACGCCAGGCCGAAGGCCTGCCGAGCCGGAGGCTTGGACCCGCGAAGCGGGTAGCGTGGGCAAGGAACACAAGCTGCATACCTGCGACGAGGCATTCCTGGACCGGGAAGCGCGGTATGAAAGAAAACCAGGAGATGGGACAGCCGGCTTGCGTGTCGCTTTGCGGGCAATTCGGACGAGTGTTTTTCAGTTGGGCTCAGAGCTGAACCTGTCGGTACAGTTGGATTATCGAGTCAAGTATCCAGTATCGAGTTTCCAGTTTCGGTTCCCGGTCGAGCTTTCCCTGGTCTGTTAAAACGTTGGGAGCGCCATCGGCCAAGGACCTCGCGATGGAAATACGGAAATTCGATCGGGAACCCTGTACCATCCCCCCATGCCTGTTGTCTTGATTGCTGTTGGGATTATTCTTCTTGGACTCGGCGCCTCCTGGCTGGTCGACGGCGCCTCGCGCTTGGCTCTTCGCTTCGGCGTTTCGCCGATGGTTGTTGGTTTGACGGTGGTCGGGTTCGGTACCTCGATGCCGGAGTTCATGGTGTCGGTGTTGGCTGCCGGACGGGGAAGCGGCGGCTTG
>JAUXDC010000044.1 GCA_030618605.1 Holophagae bacterium | reverse complement strand
CCTTCCCCATGCCCTTCTTGTGACAGTCATCATAGACTTATCCTCCTCATGCATTACACTTACCGCGGTGAGTGGTCTAATTTTCCGTTCTGCAACCCGTTGGTGGTCTCTGGTGCTGGTATTGATCTGTGCCGTGCCGGGATGGGCAGAGTCTCCCTCGATCACTGTCTTGACAGGGACGGCCGTGCACTGCGACAGCTCCGGCAGCGGGGGACACCCGACGACGATTGAGTGGTTCGTCACGCCTCCGGGAGGAACGACACCAACCACCCCCGACTCGACCCAAACGGCATTCGACCTGAGCGTCGAAATCCCGGGCTCGTGGACGATCGATCTGAACATGGAGTATGCACACGATGTCGACGGCTCACCGTGGTCATCCCAGGACCAGGGTGTGATCGAGGCCAAGAGTGTCGTCGCAGACCTCGACCCCGGCCCACTTGTCGTCACGACCACCGAGACGATCACACTGGACGGCTCAGGCTCACAAATTTCTGCTCTGGCGGTTGCATCGGCGGTTTTTACGGTCGACGGCGTACCGATCGACGGCTGTATTTTCCCTGGACCGGTCACCGACCCGGTCACCTTGGTCTGCGTCTTCCCAGCCTCCGACCTCGGAGCGGGCACCTTCGTCGTCGCACTGGAACTGACCGACTCGGTCGGTGGATCTATCGACACCGACCAGGCGACTGTCGAGGTCATCGAGGAACCGCCCTTCACCGTCGATTTTCTCTGGACCGCAGAGGAGCCCAACCCCCAGTCGGCCATCTTGCAGTTGCTCCTGTCCGACGGTTGGGAGTTTTCGGATCTCCAGACGGCGCTCTGGGAGTTTGATGACGGAAGTCCGCCAGCAGAGGTCGACTGTCCGTCTGACTGGACAGAATGCCAGTATTGGAGCCACACCTATGCTGAAGATGGTTTCTACTATGTTGAGGTGACGGTGACGACGACAGGTGGCCATTGGGACTCTGTGACCCACCAGGTGACGATTGGTGACCCACCGCCCGTGCCAACCGCCGATTTCACTGCCTCGCCGGCCGCCGCAACAGTCAACTCACCGGTAGCCTTCACCTTCACGGGAAGCTGCACCGACGTCTGTACATATTTTTGGGATTTCGGAGACGGTTCGACCTCGACGATGCTCAACCCGACCCATATCTTCATCGCCCCCATTGACAGAGAGGTCGAGCTGACGGTCACCAACAATACCGGCCAGGACATGGCAATCCACGTGGTCACGGTCTCCAACTGCTGGTCCCCTTCAGGGACGATCACCCAGAACGGCTCGTGCTACGGCGCGCCGATCGGCCTGACAGCCCCAACCGCCGATGGCTTCGTCTGGAGTACCGGATCAACCTCAGGATCGATCGTCGTTGCCCAACCAACCTCCTACTGGGCTCACCTCCTGCAAGGCTCCAACTGTTGGGCATTCCTTGGCCACACCGTCAACATCGGACAGTGCCAGGGCAACCCTGAGGGCAACGTCGACATGGACGCTCAGGGCCAGATCGACGCCGCGGACATCCAGGCCCTGATCCGTGAGCTTTCAGACGGAGATGGGCAACTGGCCATCGACAGCTGGGCCGCCGAATTGGGCGCACCCGGCGCCGACCTCACCGATGCCACCGGCGATGATCCCGACGGCCTGATCACCGGCGATGATCTCGACCGACTCCTCGGGCTGCTCTTCTCGGGGGAATGACCGGTTCTCGGGCTCAAGATTCCAGATCACAAACTATGCCTTACTGTCTGCCGGTAGGAAGATTATTCAGTGACACCCCGTAGGGTGGGCCTTGGCCCACCTTCTGAAGCCTTCACCAATATTCAGCGATGGCAAAACCGTCTGACGGACTTCGTTTTACAGCCCTCTGTCAGCCGTCACGTCCCTTTGGTGGGCCAAGGCCCACCCTACAGCTACCCGTTTAAGACTTGGGGCTACGATAGCCTTTGCCCACGCTGGCCGCTTCGCAAAGCCGTGATCGCCCTCCGGACGATGCGCGCCGCCCTAGCCGTTGACTCGTGCGAACTCCTTCATGAAATCGACCAGGGCCTGCACGCCCTCGGGCGCCATCGCGTTGTAGATCGAGGCCCTGCAACCGCCGACCGAGCGATGCCCCTTGAGTCCGAACATACCGTTGACGGTAGCGTCGGCGACAAATTTCGCCTCCAGCTCTTCGGACGGCAGTCGGAAGACGACGTTCATATAGGAGCGGCTGGCCTTTTCGACCGGGCTCCGGAAGAAATCCGGCATTTCCTCAAACAAGTTGTAGAGCAAATCACCCTTGGCGCGATTGCGAGCCTCCATGCCGACTAGGCCACCCTGGGCCTTGACCCACCGCAAAACGTTCCGGACCATGTAGATCGAGAACGACGGCGGCGTGTTGTAGAGCGACTCCTTGTCCAGGTGCGTGGCGTAGCGCAGCATCGTCGGCACACGGTCAACGGTCGCCTTCTCTACCCACGAGCGGCGCACCAGCACGACGGCGACGCCTGAGGGCCCGATATTCTTCTGGGCGCCGGCGTAGATCATCGAAAAAGAATTGGCGTTAATTGGTCGCCACAGAATGTCCGACGACATATCACCGACCATGGGCACCTGTCCGGGATCCGGGAACTGATGGAACTGCGTGCCCTTGATCGTATTGTTCGAGGTCACGTGCAAATAGGCAGCATTGGGGTCGAGATCCAGCTCGCCCTGGGTCGGAACCCTGGTGAACCCCGAGGACTCGGACGATCCGGCCTCCCGGCAGGAGCCCAGGATGTTGGCTTCCTTCATCGCCTTGGCGGACCAGGTTCCGGTGTTGATATAGTCCGCCGACGCGCCCTGGGGCAGAAAATTGAGCGGCAGCATGGCAAACTGCGTCGAGGCGCCACCCTGCACGAACAGGACCTCAAAATCCTCGTCCAGACCCAGCAATTCCTTGAAGAGGCTCATCGCCTCGTGGTGGACGGCGTCGTACTGCTTGGATCGGTGGGATATCTCCATCACCGACATCCCGGTTCCTTCCCAGTCAAGGAACTCGTCCCGGGCCTGTTCGAGAGCTTCGAGCGGCAAGGTCGCCGGTCCAGCGTAGAAATTCCAGCTTCTGTACATCATCGCCTCCTTGAAATCATGCAGTGCGGTCGGAAAAATCAGTGAGAATATCGATCACGACATCGCCGATACGGAGCATGTTCTCCTTCGACGACGCACCGAGATGGGGCGTCATGATCACGTTGGGCGCACCAAACAGCGGGCAATCGTCCGGTGGCGGATCGGAGTACCAAACGTCGGTCGCATAGGCCCGAACTTTGCCGCTCTCAAGCGCTGTGACCATGTCCTCTTCCACAACGCATTTGCCCCGGGCGGTGTTGACGACGACGACACCGTCTTTCATCTGTGCGATGGTCTCGGCGTTGATCATCCCTCTGGTCGAGTCGATCAGCGGCACGTGCAGGGAGATGTAGTCGGATTGGGCGAAGAGCGTGTCTCTATCGACCAGTTCAGCACACTCGTGTTGTTTCAATACCGGATCGAAGGCCAGAACCCTCATACCGAAAGCCTGTGCACGCATGGCCAGCTCGGTACCGATGTTGCCGGCCCCGATCAGGCCCAGGGTCTTGCCCATCAACTCGGTCCTTTTGAGTTGTTTCTTCAACCACTGTTTGTCCATCATGCCGATGTGGCCCTCGGCCAGACGCGTCGGGACGGCGATCATCAGGGCGAAGGCAATCTCGGCCACAGCAACGGCCGAGGCCGAGGCCGTATTAAATACCTGTACGCCCTTGGACCGGGCATAGTCGACGTCGACGTTGTCCAGACCGACGCCACCCCGAACGATCAAACGAAGGGACTTAGCCCGGTCGATGTAGTCGCTCATACACTTGGTCTTGGACCGGATCAGAACGACGTCCATTTCGGGCAGGCGGTCCTTGTCCTCGGTGACCTCACCGAAGGCCTCGAGGCGGCCCGGCAGGGATGGGTCGAACGCGTCGGAAATCAAAATCTTCATGGTGCCTCCTCTGGCGGTCTAAAACTCAATCATTCACTCAGTGGTCTGGTAATCAGGCCCGAGCGCAATTTGGGCTCGAACCAGGTGCTCTTCGGCGGCATCACCTCGCCGGCATCAGCCACCGCAAAAAGATCGTCAATCGAGGTCGGATACAGGGCGAAGGCCACGGCAAAGTCGCCCCCGTCCACCAACCGAACCAGTTCCTCCATACCCCGAATACCACCGACAAAGTCGATGCGCTCATCGGCGCGGGGATCACCTATAGCCAACACCGGGGCCAGCAGGTTTTCCTGCAGGATGGCGACGTCGAGCCGCCGAACGGGGTCATTCGCGGGGAAGGTCCCGTCTTTCGCCACCAGCCGATACCATCGGCCGCCGAGGTACATCGCGTAGCTCTTCGCACCTTCCGGACGTTTCATCTCACCGGGCAAGACTTCGAAACGGTCCCCGACCGCGGCCAGGAACTGAGCCTCGTCGAGCCCGTTGAGGTCCCTGACAACCCGGTTGTAATCCATAATCAGCATCTGGTCGTCCGGGAAGATCACCGACAGGAAGTAGTTGTAGGGCTCGTCTCCCGCGTGGTTCGGATTGGCATCGCGACGCAAGGTCCGGATCCGGGTGCCCGCCGCCGACCGATGGTGTCCGTCTGCGACGTAGAGCTCCGGAACAGCCTCGAAAGCAGAGACCAGCGCCCCGACATCGGCGTCATTCGACACGATCCACAGCGTATGCCGAATGCCGTCGGGTGCGGTGAAGTCGTAGTCAGCTTCAACCGCCGTCAGCCTTTCGACCAGTTCGTCGATCTCCGGACGCGCCCGGTAGGTCAGAAAGACCGGACCGGTGTTGGCGTCGAGGGCATCCACGTGCCGGGTCCGATCGTCTTCCTTCTTGGGCCGGGTGAACTCGTGCTTCTTGATCAGATCGTTTTCATACTCATCGACCGAAGCGCCCGCAACCAGACCAATCTGGCTGTGCCCGCCCATGATCTGCCGGTAGAGATAGAGCGCCGGTTGTTTTTCGCGAATCAGGACTCCGTCTCCGACAAGGCGCTTGAGATTCTCCGCACCCTTGGCGTAGACCGCAGGGTCGTAGGGGTCGATATCTTCCGGAAGATCGATCTCCGGCTTGTTGACATGCAGGAAGGAGATCGGATTCCCTTCGGCCATCACCCGCGCCTCGGCGGAGTTCAATACGTCGTATGGCGGGCTTGCCACCTTGGCCGCAACGTCCACTCGCGGGCGAAAAGCCCTAAATGCCTCGATATTCGCCATTACCACTCCTCGACCCGTACCCGTCAACGGGATTTATGACTTTGAGCCGAACTCAGTCCGACAACGTGAAATCTATCACAAGAATTTCCTTTCGGAAATTCAATATTCCGGATTGTTCCAAAATTCGGGGAGCGCCTGACCTTTCCAGACCACGATTGTCGGGATTCAGCTATATTGGCGATCGGCATCAGGTCAGTATTCCAACAGCATCGGAATCCAGACCGGGGACGAGCGGAAGGGGAGAGAGGCAGTTGAGTTGGCATCATCTATTGGTTGAGCATTTCAAGAAGCTCCGCCTAACGGTTTTCCTTGCGATGATCCCGGCACTTCTCTACGTCATGTGGAACGCCAATCAGGTCTCCCCACTTGAGGTCGAGATAGCGATGGAGTTACTCGAGGGCAAGAAGACCGTCGCCGCACTTTTCTGCAAGAACGATGAATCCACGTTCTACAGCGGGGAATTTAAGGTGGAGTTCCCTATCGATCAGACCACCCAGGTCGATCAGAACACCTATCTCTTTTCGACGGTTCTTCCCTGTGGCCCGGACATGCAAAAGCTCCGTTTTGATCCGATGTGGGATGAAGGCACGGTCCTGATCAAACGCATTCGATTTCACACTTACAGGTGGTTTGACCTTGATCTGGAGCAACAGTTTTCGACCTCGATGCGAATTCTCAACAGCATCGAGGAATTTTCGGTAAGCGACAATGGCATTCTGGTCGAGAGTGCCGGAAATGATCCTTTCATTCAAATATCGGACACGCTGCAGGATTATCTCAAACCCGATTTTCGCTTCCTTCTCCGGTCGTTCCTGTTGGCCACCCTGGTCGGCACGATTGCCTTGAGAATCGGCTTGGTGTTGTGGTTGGTACTCGTCGAAAGGATGAGGGCCTTTGAAGAGAAGCGTGCCGACCTCTCGGCTCGACTCGACCGATCGTTGGGAGAATTTTCCATTAGAGCACTCTCGGCTTTCTTAGCGAAAAGGCCCGTGAACTGGGTCACCGGGATCCTCCTGCTCGGCATTGCAACATACGCCAATTTCATTTTCCTCAAATCCATCTATCCGGTCTTTTCCCTGGCCTCAATTCTCGCCTTCATGTCCGCGCAATCCCAATTTCTCTTTTTCGCGTGTTGTTTTCTTGCGTTGGCCACCCCTCTCATCCACAGGGGAGTTCGATCGTCGGCCCTGATCTGGGGACTCGTACTGATCGGCGCCGGTCTCTATTTCGCCGACGCCATGCTGTATCAGCTCAACGGAATGCACATTGTTCACGGGGTTCAGATGCTCTTTGTCGGTGGCATCAAGAACTTCTACCGCAACCTTGCTTTCACCAAGTTGGAAACCGGTGAGTTGGTCTTTTATCAGGCGGCTCTGATTTCATTTTTCATCGGGTCTTTCCTGGTTTCAAGGATCGGCGCCTCGATTGCCCAAAAATTCCGTTTTGCCCTTTCCGGGGCTCACTGGTTGGGCGTGACTCTCATTCTCCTGCTGTTGATCATTTCCGAGCAGTTCCTCGGCATCCATTTCAAATCTGAGAGATTCGTCGCTCGCGAACAGAAGGATCTCCCGCTGTATCTGAAATTCAGACCCGCAGCCGACTATGCATTGGTCTTCCAGGTCAATGTGGACCCATTTTTCAGAAAGGACCTGGTCGCATTCGACACCGAACTGGAGACAGCCCAGGATGCACCCCGCCAGATCTTTCTGGTCATCCTCGAATCCATTCGAGATGACGTCATCAATGCCGAACTGACACCGAACATCTTCGCCTTCCGCGAGCAGGTCCTGACATTCGACAAGGGCATCGCCAACGGCAACGCTACGCACTATGGCTGGTACTCGATTGTCAATTCGCAATACCCGTTATTTTGGGAAACGCATCGGGACCTGCCGGACAACCTGGGGTCTGCCCCCCTCCTGATGCTGAAGAACGCCGGCTACACCATCAACGTACACACCGCCAAAGACCTTCGTTACCTCTACGGCCTGTCCATAATGTTTGGGAAATCCAAGACCCTGTTTGAATTCATCAGTGACCACCCGGACATCCCTCCACCCAATCAAGACCAACGGATCACCGACGAGTTGATCAGGATGAGTATCGATCAGGACCCGTCGGAGAAATCGATGAATCTCGTTTTTTGGGATTCAACACACTATCCCTACCGGTGGCCTGAAGGCCTGGAGAACGAACTTCACCCGTACGCCGGAGAACCCCTCGGAGGGCTTCCCCTCAACGAGGCACGGAACCTGGCACTCAATGACAAGGAGATGATTTTCAACCGGTATCTGAACTCTCTTCGGTTCACGGACGATCTCTTCGGTCAGTTCATTGACGCCCTGAAGCGAGAAGGACTCTTCGAGCAATCGGTCATCGTCGTGGTCGGAGACCATGGACAACAATTCATGGAGCACGGCTTCATGATGCACGGCAGAACACTCTTCAACGAAGATCTTCGCGTTCCCCTTTTCATGCACATCCCGGGTCGTGGTCACGAGCACCTCGAGATCGTTGCCTCCGAGATGGACATCATGGCAACCCTGATGGACCTTTGCGGTCTGGAGCCTGAGATTCCTTTGGCCAGTGACGGAAAATCCCTGCTGACCTCTGGTCCTTACCTGGATTTCGCTGTCGCCGCAGCTGCGGGTCTCCAGAACACGCCCTACGTCTTTGCGGTGGAAACCACAGAATGGAAACTGATCTTCGAACTCGAAGCCAGAGCTCCAAAAGAGAGTCGACTTCTCTTCGTCAAGAAGATTCTGGACAACGATGATCGGGAGTTCATTCCCGGGGAGGGCCGAGAAGAGGACTATCACGCCTTCGTCAAAGAACACTTCGCTGAGGCTTTTGAACGTATCGGGTTCCTCGACGTGCTCTCCGGGCTTGATTAGTCCCTGACCGCCACCGCTTCCATCTCGATATCGGCGCCCAGGGGCAACGCGGAGACTTCGACCGCAGAGCGGGCCGGCGGTTCGCCGGGAAAAAACTCGGCGTAAACGGCATTCATCTGGGCAAACTGCCCCAGATCGGTCATAAAGACCGTCATCTTGACGACGCTGTCCAACCCGGACCCGGCAGCAATGAGGACCGCCGACATATTGTTCAGCACCTGACGGGTCTGGACCTCGATAGCGCCGGAGACCATCTCCCCCGTAGCGGGGTCCAGTGGAATCTGTCCGGCTGTGTAGACCAGGTCACCAATCCGTACCGCCTGTGAATATGGCCCGACCGCTGCGGGCGCATTCTCGGTTTTGATGATCGTTCGTTTCATCAGAAGGCACCTCCGTTGAGGCACCGAGCATACGCTAATCCACCGTATAGAAAATCTGCATCGCACAAAAGGCGTGGGCCGAGTGGCATACCTTGGTCACTGCATAATATGAATAGTCTGGATAGAAGACCAGCGGATAATCCACCGACATTTCCACGAAGTACTGGTAGTCCGGGTCTAATCCAGTGGTGGAAAAGCTCGCCATTGTGAAATATTCTCCAGTGTAATTGTTGACTCGGAGAAGTTGGACCCACACATCCCGCTGCAAGGGATCATCACCGCACGGCCCGGTCGTACCGACACCATCAAATACCTGGACCCCAACCATCGACACGTTCGCACCCTGCGGCAGATACACGGGCGCCACCGCAATCGCGTTCTCCACACCCATTCCGTGGAGCTCATCGTAATGCGTCGAGGTCCGTAATTGGTCGGGGTTGACGCCGTCGCTGCGGAAAGCCGAGGCGGGAACGTTCAGTGGCGAAACGTACGATTTGCCGAAGTCCATCGCCATCGTTTCGTACTCTCCCTGGGTCATCGTGACGGCCGAGTCGGAGAGGATCGGGGGTTCAATTGACCAGCCTGTGCCGGAGAAGGCCAAAAAGAAGGCCGCCAGGCATAGGGTGGCGCCGATTCGGGGGAGTTGGTGACGTGTCATTGTTTGAATCCTCCTGGTACCACAGAGACTGCTCATGGCGACACCACCGACCATCCCGAGGTATCTCCACGTTCAAAGGCGTCAACGAAGATCGTTTCCTCTGTGAAATAGAGCCTGACCGAATACAGCTTGAGATTTTCCGAGGCCAGACAGGTAGTGACGTAGTAGGAATAGTCATGCAGCATGACCAGCGGTTCGGTGATAGACACATCGGAAAACGAAGTAATCCCGGTGTCGCTTCCCGAAGTAGTGAGCCAACCCATTTGGTCGATATCACCAAGGTCCGCATGTGCCCTTCGAGTCAACGTCACGATTGCGTCGTTCGATCCGTCGGCATCGATAAAGGATGTCCACATCTGATAAACCCGGGCCCAGCGAGGCAGGTAGACGGGCGCCTGAATGCAGCCACCCGACAATGCGGTCCCCTTGACGAATCCCGCGAACCAGATGAAGTTGTGACTCCCGGCATTGTTGCCCTTCGTCGAAAATGCGGCCGCCGGAATAACCAACGGTGACGAACCTCCAAAATTCTTGGCCTGCTCTCCTTCGAACGGGACTCCCTCCGAGGCGCTCGTGATCTGGCAGATACCGACCGTTCCCAACGCCAGGACACAGACGACAATTACGATTGATTGCATTGAATATTTCATGGTTACTCCGAATAGTCGATGACGACCGCCAGGACTTTATGAGTCGCGGCGCAGAAGTCGACCCGAACGAAATAGCGGTAGAAAAGATTGTCGATGACCCCATCGGTGATGCTTGAACTGGTGGGTTCTTGAATCCCCGACGATGCACCGTCGGTCGCCACCCCCACCATCTGGCTCAGTTCGGCCTCGTCAATCGGGACCCGAAACAGCCAGGCATTGACCGAGGGCACGGTACAGGCATCAGTGCCGTCGACCGCATACAGGGTCAGGCTTTCGACCGTGGCGCCCTGCGGAAGATAGGCTGCGGCGAACATCTTCACCGCGGTCCCATCTCCCTCGAGATATCCATTCTGATTAAAATAGAACCCGTTGGGATTCTCCCCGTCGTTATGGAGGGCCGCCGCCGGAATCACCATGGGTGCGGTGTGCCCCGCGGCCCAAAGCGGCGCCGCCCCCGCCAGACCGGCTGCAGCAACCAAAACAAAAACCATCAGCCTTCTCATGCTTGCCTCCTTTGTTGTGTGAGCAACGATTCCAGCCGTCACACACCGTTTAATCTCATCTCAAAGATAGGACCCGGCCCTTCAATAGGCCATACAGGGCCACGACAAAAACCTGCACAAAGACGACAATCTTTGTATCTGGAGACCAAAAACTCTTATTGTCGAGACTCCTTCTCAATTTCATTGCCTTTTCTGCCCACATGGAGTAGATTCTGGACCTTCGTGGCCACTGGTGGTCACACGAAAAAACCTGGAGATCTCCAATGCCTCGAATGTCCACATTAGCTATCGCCGTTTTCGCAATGCTCATACCCTTTTCGGCGTCCGCTTCCGAGATCATCAAACTGGGGCCTTCACAAACCGGTGTTGTCATGGGGCAGAGTGACCGCGGCGATAATGTGATCCAAATCACAGTTTCCGAGATTCGGCTGGACTCAATCGAAATCGACGGACAGCGATGGGCGGCGCCCAGGGTGCCTGAGGGATCCAACCTGATGGAACGGGGCCTCCCTTCCCTGCCGTTTCTCGAGAGCCAGTACCTCCTGGGGCGAACAGACGGGATCAACCTCCGTCTGACCGGAGTCGTCACCACCGAAATCGACCTTGGGGCACATGATTTTGTCGGCATCGCCCCCTCAAAGGGGCACTTCGACCGATCGACCGATCCGGACAGCGTCCCGTGGGTCTTCGAAACTGAGGTCTATGCCGGCGTGAAAGATTTTCCCAGTGTGGACGTCTGGGTCGATACACCGGCGATTGCCGGACCGTGGCGTTCCCAGGCCTTCCGCGTACCGGTCGCCTCGTGGAACGCGACCACCAACACCCTGACCGTGATTGAGGAGGCGACCTTTGAGATCGTTTCGATCGATCAGGCGCTGAACCCGCGTATCGGTCCCGATCGGGCGCCGACGGCACTCTTCG
This sequence comes from Holophagae bacterium, assembly GCA_030618605.1. Classification (GTDB taxonomy): domain Bacteria; phylum Acidobacteriota; class Thermoanaerobaculia; order Thermoanaerobaculales; family Sulfomarinibacteraceae; genus DAOWGJ01. The sequence goes on along the minus strand of JAUXDC010000044.1, from coordinate 7,563 downwards.
GCAGCATGCGGGGAGCGGTCAACGCCGCCGGCGGCCGCGACACCCTTTCGGCTGAAGCCGGTCGTCTCCTGATCCTGGCCTACGATGATTTTGTCGATGAGGTCCAGCCACTGGCCGCATGGGAGACCCTGGTCGGATACCCGACGCTGTTGACATCCCTGTCATCCGTGGCCCCAACCCCGTCGGCCACCGAAATCATGACCTACATCCAGGGCTTGTATGACGCACCCGAGGGCCTCACCTGGATCATCCTGGTCGGCGATTATCAGCAGATTCCAAACTTTATCGGCGTCAACACCAGCAGCAACGGGTACGCCAAATGCGACCCCTGCTACACCAAGCTCGAGGGCTCGGATAACCGCCCGGATGCCTCAATCTCACGAATCTCTGCACAAAACGGAGCGGACGTCACCATCCAGGTCGACAAGATCCTCCACTACGAACAGCAGCCGGATAGCGGAGGGGCAGCAACCTGGTATTCCACAGCCTTTGGAGTCGCTGGAAACGACACGGGTGGAACGCCCTCATACGCCGACTGGGAGCGAATGGACTTCCTCAAGAACGATCTGCTCGACCCTGCATACACCTACTCGGAATTTGACGAGCTCTACGGCTCTCCCTCAACGACCCAGGTCAAGACATCGATTGAGAACGGTACGAGCCTCGGCCTCTATATCGGCCACGGCAGCGTTACCTCCTGGTCGACCTCGGGATTTTCAGTCACCAACGTCCACTCGCTGATCAACGGCGAGATGCTCCCCGTGATCTGGTCCGTCGCCTGCGTTAACGGTGCCTTTCACAGCACCGACGAGTGCTTCGCCGAGAGCTGGCTTCGCCGCGAAGGCGGCGGGGCCGTCAGCTTCGAGGGAGCGACGACCAACGAGAGCTGGGTGCCGCCTTGTGACGCCCAAAGAGGCGTCGTCGACGCCATCCGGCAGGAAACCGACTTCACCGCCGGCGCGCAACATATCGCCGGCAAGATCGCCTGCATGGATATTTGGGGTGACAACGACAGCTCCGAGGGCACCCTGTTCATGGAGCAAAGCACACTCTTCGGATCGGCTGTTCTCTGGCCGAGAACAGTCGAGCCCTCGGCGATTGACCTCCCGGAAAATTTCAACGTTGCCGGAGATATTGCGACCTTGACCGTCATCGTCGGCGGAATGCCCCTGACCAAGGCCGGTGGGGCAATCGTCAATTTCTACACCACTGACGGAGTCGCCGTCACCTCGGTCGGATCAGGCCTGATCGACGGGGCTGGCACTGTCCTGGCTTCGGTGACCGGCGAACCGACCCACTGCCACATCCACGGCCATAACCTGGTGCCGCAATCCTTTGAACTGGCCGCCCAGGACGACGGGCGCGTCAATTTGGACGGTACCGTCTACGCCTGTTCTTCGACCGCCGGAATTCGCGTCGCGGACGCCAATGTTCCCGGAGCAACAGTGCTGACGGTTGACTCGCTGTCTGTTGACGTTTCGGCAGGCGGCTCACCCATTACCGTCACACTGACCGAAACCGGCGCCGACACCAATTTCTATGAAGGCACTGTCATCCTTGGGACCGATATCGTCGTCGCAGATGGTGACACCCTGACCGTGACCTACTCCGACACCGACACCGGCACAGGCCCCCAGACCAAGACGGCGACAGCGACGATCGACTGTCTGGCTCCGGGCATCGGAGCGGTTCAGACCAACGCCGATCATGAGAGCCTGACGATCAGCTTCTTCACCGATGAACCAGGAACGACCCTGGTTCGGTGGGGCACGACGACGCCCCCAACCAATGTCATCTCCGATACCACCCTCATCCAGGGTGATCACACAGTGACGATCGAGGGCCTCAACTCCTGCACCCGGATCTTCTTCGAGGTCGGCTCGACCGACGCCGTCGGCAATACGACCCTCGACACCAACGGTGGTGCCTGGTACTCGGCAGAAACCCTGGGATGGGCCGTCTATTTCGAGGAGACGATGGACACAGATCCCCTATGGGTCATCGACAACGGCAGTTTCACGGCAGCCGAGGGCTGGGCCTTCGGACAACCGACAGGACAGGGACAGGACTCCTACGGTGGACCTGACCCGACTTCCGGCCATACCGGTGAAAATGTTTACGGCATCAACCTCGATGGCGATGCCCCGGCAAACGCCGGTGACAATGAGCTGACCCTGACGACCCCGTCGATTGATCTCAGTCAGGCAACCACGGTGCAGCTGAGCTACTGGCGGTGGCTGGGCGTCGAACGCAACAACTATGACAACGCCCGCGTCCGGCTTTCGGTCGATGGTGGCGCGTGGACCACCCTCTGGGAAAACGACTCGACGACGATCGACGAGTCCGCGTGGTCCCAACACGCCATTGACATCACGGCGGCCGCGGCGGGTCACATCGACGTGCGTATCCAGTGGACCTACGGCTCAACCGACAGTTCGTGGAACTTTGCCGGTTGGAACATCGACGACGTCCGCATCGAGGGCTCGGCGCCCTGCGAGGGCATCAGTGAACTCTTCGCCGACGGTTTCGAAACCGGCGACTACAGCCTCTGGAGTTACGGACAGTAGCTTAGGACAGCGCCCAAAGCTCAGAACAACTTCAAAAACACCAACCGAACGGTGAAATCCTCGGCCGGCCCCTCGATGGGCACACCGATGTCGAAGTTGACCACGGTCTGCCAGGGCCCCACAAGCGTCCCGTTGAGGCTCAGGCCTGCCAGGAGCTCGTTGTCCAGACCCGTGGCCTCATCGGTCGCCCATGCGGCGTCTCCGCGAAGCTCGAGCCTCAGGAGTTCCGCCAGATTGAAACCATAGCTGAGGTGGATGGCGTTGGCGCTCTCGGCGGTGATAAGACCTCGCTGATAGCCCGCAATCCGTGAATCACCAAAGGTGTCGAAGCCGAATTTCGAAAAACGGTCGAGGTCCTGACCATCGAGATGTTCCAAGCGCAGACCCAACTTGGTGTAGCCGGAGACCCACCATGACTTGGTCAATCCGATGCGCCAGCGCATGTAGTCCTTGTGGGCCGGGTCATAGTCCCCACTCCCCGGCAGACCCCACGGGCCCCAATCCGAGCGCTCGAAAGCAAAAGTCTCGGCACTGAGGCGGTAGCCGGCCCGCGAGTAGGTCAGCTCGATCCCCAGCGAGTGGGTGAATGTGCTCTCCGGCACTACGAAGTCCTCCGCAGTGTCGTCCGCGCGGCCGAAAGAATCGTAGTCCAGGGCGTAGGTGAAGTCGATCTTGCCGAAACTCCCCAATGGATGGCCGAGGAAAAGATCCAATCCCCCACCCCGGCTTTCGATGGTCTCACCCTCAACTTCGACTCCACTCCGATAAAGGTCCTGCTCTCCGGCAATTGCAACCCCGCCCAATCGGGCGCCTGCGTCCCAGCGGGAGCCGAAGAAGGAAGGATCCGCAATGTTGGCGTTGACGAAAATGCCTGCGAAGAAGACATTGGCCTGGGCGCCGGTACCGGCTACATCGTTGGAGAAGTAGTTAATGCCGATCAGGGGTAAGGGGTAGTCGAAGGATGCGTCGTAGTAGGTCCCGGCGAGGCCAAAAACACGGTCCTCGTCAAAGCCCTCCTGCACCGTCCGGGTGCCGTCATCCTCGCGGTCCAGATATCTCATGCCTTCGGGGGTCTCCCGGACCATCGTCGAGTCGCCGGCATGGGCCGCTGCCAGTCTCTGGTCGAAACCCTCCCGGTTGATCGTGATACCGCTCAGGGCGCTCTCCTTAACCACCTGGACGGTCGCATTGAGGATTGACTGCAGTTCCTGCCCGACGACCCGGGTCGGAAGAACAAGTCCGCGCTCGGCCCAGCCGACGACCTGCCCGGCTGCATCGACCGGTTCAAAGAACGCAGTCTCCTCGTTGGACAGGACCTCCCCAGACAGCCCCAACTGCAAGGCCCGGGTCTTGACGCGCGCAAAGACCTTGCGGTCAACCCAGACCGTGCCCTTCCACAAGCCGGCCTCGTCCTCAGACTCGGCCGGTTCAAAATCAACGACCCAGCAATCACGGTCCTGAACGACGGCCGTTCCCCGAAGGCGGTAATCGTAACGGCGGTCGAGGTGGATTTCCATCGGCATGGCTGCAGCCTTGGCCGGCTGGATCAGGGGCAGTTCCGGGATGCGACCCTTCCAGGCGACACCGGCGACCTTGAAGTCCTTCCACACCCAATCGAATCCTTGTCCCTGCCGGAAGAAGAATGGTCCCGCAAACGTGACCTCGATCGGCTCCATGCGACCGTTCGGCCGATAGCGCAGGTGCTGTGTGTAGGTTGCCTCGTAGTTCAGAAGCCGCCGCTTCTGATCATCCTCGAAGGCCTGAAGGCGTTGGAGAATCTCCTCGACCGGCATCTGCCGAGTGCCCGCGACGTCAACAGCTTCTGCAAATCCGCCAAGATCTATCGCGGCGAGGCGTCCGATCCGCACGACAGTCGCCCCTCCCGCGGGAACATCAACCTCCGTAACCTCCGTGGTCCTACGCCAGGGAAGAAATCTCGTCACACCGTCGATGCCGACAACCTGGGGATCGGCCAGACTCTTGTCGGAGAACACCAGCGTTGTTCCTTGGTCGCCGGGATCAACAACGACCCGCAGCCCGAGATCGTCAGCCCGCACAAAGGCCCAGAAGTTGGGCCCACTTTGAGCCGTGAAATCCGGCGTCAAATCACCGCTGAACTCCCGGGCGATCCACAACAACGAAGCCATCGAATGCGAATCGATCCTTGTCGCCGTGAGGTCGAAGAGTGTCGTCCCGGCGCCGGAAGCAGCGTTGCGGGCCGCTTCAACGGCAACATCGCCCGGCTCATCGGGAGCGGCCGCGGCGTTGATAGCCACGGGATACCCCGGCAGGAGTTCACTGAGGACCGCCAACGCCGGCACCATCTCCGCCGCCGGTTCCAGAGCCACTCCCTGAACATAGGCGCCGGCATCCGCCGAAACCAGTGCGCGGAGATCATCCGGCCGATCGGCCGAGGCCTTCAAATAGACACGGGCTTGAGGATTTGCCCCCTGGATCGCGACCGATGCCCTCTTCAGCACATAGGCATACTCTTCAATCCACGCTTCCGATCCAAGGCCACCCGGCCACTCGACCTGAAAACGGGTTCCCGGCCCAACCTCCCGGGCGATTTCGGCAAGAGCCGCCAACTCCGACGCCAGTTGATCATCATGATCGGCCGGGGGCCACTCGGTCTCGAACGAAACGACCAGCCACGGTGTGGCGCCTGAGGCCTCGACCTGAGCGACGACTCCAGGCTCGAACGTCCCGTCCAACGGCACATTCCAGGCGACAAAAAGGGTCTCATCCTCACCCAAGGAGTGGATCAGCCTAATTGCTGAGACCGCCTGGGCGCCATCCTCGACCATCAAGCCGACACACGGTAGACATGGAGTCGAACCAAAGGTGGCACTCCCCACCGACAAACACAGAAGAAACACCCACGCAATTCGCATGAGGCATTCTAGCCTGACCGCGTCGATCAGCGTCTGAGACAGGTGTCGGTGTGCAAACCCGAGAGCGCCCAAACCCTCAAATCGGCGAGTGCCGGGTCAGGCCTTCTTCACCAGGCAAACCCCACGAAAACGGTGACGTTGCGAAGAATGCCTGACCGGGCAACGCTCGGCGAGCGCGTCAGCAATCGAATCTCGGCCAACGCCGAAGGCCGCCGAGGTCATTTCCCTCAAGGGCGATGCTCTCCCGATTTCTGAAATGATGCCCTTGAGGAAAATGCACCGAGCGGGGTCGCGAAGCGCCCCCGAAGGCTGGGGATGAAAAACAGCGGCCAGGACCGCGGCGTGCCTGGCGTGATTCGGCGTCAATTCGATACAATCCGCCCGCACCCAGGCATTCCGCCGTAGGGATTGCCGATCTCCGTTCCCGGCTGCAACCACGATCTCTTGTACATCGGACAATAGGCGACCGATGGCCGTTCCCCTTCGGCCACGCCTTCGCGCCACCTGACGAGGGGTTTCGATAAATTGTAAAACGCGCTGCGAGCCGGCTCCAGCGACGTCGCCTTCGCCATGGCATCTGCCGCAGCAATCATGGCGGGGAGGTGCTCCTGAACGGTCTCGGCAACCTCACCGGATGCACCGACCCGCTGGTCGGAAAACTCCGCTTGCAGATGCCGCAACTCTTTCGCAATCGCCGTGCCGTTGGTCGACACACCCTCCATCGAGTCTGCGAGCAAGGCCAACCGTATCGGCTCGTAGTGCTCCAGCACCACCTCAAACGATGACGGTTGGCCGGCCCACGCAACGGTGCCGGCCAACAATCCAAAAACACAGATCAGCATTATCTTTTTCACAAGAACCTCCTTATTGGGCAACGGTTTCTGTTTCGCCGCCGAACAGCGGCGATGACTTCAGACTCATTGACCTCCAGATAAAATAGAGGGCGGGGTAGACAACGAGCTCACCGATGAACGAGCTGATGATGCCCCCAACCATCGGCGCGGCAATTCGACGCATGACGTCCGAGCCGGTGCCGGTGGCCCAGAGGATGGGAAGCAGCGCGATGAAGGTCGTCGTCACGGTCATCGCCTTGGGCCTGATGCGCTGGACCGCCCCGTGATGGACCGCGGCGGCGAGATCACCGATATCGACCATCCGGCCCTCGGATTTCCAACGCTCGTACGCGATGTCCAGGTAGAGCAGCATGACGACCCCGGTCTCGGCATCGAGCCCGGCCAAGGCAATGAGACCTACCCAGACGGCGATCGACCAGTTGTAGCCGAGGAAATACATCAGCCAGATTGCACCGACCATTGAAAACGGCACCGCCAGCAGCACAATGAACGTCTTGGTGATCGACTTGGTGTTGATATAGAGGATGAGAAAGATCAGGAACAGGGTGATCGGCACGATGACGAGCAGCCGCTTCCTGGCCCGTTCCATATATTCGAACTGGCCCGACCAGAAGATCGTGTAGCCGGCCGGAACATCAACGTTCTCGGTAACCGCCACCTTGGCGTTTTTGATCCAGGTGCCGACGTCGATACCACGGAGATCTACGTACACCCACGCGTTGGGGCGAGCGTTCTCGGTCTTGATCATCGGCGGTCCCTGCCGGATGTGCAGGGTGGCCAGTTGATTGAGCGGGACCTGCGCACCACCTGGCGTCGGCACCACCACATCGGCCAGAGCCGACATATTGTCTCGGAGCTCACGCGGGTAGCGCACGTTGATTGGGTAGCGCTCGAGTCCCTCGACGGTGTAGGCGACGTTCATGCCGCCGATTGCCGACGAGATAATGTCCTGCACGTCGCCCACGGTCAGCCCGTGGCGGGCCGAAGCCTCTCGCTTGATCTCGATGTCCAGGTACGTTCCACCCATGACCCTCTCGGCATAGGCGGAAAGTGTGCCCTGGAGAGGTTTGACCGCGGCCTCGACCTCCTTGGAAATACGCTCAAGCTCCACGAGATCGGGCCCCGCGACCTTGATGCCCACCGGGGTCTTGATGCCGGTCGACAGCATGTCGATGCGGGTCTTGATGGGCATGGTCCACGCGTTGGTGAGCCCAGGGAATTGTATCGCCCGGTCCAACTCCTCGATCA
>JAUXDC010000173.1 GCA_030618605.1 Holophagae bacterium | reverse complement strand
AGATCAATCCCTCAACCGGCCACGTCCAGGCGCTGTTGACCAGGTCCACAAACTCGGGCCCCCATCCGCTGGCCGACGGCCGGTTGCTCTTTTCCCGAGACAGCCTGACGACTCCGAGAGAAATCTTCGTACGCCCGGCCGACGGAGGAGACGCTCTGCAAATTACGCATTTCAACGACGAGCGTCTCTCGGAGCTTGAGTTCGGCGAGTACGAGCAGTTCTCGTTCGTCGGTGCACACGGCGACGAGGTCTGGGGCTACCTGATCCATCCGGTCGGTTTCGAGGCGGGCAAGAAATACCCCCTGGCCTTCCTGATCCACGGAGGACCCCAGGGCAGCTTCGATGACCACTGGCACTACCGCTGGAACCCGCAAATCTATGCTGCTCATGGCTACGCGATGGTGATGATCGACTTCCACGGTTCGACCGGCTACGGCCAGGCCTTCACCGACGCTATCCGGGGCGACTGGGGCGGTGCCCCCTACGAGGATCTGATGAAGGGTCTCGACGATGTCTTGGCGAAAAATCCCTGGATCGACTCTGATCGCATGGCGGCCCTGGGGGCCAGCTACGGCGGCTACATGGTCAACTGGATTCAGGGCCAGACAGACCGTTTTGCCGCCCTGGTCTGCCACGACGGCAACCTCGACGAGTACATGGCCTACTTCGACACCGAAGAGCTGTGGTTTCCCGAGTGGGAGCACGGCGGCACCCCGTGGGAAAATCCCGAGGGCTACCGCAAACACTCACCGGTCAACCACGTCGCCGACTTCAAGACTCCCGAATTGGTCATCCACGGCGCCCTGGACTATCGCGTCGTCGACACCCAAGGCCTGGCGATGTTCAATGCCCTCCAACGAATGGGCGTGCCCTCCCGACTGCTCTACTACCCCGACGAAAATCACTGGGTGCTCAAACCCCTGAACTCAATCCAGTGGCACGACATCGTGCTGGAGTGGATTGACCGGTGGACGGCTCCGGGGGAGTAGGGTCGAGGGCGCCGGCCCGGCCCCGGCACGCTACCGACAGTGTGTTTGTTACGGAGAATGTCTGGGTCCTTTTCAAATGCTTGGGGTATACTTTCCTTGGAAACAATCCAAGAGAAGAGACATGGCTTTGAGCAGCGACCGCTTCCGGCTTGGTGACTGGCTCGTGGATCCGAGCCTGAGTCGGGTCACGAACGGCGCCGACACCGTTCACCTGGAGCCACGGGCGATGGAGGTGCTGGTCTACCTTGCCGGTCGTGCTGACGAGTTGGTGTCCAAGCAAGATCTGATTGACCACGTCTGGCAGGCGGAAGCGGTGGCCCACGGGAGCCTGACCGGAATCATTGCCCAACTGCGAAGCGCTCTCTGCGACGACTCCAAGTACTGCAAATTCATCGAAACAATCCATACCAAGGGCTACAGGTTGATCGCAGACGTGGTCACTGAGCCGATCGCCCTGGGTCTGCGAGAATCGAGAACCGCCGGCGACCGCGCCGCCGGTCTCGTTGGGGGAATGGAGGACATCGCAAAGGCCGAGGCCGGCCTCCTCCAGACGATTGAGGTCGCCAAGGTCCAGGGGACCAGGTACACCGAGCTTCGTGCCGCCACCAGGCTTGCCGGACTATGGAGGGACCAGAACAGGATCGAGGAGGCCCGAGCGCTGCTCCAGCCTATCGTTTCTCGATTCAGCAAGGGCACCGACACCTTGCCGCTTCTTGAGGCCAAGGGCCTGCTCTGGGATATGACGGGTGGTTCGGTCGAATAGCCGACCCGATCCCAGGGAAAATCCCAAAGATTCTGGCCGTCTCCCAACCGAGATTGTAAACCGGGTCAATGTATGCACATCAACAACCGCCGTCCAACGCCGCAGGCCATGGCCACCGCTGCCGTGGTGAATGGCAAGATCTACGTGTTCGATGGCTTCCTTGAAAACAGGACCAGCGGACCACTCGACCCGATTGAGCCATATTCGTACTTCAAAATTCGAGGCGCAACCCGATCTCGTACCGTCTCGGCAGGTGATAGGTCAGGGGCTCACCGATCGGCACATACACCGGCAAACCTTCGTCGTCGATGAGCGGCCTGTCGTCTTCATCGGTATCCTGCAATGAAGCCTGCGAGTTGAAGGTGAGGTCCAGCTCACGGTTGAAGAGGTTGTGCACGCTGAGGATCGCCGTCAGATCCGCGCCACCTATCTGGAAGGTCCTGGCCGCTTGCACGCCCACCTGCCAGGTGGACTTGGTTTGAAAATCACCGCGCGGCGTGAGGACGATCTGCTGGTCGCCGAGAAGGCCCCCAGAATAACAGTAGTCGATCACTTCGGGTTCGATCCCCAGGTCCTCGAGCTGAGCCCGACCGTTGGGGTTGCGCAGGGCCGTTACGAGGTCACCGCAGTCTGCCCATACGGTCTGGTGACCCTCCGAGGCGAAGAAGGCATCGGCAGCCACCGACCATCCCTGCGGCAGGAGCAGGTAGCCGTTGAGCTTGAGGCGGTGGCGCCGGTGCTCGGGTGAGAACCCGTCGTGATTGTAAAATCCCACCGGAAAGTAATCGACGTTGTCAAACATGTACCACATGGGCCCTGCAACGGTGTTGCTGCGTGAGTCGGACCAGGTGTAGCTGGCCAGCAGGTGAGAACGGTTCGTGCGGCTCTCCAGCCTGGCAACGTAGGCCGTGTAACGGCGCTCGAGGCCGGGGATATTGGCCAGAACCATCGAGCTGCAGTCCCCTCCCCGGGTCCAGGTGTCGGGGTCGTCCAGTGACGGGAACGGCGCCGCCCCCCACACCCACTCGTTGCCGATGCAGGTGTCTTCGATGAGCATCTCGGTATTTTTGGTGATCCAGGTCAGTTCGAGGGAGGTCTCCTGAGCAAGCTGTGTCTCGTAGGCCACAACGAACTGGTCCGCGTAGGGCGCCTTGAGCCTGTCAAAACCGAGTTGGTCCACCGTGGCCCACGATCCTGACACGCCGCCACGGGTGCTATAAAGGACGTACTCGATGCCCTCACCGTTGGTGAAGAAGATCGGTTCGGGCAATCCTCCACTCTCGGGTGAACAGATCGAATAGAGGTTGCAGAAGTATTCGAGGGTCGTGTACTCGGCGACGACTCTGTCCCACGAGGCGAAACCTGCCAGGGACAGGGCGCTCGGGTCCATGAACCGACCGGCGGAAAGGCGCAGCACGTGGCGGGCGTCACCGAGGAGATCCCATGCTATGCCGAGGCGCGGCTGCCAACGCTCGAGGTCGTCGACGGCCTCGCCCGAGTGATTGGTATGTTGCACGGAGTCCAGGCGGATGCCGGGCTTTACCGTCAGATTATGGTGCGGGCGCCATGCGTCCTGCACGAAGAGAGTGCGCACGTCGGCCCTGGTGGTGCGCGGTTCACGCGCCGTCTCCAACGGCTCCCAGATCTCCGCATAGTCGTTGAAATAGCCGTCGCCGTTGAGGTCGATGTAGTCGCCATTCGGTGGCTCGGTGGTGTCAAAAAAGAGAGCGCCCCCGGTCAGCCAGTACGTATACTCGAAGAACTGATCGCTGTACTCGAGACCCGCCTTGATCTCGTGTGATCCGGCAAAGTCGTCCACGAAGAAAGTGGCGTTGACACGCAGGTCGCTGCGGCGCCGGTCGTCCGTCCACACCATACCGCTCGAGTGGGACAGGACATCCGTGTCGTTATTGATGTGGCCACTGCGGCCGGAATCACCGTGAGTAGGCTGGGGGTGCCACGACGACGAGAAGGTGCCCGCCTGGAGGTTGAGGAGCACCGACTCACCGAGCACCGAGTTGAGTTCGGCCAGCCACACCGGCCCGCCAAAGTCGATGGTCGACGAGGCCGATGGATCGATGCGTTCACCTGCGTTGGCGCCGACAATCGTGGCTGGATCCCGAGAGGTTCTGAGCACCAGCCGGTGGCTCGGGGCAATCTGCCAACTGAGCTTGGCGATCCAACTCCCTCCGTTCCGCTCCCATGGGAAGTTGTAGCCGGCGAACTGCACGGACTCTTCAGTGTACTCTGCGCTGACGAAGAACCAGAGACGATCACGGAGCACCGGTCCGCCCAGGGTGGCCGAGGCCGTCCGCTTGCCGTTCGCCTGCTCCCGCCCGTCAAAATGCTCACCGCTCTCCACCCATTGCGGGTCGCGCCACCGGAGGTCCAGCGAGCCCCTGAATTGGTTCCCCCCCGATTTCGTCACCAGATTGAGCACACCGCCGGTGGCCAGACCGAACTCGGCCTCGTAGCCGCCGGTCTGCAGGCTCATTTCCTGGATGGCGTCAAAGGGAAAGAGACTCCCCCAACCGCCGTCCGCCGGGTCGGTGGTGTTCATGCCGTCAACGAGGTAGGCGTTGTCGCCCCAGGTGCCGCCGAGTACGCTCTGTCCCGTGACCCCGGGAGCAAGCCAGGTCAACCTGAGGTACTGGCGTTGATCGACGCCTACCGTAGCCCGCTGCAGGTACCCATCGTCCACCACAACGCCGGTGCTCACCTGCGAGGTGTCCACCAGCGGAACGCTGGCGCCGATCTCGATCTCCCCCGAGAAGTCCAACGGTTGCATCCGGAAGGTGATTGATGCCACACGATCCAGGGCGACCCGCACCTCGGCTGCCGACGGGGCGAAACCCGCCATGCTCGCCTCGGCCGAGTAGGCGCCTACCGGCAGCAGGCTGAAGCGGAAACGACCGTCAGCGCCGCTTAGGGTGTGGAGCACGCCGCTGATCAGGCTGAGCGAGGCAATCTCCACCGCAGCGCCGGGCAGAACGGTACCGTCGAGGTCGAAAACTGTTCCCGTGAGACTGCCGGTGGTCGCGGCGTATGCGCTTGTTGAAAGCAATACGATCAGGCCGACCCACGCGAAGAAGGAGGCGCGGCACAGCTTCAGCCACCCAGCATCCATCCTGGAGGACTTCCTCGCGAGTCGAGTGCGGTGGAGGCAGAAGAGGCGCATTTACCACTCCGGAACCTCTTCCCAGCCCGGGAAAGGAGCGCTGGTGTACGCGTAGGAGTCCGGCGCCGATTCGTCGCGCACCCAGCGCGCCAGGGTCAACATCCGCAGGCGGTCGAGCAGCTCCGGGAGTGGCAGGGTGTTCAGGGGCGTTCGGGTCAGATCGGGCACCGGCCAAAGGCGGATGGTGTTGTCGGACGATGCCGAGGCGATCTGCTTCCCGTCGGGTGAGATAACCACCGCGCTGATTGCATCCTCGTGCCCGAGCAGCAGGTGAGGCGCTTCACCGGTGATCGGACCGATCCTGAGATCTTTGCCCTGAACCGTCGCGACCACTGTGCACGGCGGGTCCATGGCAAGAATCTTGGAGATGTTCAAGGCACCGCCGATGGAACCATGGGTGGTGAGCTCCCGAGAGCTGCCGGTGGCCAGGTCGTAAACGGTGGCCTCCCAACCTCTGGCGCCCGGGGATGCGCCCACCAATACGTCATCGCTGCGGCACCGGGCAAAGGTCATCAAGCCCTCCAGGACCAGTTCGTGGTCCATCGTCTCCGGGTCCCAGCGGTAGAGGCCGCCTTTGGCAGCTAGAATTGCCCCTTCTTCCGAAAACTCGAGACCCTGGAAGGTATGGGCCCCGGGCACGTCCTCGACGACGGTGGATTCACCAGTTTCCCGGTCCCACACGATGAGAACCGGATGCAAGCCGCCCATCCTATCCTTATTATCGGCGCCGAGTGCCATGAGGCCAACCGCAATCCTGCGTCCCGCGGGCCCCACAGCGAGAGCGTGCACATCGCCCGGAGGAATAGAGAACTCGGCCTGGACTTCCCCTTGGAGGGACACCACTCGCACCACGTTCGCCCCACCGATGGCCGCCACGACGAAGCTCCCGTCCGGTGACACGGCGACCTTCGACAGACCCACAAAACTCGCAGCGGCGCCCCAGTCCACCAGGACTTTACCGTGCTCTCCGCCGGTCGGTGTCAGAGGCCACAGACGGACGGTACCATCAGACGAAGCCGATACCAGCCGGGATCCGTCAGGGGTGAAGGTCAGGTCGTCCACCGACCCGCCGTGACCGCGCAGGACGTGGCCGTATCGTGCTCGATCAAACGGCCACAAGCCGACAGCGCCCATGCTCGAGGACGCCATCCAACGTCCGCTGGGATCGAAGGCCAGGCCGTGAACCCCACCTCTATGGATGAGGACGGGCAGTGGTCCGGCGTCAGGTGGGTCGTCGATTCCCCAGATTCTCGCAAAACCGTCGGCATGGCCGCTGACGAGATACGAGCCGGAGGGATCAAATACCAGAGCGGTGCAACGTTCCGCAGTGTTGCTTTGCCAGGTGCGAACAGGATCCGTCGTTTCGACTGTCAGCGACCACAGCTGCACTCCACCGGCACTGTCCACGGTAGCCACCTGAGTCAGCTCAGGATTGAAGATAATCTGCTGGAAGGCCCTGTCGTGGCGTGCCACCAGCTGCGGCGCCCGGTTTGTGGCTCCACTGTTCATTTCTGTCACGAACAGCTTGCCGCCCTCTCCGTATGCCATGAGCTTTCCTGTGGGGTCGATAACTGCAGGTGTCGGGTCCCTTGAAAACAACCAGTGGAGGACTTCCTCGGATTGCGGGTCGACTCGCAGGTCACCACCCTCGGTACCGGAGGTGGAGGACAACCGCAGCACGCGGTTGAGGTTTCCCACCGCAACCATATACTCGCCGTCGCCCGGCGGTTTCCAAACCGTGATCGGTTCCTCCCTCAGCAACTGTCCCTCCGGTACCGACCAGAAGCGGTAGGTGGGGTCACCCCAGCCGACTGACAGCAGGACGTTCGAGCCCGGCGCGAACCAGATTAGAGTTGGCGTCTGGTGAGCCTGCCAGACGGTGGGCGCGTCGCCCGATGCGGGCCACAGCGCAATTTCCCCCGACCAGTAGCCTGCGGCCAACCAGCGGCCATCCGGACTGAAACACGGTACTGTTGGCCATTCGTCGCCGCCGGTCCCCGTGCGAACAGAAAGGCCCTTGGGACCCCTCCACAGGGCCTGCAGGGCGAGGTGGCGGGCCTCCGGATCGTCCTCCAGCTCGAGGCTTGCGATGGCCCGGGCGAGGGCGCCGCCAGGCGTGCGGTCAACTTCGAGCTGGCCGAGGTGGAGGAGCTGCCGCGCCTCGGCGCAGCGCGCCTGGTGTGCGCTGTGGCGCCACAGTCCGGTCACGATGATGGCCACCGCTGCGAGGACGAGTATGCCGGCCGACACTGCCAGGCGCCGTCTCCTGCGCCTTCTGCCGGCAAGCTGCGTCGACTCGAGTACGAACGCCTCCTCGACGGCGCTCAGCCCGCCTGGGTAATGCTCCTGCCACAGGCGGAGCTCACGGTACGCCGAGCCGGTCCACAGCAGGTCATTCGAACGGTCATGTTCGTGCCAGACGCAGGCCGCCTGTCGCACCTGGTCGCGCAGTTGGACCGCGTCCGCGTCCTGGGTCTTCCAGCGGACCAGGCGAGGCCAGGCAGTGAGCAGCGATTCGTGCACGATCTCCACCCAGTGGCGCGAGGAGACCTGCTCATCACCGCTCGCAGGTACCTCGAAGGCGGTCAGCAATCGGCCGACGACGAGCTCTTGAAGGACTTTGGTCGCCGCCTCGTGTTGATCGTCGGCAAATACCGACAGGAGTTCACCAACCTCGCGTGCCACCCTGGTTCCTTGACCGGTCACCAGGTTGCGGAAGATCTCCCGGACCAGAAGCTGATCAGTGTCACCGATCGCGACCATGACTTCCTCGGCATGCTGAGCAAGGGCGCCGGTGACTCCGCCGATCTCCTTGTGGGCCTGCCGGGTTATCAACCGTCGTTCGCGATCGCGGAACTCCCACATACGAGACAATGCGAAGGCGAGCATCGGTGTGGCGCCTCGTTCCCCGGCCACCTCGGTGATCATTTCTCCAGCCAGTTCATCGTCCTCAAACCGGTATCCGGCACGCAGGGCCGGCTCGACCATGGCGCGTTTCAGATTCTCCCCGGCCAGCGGTCCGAGAACGGTGAGGTCTTTGTACACCTCTGCCAGACCAGGGTGGGCATGACAGTCGTAGAGGAAGTCATCACGCATCACCAATACGACATGAACGTGGGCCGAATGGGCCAGCCGGGACAGCAGCTGGGCAAACGAGACCTGAACCTCGTCGGGATTGAGAGTGAAGAGTTCCTCGAACTGGTCGATGACCAGCAAGGCTTCGCTCCA
>JAUXDC010000126.1 GCA_030618605.1 Holophagae bacterium | reverse complement strand
GGGAATGCATCCTTTGTATTTTTGTGTCGAATGCGGGCAGGAACCGGCGCCCGGCCGAAGGCCGGTAGAGCCGTCAGGCTCTGCATCCGAAGGATGTTGCGCGGGCACAGACGCCCGGCTCCCCACAATGGGCCTGCCGGGTGCCCGATGCGATGTTGTGGCCGCGGGCGCCCCCGCCCGCTGGGGCAATTCATCCTTCATCCTTCCGCCTTCATCCTTCATCCTTCCCCCCATCCTTCCTCAAGTCGATCAACAACCCTCTCCATCCTCGCGAGGATCTTCTCGCTGTGGGTCCCGGGCCAGAAAATGCGCCGGCAACGGCCGCACCGTTTGAACCGCTCGGCGTTTTCCAGCACGTATGGCGGGACGTCTTCGGCAACGAGGTCCCTCTCCTGTTCAACCAGTGGGCCATTGCAGTGGCTGCACCGGCTGAGCTCCAAATCAGGCCGAACACCGAGCCTCAAACGGCCCAGAACCTCAACCAGTTGATCTTCCAGGTTCAATGAGCGAACCAGCATAGTTCTCGGTCCCCTGCCCGCCAACTCCCGGTCCGCGGTCAAAAGCCACCGCCCTTCGGCCTCGGCCCTGGCCCCGACTTCGGCATCAGCTGCTTCGACTCCGGCGTATTCGGAGTCAAGACCAAAGAACCGAAGCCAACGACACAGCGAACCCAACATGGCGTCACAGAGGAATCGGGGTTGTGTCGGACAACTGTTCATTTCGATCTTTCCGGCCGACCATCTCGAGGAGGGTGGCGTTACCAGTATGGCACCTCGACCTTCCCTCTTCTCCCCGCGGGCCTTCCCTTTGCGTCCTTGGCGTCTTTGCGAGAGAATTGTTTTCTTGTCCTCGTTCCCGTTGGCAATCGCGAACGGAGCGGGCTATTCTTCCTCCGTGTTCAAAATTGGCGCCCTTTCCCATTGCTTCCTTCTGGCCAAGTTCTTCGCCTTCAAGCCGAAGGCCGGTGAATGAAACCAATTCGGCTGGACTTCGCTGTCGCTGCAGTCGTCCTGATGCCCTTTGTAACCGTGGGCCTGGACTTTCGTTTGTCGTTGATAGTTCAGGCGGTGGGCATTCTGGCAATCGTTCTGGCGACGCTTCCACCCCTGGCGACCACCGAGGGTTGGCGCCGCGTGTTGGCGGCCCCTCGTCCGGTGATTCTCGGGATTGTGGCGGTTGCCGCTGCGACGGTCTTGGGCACAGGTGTGGGTCTGGTTCGGGGTCACGTCTTGACTCAGGTGACCGGCCAGACGCTGTCAATGGGGTTACTACCACTGGCCGCTGTAGGCGGCTTGGCAGCATGGCAGGGCTCTGAGGGAAGACAGTGGAGGACTGGGCTCTTGGCAGCGCTGACGTTGGGCTGCTGGATCCAGCTGCTCTGGGGCTTCGTGACGATCGTCGTCCTCGGCATACCCTCACGCTTGTTTCTACCCAATGCGGTTTCGGTCATCGGGCCGGCATTGCTGGGTCTCTGTTTTTCCTTGGTATCGCTCCGCGATCCAAACCGCTGGCTGCGGCGTCTGGCATGGCTGGCAACCGTCTCGATCCTGCTGGTGATCATTGGTTCAAGTCTCCGCAGCTTGTGGATTCTCACCCCGGTAACCGTGGTAGGCGTTGTCATCGCGTGGCGGGGTATGCGGAGTCGGGAAACAGCGATCACTCTCGTGGCGGTCCTGATTCTGGTACTGGGAATGGCGGGGACCGTATGGCAATTGGACGCATGGGCAAAAAGAGACCTCCCAGACGTTTTGCAGCAGACTCCGTGCTCACTCTTCCCTGATGCAGGGCTCTGTATCGACGGCGATCTCACCGTTATTCCGGACAGTGCAAAACGTCTCCGATTCGACGCCCCTGTGGACCTCCCTGAAGCCGTCGCATGGCGGATAATGGTCCGGGGTCACGGAGAGGGGCAGGGAACAATGGTGATTTCCCTGCTCTTTTTTGACGATCAGGGGGATGGTTTAGGGGGAATTTCGGTACCCGTCAAGCCGGGGGAGAAGCATTGCGTTGGGGTCAATATCGGAACAACACCCCCTGGTTGGATCGAGGCTAGATTACACATATCTGTAGAAGAAGGATCGAAAGGACGATGGCGTCTTGAGTCGATAGAATGCTCACCGTTGGAGTCTCCGCTGATGGTTCACCTCCTATGGAAAGCACAAGCGAGTAAAGAACGGGCCTGGGGATTGCTCCAGGCGTTAAGAACAGGCCGAGCTGCCAAGGATACGACCCTGGGTTTCCGCTGGCACGAGAGTCAGAAAATTGTTCAAGCACTGGCAGGGGCATCATGGCTCGAACGCCTGTTCGGCCACGGCCTGGGAGCAACCATCTACCTGGATATCGACGGATTCGACAACCGAGGACATTGGATTCACTACGATGACGTCAACTACATCCACAACTGGTACCTGTTCCTACTCTTCAAACTAGGAATCATCGGATCGGCTTTGGTGCTGGGCGCCTTGATCAGCTGGATCGTCTGGACCGTCCGGTCTTGCGGTCGAGTCACTGACCCCGAGGTGAGGGCCTTCCTGGCGGCGGCGGCGACCGCATGGGTCGTTTACGCCGTGTGGAGTCTGACCAGCCCGGAGATCCTCGACTTTCGAATGGCGCCACTGTGGGGCTGGCTGTTGAGTACATCCGTATTTTCAATAGCTCGCCCTGCAAAAGGGAAACACCCGTAATCTGCCGGGTTTTAGAGGCACGAATTTACTCTTGAAGACCGTCCGGGTTCCTGCCAACCAGGCGTTGCAGTGGCTGCACCGACTGTGTCCCAGGTCTACCATGCACCCGTGTTTCCAGACTCGAAGCCATCCGCGAAAATGAGATCCAGCATTTCATCCACGAAAACCGTTGCCTGAGCAGTCGCTCCGCCTTCCTTGGTAACAAGTATGACCCGGTAGGTTGTTGTCACGGTCGGTGACAGGTCGATTGATCCAGACGCCGAAGGGGTGATCTGAACATCATGGTCAACACGAACGTCGAGGAACGTTCCCGCCGAGGTCAACCAGTGAAGTGTGGTTGAGGATCCACTTGTAATCGCCATCGGTACCGCAACGAGTGAAATCGAGGGCTCGCTACCATTGGCAACAACGGTTGTGCTCACGTCACCGTCAACCTCGAGTGAATGACTGCCCTCGCTCGTTTCCTGCAGTCCAACCTCTTCCATGAGGGGGATGCCATCGAGATTGGCCGTGGTTCCGCTCCAGGCGAATGCAACAAAAGACTGAGTGGAATTCTCGGTATCTCCAGCCGCGGTCACTTCGATAATCTCGGCCGGTGCAGCAAGCACTGCAGCAACTTGTGGACTTGTTGGAGGATCGAAGTTTGCAACCTGTGATTTTTCCGTATTCGGTGCACCGCTCCTGTGAATGACGAGCGAGTTCAACCCTGCAACGGCTTGATCAGGCACGGTTGCGAAGGTGTGGGAGTAGACCGTCTGCCCCTGGCTGTCCGAAAACAAAGTGTTGGCGTTGTATCGGTTATCGTTGATTGGACCGAGATCCAGGTCTCCTTCCCAGATGAGGGGACCGAGATCGGTGGTGTTGGAGAATACCGTCAGTTCAATGTTCCCGGTTTGGTGCAGACTCCTGAACTGGTATGGCGTAGCAAAGATATGAGTGCCGAAGACGTCTCCGACATCGTTATTGAGAAACTGACACCCACTTACGTCGAGATTCGAGCCTTCGGAGTGGATGGCTCCCCCAAACCTGGTTGCCGTATTATGGGCCATGGTTGAGTCTTGAATATTCGATGTAGAGTCGATGATGTTACGAATCCCGCCTCCTGCGGCCCAGTCCGGATCCGTTCCGTCGCCGATCGCATCAGACTTGAGGATGAGGCTGTTTTGGATGGTCAAGTCCGTCAGCACCACCTGGGCAGCGCCACCGGCGCCGGTTCCATCTGCACCGTCGGTCTCTTTGACATCACACTCGTAAAAGATGCTCTCTTCGACGAGAGTGGTCGCACGAGTCTCGAGTGAACCCGCTGCCGGAGAAACCCCGTTCTCGCCCCAACGGCGGTTCCCGTCACCGATGACGGCCATGCAACCACCGATCTGTGCGGTCGTTCCAATTTCATCAAAACGGCCTTGAAGGAGAGATTTCCGTACGATCAGATGTGCAGAGCGCCTGTTGGTGGATCCGTCGGCCCAGGTATCGTTGGAGATCGCTGCGATGGCACCTCCAAATCCTGTGGAGGGACCGATTTTGGTCGCTCGATTTCCCCTGAATAGTGAGTTTTCAATCTCCACGAGGGCACGATACAGATTGAGTCCACCGCCGTTCTCAGCCGCGTTCTTGATAAAACGGGAGTTGAAGACTCGAGTGGTTACGTGGTCTTCAATATGCAATCCACCACCTTCGGTCGGATTGGGGAAACTGACCGAGGGATCGCGCACCGCAATGTTCTCAGTAAATGTGCAGTTCGCCACGATGGCATCTGCAGCCGGAACCTCCAATGGCTCCGACCAGGTTCCCAGAACGTAAAATCCACCACCCGCGTATCCTGCCTGGTTCTGATCGAAGCGTGTGTTTGTCACGCGAACAGTCGCATTCGTAACATGCAGTCCACCACCTGCTGCAGTATCCCTGTGGTTCGGAAGGTTGACCCTATTGGACTCAAACACACAACGATGGAGAAATCCCGTGCTTTGGTCGATTCTCAGGCCCGCCCCCTCGTTCGTCGCCGTGTTGCCGGACCATATGCAGTCGATGAAAACAGAAAATGAGCCGGAGTGTACGAATGTTCCCCCTCCTCCGGTGTCGTCAGCATCCGAGCTGTTCCCAATGAAGCGGCACCCCACGAAGGTGGCGCTTGCACGCGCGACTGTAACGCCTCCGCTGCGGCCCCCGGTTGTGGAGAGCCCATTGCTGAAATTGAGATTCTCAAAAGTGACATGTTGGCCGGCACCCTGAGACACGTTTTCGAAGCGGAGCACGGGTCTGGATCCTCCACCATCAAGCGTGGCCCGACCGCCGTTCGCTGAACGGATCGTGAACGACTTTCCGGCGTTACTGATTAAGAACCCGTCGAGCGGTACAAGGTACGAGTCAACGGCTACCTCGATAATCCCACCATCCGGAACGGCGGCTATCGCACTTTGGATATCGGCGATATCTCCGGGCACTGTGACCACGGTTGTTCCGAAAGCGACTCCGGTGAAGACGCTCATGATGAGGACGACGAGAACTTCTGCACGATACATTTTGCCCTCCTACAGGGCCGAAGGTCTGACCCATTGATTGGGTCAGGACAGGGTAGGTCAAACCACCTGTTCAGAAACCATTATATGACTGAATCAAAATCTCGTGGGCAGGTCGAACCTTCCTGAGTGTGATCCGCATCATCCTCAGACCCCACCTTCCGGCACTGGAATGCCAACGACCTTGAGCTCGTAAATCACGAATCGCCCTGTTGCAGTTCCGGGATCGAGTCGCAGAGAACCTTCCACCCCAGGATGCACGATGGCAAGACGGAGGTTGTTTCGTCCCTTTTCGAGAGGGGCTCGAACCCGGAGTTCTTCACTGTATTCGGGGGTGGAGCGCGTTGTGAAATACACCTTGAGTTCGGTTATCAATGGCGACTCCAAGTCGATTTCGATTTCGATTCTGTGGCCCTTTGGAAACTCAATTAAGGGGAGCAGGAGAACGGGATCGTCTCCAAGCGCTATGATCGCGACTCCCGTCTGCCCGAAGGGGTGTATCTCCACTTGGTGGACCGGGACGAGAACCCCAACAAGATCTGGACCGCTGAGCGAGAAAAGGTTAACCGGCTCGAAATTGACCCCGTTCGGCGTAAAACCTGCACAGTCAACCCCAGCATATCGGTAATCGATGGAGTAGAGGTCGTACTCGTAGGCGGAGGCGATTCGAGTCTTGTTCCAATTGGTGAGACGCAGCGGATTGGCTCTGTGGAGTACTGCGTAACGAAAACCGTGTTCAACAAGAAACCCGTCGATGGCAGGATCATTCATCGTGCCGCGCAAAATACAGAATGAACGCTGGGAATAATACGGAATCGTTGAATCCCAATTCGAGCTTGCTTGTGTCATTGCGACTCTTGCCCCTGGTTCAGTGCCGCTTCGAATCACCCGCGCCACATCTAGGTCACGGTGACGTTGGTCAAATGGCATTACGCTTGGCCACACTTGCTTGAGGAAAGCAGTTGGGAGGGCAAAGAGCAGCAGCACGAGCACCACAATTCGTAACGGTCGGGGCCCAAGGCGATCGCAACCGGAAAGTGTGGAAAGGCCAACACCGACTAACACCGCGGATGGTGCCGCGACAGCGATCAGGTAGTACTCGTGAACGACGTAAAGATTGAAGAACAGTAGGACTGGTAGTCCAAGACCTGCGAGCGAAGCAAGGACGGCCAGGCGGTATTTTTTGTCCTGAGTCGTGAAACCCGCCATTGCAATAAATGGGGCAAGAGCAATCCCTCCCGGCGCCATCAGCCGAAACCAACGGGTGAGTATTGCAGCCCAATTTCTCCAATCGAGACGTTGAGCTTGTGTCCCCCAGTTCCAGTGGTCGAGTTCCTTGGAAGTGAGCCACTCCGTGAACATGGATGACGCCTTAATCTGGTCGGTATGCCATACCCACAGCACTGCGATCGAAGCCGGGAGGATGATGAATGCTGCAATCTGGGCGACCGTTGGAGCTGATTGAAGGATTGGCCTGCGGATTGGCGACCGGTTAGCCAACGGAGAAATCACTCGTCGAAGCTCAGAAACCGAGAGGATCAAGATTGCCGGGATAGCCATCGCAACCGTCGCAATCTTGACCAAAGCTGCCAACGAGCCAAATGCAGTCGCCAGGGCAAGCCAAAACAGCCGAAAGTGTCCCTTAGACCACTTTATCACTGCGAGGATATAGGCTAAGACGAGGGCCACCGAAGTGTAGTCGATGAGGCACATTCGACTGTAGATGATGCTAAAGGGTGCCAGGAGATATACGGCCAGAACCCAGAGATTCGATGAAAGGCCCATGAACTCGCGGCATACGAGAAAAAGTAGGGCCGCTGACAAATAAAAGAAAAACATAGCAGTCACGCGACAGGCAATGTCGAATGAGGAGCCCTCAAGGCCCACCACCGACACGCCTGCGACAACAGACTGGAAAAGTGGGAATTCAAACGGTACCTGCCAAGGAGGACCAAACAGCGGCGTCTTGTAGTTCAGGGGTTCGATCCCGGAGTCCATAAACGTACGCGCTGTGAAAGCGGTTTGAGTCTGTCGGAATGCGTTTTTTTCGAGGAGTGGCTTATCTAGATTGACGAGCCGCGGTGTCACCGAGAGGCTCACCAACACACCGAATATCACGAGAAAATAAAGCCTACGCCAGTCGCGTGCAACCCGACTCATCCGGCCCACACACTCAACTTCACCACCTCTGCCTTCTGTCTCTCAGAAAACACCCTCATAGAACGACTCCACCAGAAAGGCAAGTGCAAAAATAGGTACTTCATGGTCGGAGGCTCTTTCCCAGAGGTCCCCTTTGTCTCAAACCAAAAAGACCCGAGAACCACGCCATACGACATCTGAGATCAGCCCGATCCTCAAACGCGACCCGGCCGAGGAGGGTCTTCCCGCCGACTCTCACCGCCTTGAATCCGCCAACCATCAAAGGCTGGAGAAACAGAGTCCACATTAAACGCGGATGTTTGCTCAGGGTGTATCCCGTCGCTGCACCGGCCCGGCGCTGCCTTCGGAGCACCGGTTTGAGGCTCTCGTAGTGATGCCTGTGATAGCACACGGCCCTCTCGCCAAACACAACGGTCCAACCACGCCGTGACCAGCGCCATGCCTGCTCGGTGTCCTCAAAACAGGCGCTCCGGTAGGTCTCGTCGAAGGGCTCCGAAAGAAACCACTGTGTAGGTGCTGAGAGATTTGATCCATAGACGCCGGTGAAGGGCACCGGGTCACCATTGCCGAGACCCTTGAACCAGAACTGTGGGCCTTCAGGCGCCATAAAGTGCATGACGGGCGTGATCTCGAGTGAGGGATCCCATTCGATGCGCCCCTGTACGCCGACATTTCCATCCTCTGCCAAGATCATGTGTACCGCAAGCGTCAAAGGCAGTGGGATGGTGTCGTCCCCGAGCAAGAGAACCCTATCCGCCTGAGCCTGAGAGATACCGAGGTTTCGCGCTCCTGCGGGACCGACTCCTTCGGTTCTCAGGGTTTTCAGTTCAAACGCCTTGTAATCCTTCCGGGCCAACCACTGAGAAGTGTCGTCATTAGATCCGTCGTCTACGACGATGACCTCAAAAGACCCTGGAGGGATCTCCTGCTTCTCAAGGGCGTCGAGGGTCAGCTCCAAGGTCGATCGACGATTCCGGGTAGGAATGACGACGGTCAGGGCCGGACCAGCCACGATAACTCCGAATTACGACCGCGAGACGGCCATCGCCTGGTGCTCATTCTGTTTCTCGATCCACACCTGATATTTGGAGATCACCTCATCCACCGGACCACCGGCCATCAGCCGCCCGTGATCCAACCACAGACACTCGGTGCAGATTCTCTCGATGGCACTGAGGTCATGAGACACGAGAACCGTCGTCACGCCCCGGTCCTGGAAGTCCAGCATCCTGCGGTTACACTTGGCCTGAAAGCGCTGATCTCCAACCGAAAGCACCTCGTCGAGCAACAAAATACTGGGGTCGACTGTGGTCGCGATGCCGAACGCGAGTCGCACGACCATGCCGGTCGAATACGTGCGGATCGGATTGTCGATGAACTCTCCCAGTTCCGAGAACTCGATGATTTCGTTGACCCGTTCGTTCATGTCTCCCCAAGAACGCCCCAGCAAGGCGCCGTTGAAGAAAATATTCTCGCGTCCCGACAACTCAAATTCAAAACCGGTCCCCAACTCGATGATCGGGGCGATCTCACCGCGCATCGTCGCCACACCCGCCGACGGCTGGAGTATTCCTGCCGCAACACGCAACAGCGTGCTTTTCCCTGCCCCGTTGTGACCGATGACCCCCAGGGTAACTCCACTCTCAGCGGTGAAACTGACATCTTCCAGGGCCCGCATCCACCGGTAGGTCAATTTCCGGGTCAATCGCCGAATCGCCCACTCCTTGATCGTCGAAATACGACCCTCGGTGGGGAGCTTGTAGTCCAGGGAGACATTCCGGAATTCAATTGATGCTTCGTTCACGGCACCTCACAAATGGTGGTAGAAATTCCTGGACAGACGGTGAAAGACCAACCATCCGATAACCAGTGAAACGACTGCCGAGATCACACTGGCCTGGACGACATGCATTGCAGGAAGCTGACCGAGATAAATGGGATCTCGTGCCAGCTTGAAGAGGTGGGTCAGAGGATTGCCCCGTACCAGCCACAAGAACTTGTAGGGGATGATCGAGATCGGATAGATGATAGGCGTCATATACATCAACCCGATAGTGGCCACCTGGTACATGTGTGAGACATCCTCGAAATACACCGCCAACGCCGACAAGAGAAAGGACACACCGAGCGTGAAAACTCCGATAATCAGAAAGGCAACCGGCAGAAAGAGCACGGCTGGACGAATCGGTGCATCCAAGACCAACATGATGATGAACAGCGGGATGTATGCCAGGCAGAGGTTGACCAGGCCGGAGATCGTCGTCGAAATCGCAAA
The DNA here is from genome assembly GCA_030618605.1 of Holophagae bacterium. Taxonomy (GTDB): domain Bacteria; phylum Acidobacteriota; class Thermoanaerobaculia; order Thermoanaerobaculales; family Sulfomarinibacteraceae; genus DAOWGJ01. The sequence goes on along the minus strand of JAUXDC010000126.1, from coordinate 893 downwards.
AATCGACTTCGGAACCCGGACCTTCTTCATCAGACCTCCGTTCCATGACAGGCTGGTCATCGAGGTCACAGTGGTTTGCGAAAAGAACCCGAATACCAGGTACTCGGAAAGGAAATAGACCGCATAGGGTTCGATCCCCTCGAACTTGAAGATCGTCGAGAAAACAATGGTCAGGATGATCATCAGCAGGAGAGGATTGAGCATCGTCCAGAAGAACCCGATAACCGAACGCTTATAACGAACGGTCAGATCCCTGCGAACAAGGCTGGCCAGCAAATGGCTGTGCCGGGCCAGGTCCCGCAGTTCCTCAATCGTTCCGACTCGATGCTCGGCGGCATTGACCAGGACGGTACTCGAACACTCGATCATCGGCGGATTCTACACCAGTCCCGGAGACTGATGTGCAAAGGCCAACAATGCGCACGATAATGAGAGAATCCCTCCATCTTTGCCCCTCAGTCTCCGGGAGAGATGCGCTTCACGCATAAAGGGTGGGTACAATGAAAGCCTCTATGCTGGATTCGTCTCTCTTGCCGCCACTCTCGGTTGTAATTCCGACTCACAACACACGGGAGTTGACGTTGGAGTCCGTGGCTTCGGTATTGGCCCAAGACTTGACAGGCATCGAAATCATCGTCGTCGACGACGGGTCGTCCGATGGAACCGTGGAGTCAATTGCCGAACAACATCCAACGGTAACGGTCATTCGGAACGATGAATCCCTGGGCTTTTCTGCGTCGGCCAATCGAGGTCTTTGCAAGGCCCAAGGACGGATCCTGCTCTTGCTCAACAGCGATGCTGCCCTGAAGCCAGGGTCGCTCCCTCCGATTTTTGATGCCTTCGAGATTGACGAGTACCTCGGAATCGCAGGGGCTGCGCTCCAGTATCCCGAC
>JAUXDC010000071.1 GCA_030618605.1 Holophagae bacterium | reverse complement strand
CAGGTGGTAGAGCACAGGATTGTGGCTCCTGTGGTCGGGGGTTCAAATCCCCTCGCCCACCCCATATTGTTCATTTACAACGGACGCGCCCGTAGCTCAGCTGGATAGAGCGTTAGACTCCGGATCTAAAGGCCGTGGGTTCGAATCCCGCCGGGCGCACCATTAGAATCAATGATTTACGCCATTTTTCGGAGTGGCGTTTTTTGTGTCCTAACACCAAAATCACACCGGAGCCGCAACATCACGGCCGATCTCAGAAGTCTGCCAACCGGCGAAAATCCGAGAGAGTCCCCTCAAACGAGCGTGCCGGGTCCGCAGTTCCGTAGTCCTTTGCCGCAACTGCGGAACTGTAGACCTGGCGCACAGAGAATGGTGCTTTCCCCCCGGCTGGCCGCCATGCGTGCCCTTGAAAAGAAAAGGGCCCCTGGGTTGTGAGGCTGTAGATCAGAGGCACTGAGCGAAGGGAAGCGAATGGGTGGCACCCAAAGCTACGAGGGAACCACCGACGACCAGGCTGAGGTTGATCCTGATTCGAAACTGTCGTTGAACAGGAGGTCAAGATCTGGGGCAAGACCGTTGCGGAGAAAATTTCCCCGGCCTGTGTGCCATAGGATCTGAGCATTCGACGTTCCGGGGAGGTCATACGCGACAACGCCGGAATTGGCGGTTTGAACCACAATTTCCAGATCATCATCGGCGTCGATATTGGCGATGGTTGGGCATGCCATTGCGCCATTCCAATCCGGGCTGCCAACCGCGGTCGGCAGCGAAACCTGATGAACCAGGATACCGCCAGCATCGACGATAAACAGATCTCCAGTCAGATCATGACCCTTGGCGACCCAGGACGTGAAGAGAACTTCGGCTTGACCGTCATTGTCGAGATCGGCGATCACGGGTTCAGACGCAAATCGATAGGGACCGGTCGTATAGACCTCGTAGGGCCAGCTTCCGTGTTCAGTTCCGTCAAGCCAAAAAGCGTGAACGTTTCCTGCAAAATCGGCGTAGACGATTTCCACTTCCCCATCACCATCAAGATCACCCACCGCAGGGTTCGATACGGCGTTTTCGATGACATTCCAGTCGAGGCTCAGTGGGAGACCAAGATCTACCGGCACGACTGTCCAGTCATAACCACTTCCTTGAAAACGGCCACGATCACCTTCGAAGATATAGACACCGTTGTACTTGGTCGTTTCACCAGATGTACAGTCGTAAACACGTCCAGTGGCAACAACTTCCAAAACCCCATCGCCATCGAGATCAGCGATTGTTGCCGGCCCATCTGCGAAGTTTGTCCGGTAACTCTCAGCTCGCACTCCGTTGCAAAGACCCCAACCTTGAAGCTCGGTTACATAGCTCTCCCAGACGCCGACCTCGCCCCATATCTTGTCACCAAACACCGGATCGGCTTGAATTGGAGTCCCGTCTCGATTGTAGGCACAGATATAGTGCACATCAGATGGAACAACAACATCGGAAAATCCGTCACCATTGAGGTCAGCGATCGCCGACGTGTCGTTGAATACCCCCCACGAATATCCGTCGCCCGTTCGTTGCGGCCAGCCTGCTCTCACACTACCGTCGTGTTCGTACACCCAGGTATTGATATTGGAATTCACAGCCGCCGTAACGACGATTTCCAGCGTATCGTCGTTATCAAGATCGCCCAACGAGAGTCCACGCAACTCACTGCCGGTCGGTTGTTTCGGCCAGCCCGGTTTGAAGTGACCGTCTGCGGTATAGACCGACACCCAGCCGCCATGGTGGGCCGTGATGATTTCATCCGCCCCGTTATTGTCGACATCGGCAATAACAATGCTGGGCCAGGTTCGACCAACGTCTGAAGCCCCGGGTTCGTCAATGTCATGGCCCGTGGCGACCCGCCACTCAAGGGCGCCGGTCGCACCGTTCAAAACGACGATTGAGTAGGTTGATGCGATGACCTCCCACTGACCATCCCCATCGAGATCGGCCACGGCCGGTGACGAATACCATCCGGTTTCACACCAACTACTGAAACAGCCACCACGTTCCCACTTGAGAACCGGCTCGGCAATCTGCGTCGCACCCTGGACCGTCACAAGACCAGCCGCAACGAAAAATGCCGGAACCAACACGCCCAACCTGAGTTTTCGCATATCAACCTCGTACATACTAATGTACATCCTCTCAGTACATTTTGCTGAAATTTGTTTGGGTGCCATCTTTCTGCTTGGGTGCCACGTTTAGCATTGCGGGATTAGGATTGGCAGAATTGGGTTAGGTATTGAGGGGTCGATGTGGAGGATGTAGAATCGGGTAGTCCAGTCCACGCTGCATGGAGGATTCCATGCCGCGAAAAGCACGATTTTTTCTTGCCAGTGCGATCTATCATGTATACAGCCGGGTCGCTCGGGGTGAGTACGTCTTCGATGAACCAGGTGAGGCAGACGAGTTTGTCCGAATCGTCAGGGATGTCCGCGACCTAGATGGATTCAGAATTCTCGCGTGGTGTTTAATGGGAAACCACTACCACCTGGTGATTCGAACCGGTGAAGTGGCATTGTGGCGATCAATGGCCCGCATTCAAGGGAAGGTCTCCAGGGGTTACAACCGGCGGCACCGGTTTTTCGGTCGGTTGTGGCAGAGCCGGTACAAGGCGCGGATCATCGACACAAACGACTACGTTCGGCAGGTCGTCGCCTACGTTCACCTCAATCCGGTTTCGGCCGGATTGGTGGACGATCCCACTGAATTCGAGCGGAGTGGCCATGGGGCGCTTATTGGCTACCGAAAAGCGAAGTTGGTGGATCCTAGCGAGGCCCTCTTGGGTTTCGCTGACGGGTCAGGGCAGGACACCGAAAACTACCTGTCGTGGATTCGGGCAATTGCTGAGGCGCGTTGGCTCTCTGATGGGCTTGAGACACTGCCGTGGTGGGTTGATGCTCGGCACGTTGATGAGATTGCTGTTCCAGGCAGACATCCTAAGGCGAGGACATTTGATGGTCGAGATCCACCTGAGTTTGACAATCAACTTGAGTTCACCGAATTTGCGAGGCGGTATTATTTGGTTTCAGGATTTCGCCTTGATGACATCCGGTCTAGTTGCCGCAACCCAAGACTCCTTGAGGGCCGAATTGAGCTGGTGACTCTTGCGGTGGGACGCAACGGATACCGATGTCGTGACGTCGCATCGTTTCTTTGCAAGGATCCAGGTTCTGTGACACGCTGGCTTCGGTTTGGTATTTGTCAACAAAGGGAGGATTCGGCTTTCAGAGAGAGGTTGATTTCATTGGAACGGATTATCAACCAGGGAGGGTCGAACGAGGGGAATGCCGAAATGGACACAATGTCGCAATGCTAAACGTGGCACCGCTTCCGCTTCAATGTCGCAATGCTAAACGTGGCACCGCTTAATGCTAAACGTGGCACCGCTTCTGGCACCGCTTCACCGCTTCAATAGATCAAACCGAAGCCGCCCCACCTTCACACATGTCACCGATATACTGGACATCGGCAACGGCATCCGGTTGATTTCCACCGATGATCAACCAAGGACGGTATTTCGCTGGAAGTGGCGAAGGAGGAGTTTCAATGAACCGCAAAGTTTCGGAAATCTTTGGTGACTGGCACGAACAAGGGGTGCTCACTCAACACCAGGGGCCGGATACCACCATCACCGGCATCGCCGCGGTGGAGGCCTTTGGTTGCCATGATCTGATCTTCGTGGACAAGCCTTCCTTCAAGCAGATGGTTGCCCAAAACACACCGGCGTGTATCGTAACCACCAGCAAACTGGCCGAGGAATTTTCAGATCAGGAAGGCTTGGCAATCCTGATCGCCCCCAACGTGGGTTTGGCCCAAGCCTTGATGCGGCAGACATACGTGGACCGCGACTTGCGCCACACCGAATGGCCTGCCGTGCATCCATCGGCGGTCATCCACGAGACGGTCCAGTTGGGCGAGGGCACGGTGGTGGGCCCGTGCGTGGTCATGGGTGCAGGAGTGGTCACCGGGTGCGAGTGCGTCATCATGGCCGGCAGTGTTATCGAACACGGGGTCCAGATGGGCGATCGCACGGTCATCCACCCCAACGTTGTGGTGGGCTACGACTGTGAGCTGGGCAACGAGGTCATCATCCACTCGGGCAGCATTATCGGCAGCGAAGGCTACGGCTTCGCCCAGGACGAAAAGAAACAAAGCCACCGTATCCCCCAGTTGGGCAACGTGGTCATCGAGGATCGGGTGCGCGTGGGGGCCTGCAACTGCATCGACCGGGCGACCTACGCCGAAACCCGCATCGGAGCAGGCACCAAGTTTGATAACTTCTGCCACATCGCCCACAACGTCATCGTCGGACAGGATTGCCTGCTGACGGCCGGCTTGATCGTGGCGGGGTCGACCACGCTGGGTGATCGGATCATCGCCAGCGGAGCCACCGGCATCATCGACCACTTGAATATCTGCGACGACACCGTGTTCGTGCACAGGGCCGGCGTCATCCACGATATCACCGAACCGGGGGTCTACGCAGGGACCCCTACCCAGCCCTGGGCCGAATACAGACGAAACGCGGCAGCCGGCAAGAGGGTCAACGAGATGCTCAGAAAGTTGCGCGAACTGGAAAAGAAGGTGGCCGCGCTGGAGAAGGGCGAGTAGCTCTACCTCTCATTCCGTTTTCATCGGCACTGTCAAACGACACCGGCCAGCATCCACTCGTAGGCCGGCTGCACGATGATTCTCTCCTTTATACAAGGAGAATAATTCGACGTCAGAAGCCGACGTCCTCCGGTTCGAAGTACTCATGCCCATGTTTGCAGACGGGACATTCTCCCGGCGGCTGTTTGCCTTCGTGGATATGCCCGCATTTGGAGCATTTCCACTTGATGGGCTTTTCTCTCTTGTAGGCAGTTCCGTTTTCGACCATTTCGAGCAGTTGCTTGTATCGGTCCCGGTGGTGGGCCTCAACCCCTGCGATCATACGAAACAGCGCCGCGGCCTCCTTGTTGCCTTCGGCCTTCGCCTGCTCTGCGAATTCCGGGTACATCGTGGTGACCTCGTAGTCTTCGCCTTCCATGGCAGCCCGTAAGTTTTCGGCGGTCGTGCCGATATGCCCTGCCATTTTGAATTCGTCTTTGGCGTGCTGCATTTCGTTGGCTGCCGTCTCCTCGAAGATCTTGGCAATGTAGAGGTAACCCTCCTTGCGAGCGACCTTCGCCCAAAATGTGTACTTGTTGCGAGCCTGGCTCTCCCCGGCAAACGCAGCCATCAAATTCTCTTGTGTCTTACTCATTCTCTCACTCCTCCTCTGTTTTCAGACCCGCCCTCCCGGCCGACCTCAAACTACAATACCGGAGTTTCTCATGATCTACAGGATGACCACGGTGATTCTCACCCCCCCGCAGCTACCTCGAGTTCGGGTTCAAGAGTTATCGCCTGCCACTGGCCATCGACCAGCAGGTGGCGCTCTCCTGTGTAAATCGCGGTGACGGTATCGCCAACGATTTCCAGGGCCGAGGGCCTCCCGCCTTTATAGACCTCGGACAGCATGCCGGTGTCGATGGCCAGCACCCGGCCGCCGAACCGGCTTGTGATGGTTCCATCCCGCATGACGGTGTGGCCGATCACCATGCGATCGACTCCGAGCTGATCGAGAACTGCCCCGAGCTGATCGGCTGTCTCCTGTTCGTTTCCCAGCGCCGCCCCCCGAAACCACAGGGGACCGTCCGGATGTACCAGATACCACCCTCCGATACCGTCCGCACCATCGAGGTCTTTGGCCAGGGCACGCAGCTTCCGGCCCCTTTTCCCCTTGGCCTCGGGCGCCGCCAGGAGAATCGCCGTCGCCACCTCCGAAACCTCATTGACCGACGCGGTCGGCAGGACCAGGTGCTTGGAAACCAGGGTCGATCGAAAGCGATCATAATGCCGCAGCTCGGCGGCGACCCTGGAATTGATCGCCTCGATGTCCTGGCCCAGGAGAACCGGGGCGATTCCGGCGTGAACGAATACGGTGTCGGCTCGGCCTACGGCAGTCGGCAGGGTTCGCAACCACTTCCCGTAGACGCCGTCCGGGCCCAACGCCTCCAGGTACTCCAGTTTCCCGGCGGGGTAACGAGCCATCCACTCGTCCCGGGACTCTCCTGTCTGATCCTCGGGCTCGGACCCCAGACGCTCAACCCTGATCTCCTCTATCGAATCCTCGGGGTCGTCCCCCTGAAGTTCGACCCTGGTTTCCCCTGCCGAATCCTCGGAGACGGTATCCAAAAGTTCGGTCCTGGTCTCCCGACACCGGGTCATCGCGGCGAAGGCATCGTTCCGCCGCGCCTCAGATTCTTTGTCGGCAAAAACCTCAAAGACTTCAGGATTGACGTCCCGGACCAGTCCCAGAAGATTCATTCCCTCGTGATTTCCCAACAGGCAGATGACCTCACCTCCTGCCTTTGGGGCCTCGCGCTGCAGTCTCATCAACAAATCCATGACCTCCCGGAGTTGCAGTCCTCGGTCCAACAGATCCCCCAACTGAATCAGGGTTGTCGATCCGCCGACCCACCGCCCCGAGTGGTCGATCACGTCTGCCTCCTTGAGAATGCCGGCCAAACCCTCGAGGCTCCCGTGAACATCACCGACGGCCACAACTCGCTCAAGACCACCGGCAACGGCGAGCGGCATCCAGGCCGACACCAGGAAGAGAAATACGAGGAGAACGATCACATCCTGAAAACGGTTTCGAGTTCCAATCATCAGCGAGCTCCCTCCCAATTCAAGCCGGTCTTGGACAACTGTCGGAAAAGGGCCTTGACGATTTCGATATTGTTGGAGAGCAAGTCAAAGAAATCGTCGGCCTCGATGATCAATACACGGGTCCGGGTCGAGGCCACGGCGTCTGTGTCCCGCAACCGCCCACTGAGAATTTCACCGACGCCGAATCGGCCCCGCGGGCCAACCTCGTCTTCCCGCCCTTCCCCGTGTACCAGGCGAACGCTGCCCTCGACAACACAGTAGAGCGCATCCGCCGAGGTGCCGTGCCCGTAAATTGTCTCGCCTTCATCAAACCGCCACTCGCGGCTGATGGCGGCGAGGCGCAACATTTGATCGGCATCGCAGAAGGAAAAGAGGTCAACCCCCTGCAAAAAAGCCATCATTTCGATTCGGGCCATTTCGGTCATGTCGACCTCCCCGGTCGTTGGGTCGCCTCCGTCAGAGGCCGAAGACACCACCCTGCGCCTTCCCTGCAGGGCAGATCCCTCTTTCATCTTAGCCGCGACCCACTCTGCGGTTTCCCGGACCAGCGGATGGGTCTCGGCAGTCACAAGAGCCTCGACCTCAGGCAGAAGGACCTCGACCCGGTCGATGGAGACACCATACATCGTCGCAACCACCAACCCCAGGGCATCGGGGTCCCGTTCCAGATCGAGGGCCAGAAAACGCCTCATCGTTTGTTCGGAACTCTGAACATAGAGAGAAAATAGCTGTGTCCCCTGGTGAACCTTGTCGTCGATCGACAGATCGTCGATGACCGCAAAAACGTCACGGCGAACGCTTCCGGTGAGACTGTTGTCCAGGTATTCGAGGGCCCGGGCGACCAGCGCCCCCTGTCCGCTCGAGAGACTCCTCGAGGCCGCTCGAATATCGTCCGGTGGATAGAGGAGCTCAAGCAGGCCGAATAAATTGTCGATTCCCTGCCGCATCCGCCGGGCCAAAAACTGCTGTAACAACGTCGGGACGCGGCCCTCGCTACCCCACCCGGCATGCGGCCCCTCGAATCGGAGGTGATGGGACGAACTGACCGCGACCAGGTCAACCAGATTGCTGAGATATCGTCTGGCCTCCTCCTGGATTTGGTGCCGCACAATTTCCGGCGCAACCTCCAGCTCCCGATTTTTCCGCCGGAGCGAAGACAGACTCTCGATGACCTTGGCCCTGAGAAAGGCGTCCGAAACCCCCAGGCTGTCCTTCAATGCCGCCACGGCCCGCGACCCACCCGTCAGAGCCATCGTTTTGGGGATGGCACGTCGGACCCAGATTTCCTCGTCCGGAGAGTTCATAAACAAAACAAGGGCATCGACAGCCTGATCTCCATGGGCGACAATCGCTTCCCGAGCCTCGTGTTTGAACTGCCGGTCGCCCATCAGAGAGATCAAGACCGGGATGCTCAAGGGGCTGCAATTGCCCCGTTCCTGGCGCCGGCCTGCGGCTCGAATAGCTTCACGGACGACCTGACGATCAGGGTCATAAAAGAGCTGAATCAACCGCCCCTCGCCCCTCGATTCATTGACCTGCCCCAAAGCCTTGGCGGCCTCGCAGCGTATTGCCCCATTGCCGTCAGACAGCATTTCCAGCAAAACCTCGGAGGCCTTATCCTTGGCCTCAGGTCGCCCAAGGTCTAGGAGAAAGGCTACGGCTGCCGCCCGCAGACGAGGATCCTGATCATCCAGTCGGTCCTCCATCATCGACGCAGCATCCTCTTTTTTCAAGGTGGCCAGGGCGCCGATCGCCCCACCTCGAACCACCGGGTCAACATCACCGATCGCCCTCTCTATCGCATCAGCAGCATCCTCGCGACCCTCGTCCGCCAAGACCTCGATGACCCGTCGCCGAACCTCGGCGTCGTCATGATGCAACAACAACGGAGGCACCAGCCGGCCCTGACCGTTGGAGGCGAGCAACTCGATGCTGTGAACGACCTCTCGTGCATCCGAACTTCCCAGCGCCTCGACGAGAGTCGATAACGTCGTAACATTGTCCAGATCGACGGGCTCAGGTTCGGAAATACTGCCGGATTTGAGGCCCTCCCGAAAAGCCCGGACGTATTCACGCCGAGTCAGCTCTGCAATCACCAGCCACATGACAATGACAACAAGGGTCATGACGCTGACGTAGGTCATTCCAAAAACTTCGAGGGCCACGGGAAGAAGGAGGACCGCAGCTACACCCTTGGCGAAGCGCTGCACGAAAACGTCGATGAACGCTTTGCCGCGACGGCGCAGGTCTGCCCGTACCGGCAGAAACAGCAACTCCCGGGTTGCCTGGTCGATCGAGTGGCGCAAACCGCCTTCACTGAGTTTCAACAACCAGGCCGCCCCAATGATCACTCCAGGTACGACACCAATTGCGAGGATCAAAAACACCGTCGACACGGCCACCGTCACCGGCAGCACCCGCATGCTGAATCCGACTCCCAGCCCCCGATGAATGCGCCGAGTGAATATCAGCTGAAAGATGAAACCCACCAAAGCCATCGCGCTGAAGACCCCACCATACATTGCAGTTCGGTGATCGAGGTCCGTGGTGACTGACTGGACGACCAAGTTGAACTGCAGATCGACCATCTGGGAAACGATCATCGTCACCATCATCATCAGGGCGATCATCTCCAGCAGCCGCGACCCCAAAATGGTCCGCAGTCCACCTCTGGCTTCCCGAATGGGTTGATCCTTTGGACCAGCGGTGTGGACATCCCCGGCTGAAGACCTCTGTCGTTCAATCAAAAAAACTACTGCCGCGACCGCGAGAAACAACGAACCCGAAATCAACAGGGTGGTGTAGGTCCCGGCCCAACCCGAAACCCCACGAGCAATCAACCCTCCAGGGATTCCTCCCAGCAAACCCCCGGCTCCGACGAAGGCGAACAGCCGCCTGGCTTGGCGGGGGTTGAAAACCTGCCCGGCGTACGACCACAGCTGAGACACCGCCACACCGAAGGCCACCGTTGACCAGACGTAGAAGATGCCCGGCACCCATCGGCCCGGAAGGGCAAAGAGTTCGTAAAAGGCCGCCAGCGTCAGCCCATGAAGGACACAGAAGACGATGATCGTCCGATGAAGCCGGTATCGAGCAGCGATACGCGTGTAAAGGACCAGCACCGGAAACGACACCAGCGCCAGAGCCAAATACACCCACGGCAGCTGCTCTGCACCCCAGCTGTCGATGAACGTCGCCTGCCTGACGCTCTTGATGGCATACTGTGCGCAGGCCAACACGAAGAAGTAGACGAAGAACAGCCACGCGATCCATCCTTCGCCCGACCGGATGCCAAAGGGCATGGTTACCGGTGAAGGCCGAATGACCGACCGCTCGTCAACCTCATACTCCGGCCGTCCCTCGATGAAGGAGACGCCCGCAGCTTCCGGATTCAATGTCATTTCAGAACTCTTCATTCATCCTCGTAGGTCAATCAAAAATTCATGCCGAAAACTAGAGGTTGAGTCTCCATCATACAACCTTCTTGGGGATCAGATCCAAGACCTCAGTGTCATACGGGTTTGGCGGGTTGAAGTTGTCTAGGAGGGTGTAGGGCATTGAATCAACGTCGCCTTTCGGGTGTCGAAAAGGCCCTTTTTTGTTGCATCCTCGGCCCGTACGGTGAGTACAGCGTCTCGAATGCGCCTCAAATGGCACTTTACAACCCTCCGAAATCCATCCGCCGTCAACGCCCTACACGCTCCTAGCTTGTGCCTCGCGGCCTTTCAGGCTAGGGTGTCGCCCATGAAGATTACGACATATTCTGCAGTTTTCGCCCTGATGATTCTCCTTGCCGCCTCGATCCCCTCGGCATCAGACATTCCTGCTCCGGCGGATGTCACAGCGGCGCCCTCCGACGCGATGACGACCGAAAGTGGTCTGGCGAGCAAGGTGCTCCTAGCCGGAACCGGCACTGATCACCCCGACGCCTGGGACAAGGTCACGGTTCACTACAGTGGCTGGACCACCGACGGCACGATGTTCGATTCGTCGGTCAAACACGGCGAGCCGGCGACCTTCCCGCTGAACCGAGTCATCCCCGGCTGGACTGAAGGCCTCCAGCTGATGGTCGTCGGCGAGAAACGTCGGCTATGGATCCCGGTGCATCTGGCCTACAACAATAGGCCGAACCGTCCCGCCGGCGTACTGGTCTTTGACGTTGAGCTCTTGGGCATCGAGGACCAACCTGCGCCACCGGAACCGCCGGCAACACCCGAAGACGTTGCCGCACCTCCGGCCAATGCCGAAAAGACAGAGAGCGGTCTGGCGTCCCGAGTCCTCAAGCATGGCGAGGGCGCCGAGCATCCGAACGCGACGTCGAACGTGACGGTGCACTACAGCGGCTGGACCACAGACGGGAAAATGTTTGATTCCTCTGTCACCCGCGGCAAAACGATTTCTTTCCCCCTCAAGGGAGTCATTCCCGGCTGGACCGAAGGACTGCAGCTGATGGTTGCAGGCGAAAAGCGTCGATTCTGGATTCCGGAGGAACTGGCCTACAAGGGTGCGCCGGGAGCACCCTCAGGCATGCTGGTGTTCGATGTGGAGCTGATCAGCTTTAAGTAAACGGATTCGGCGGCCGGAGTCCTCCCGGGGCCCGAAGCGGGACCTTTGGTCGGTCCAGTGGCACCCCGTACATGATCACCACCGGTTCGTTCGTGAGGGTGAGGACCGATAGCTGGCGGGACGACCTTCTCACCAGTTTCCGGCTACTGAACCACGGGTGCTGAAAAAGGACCCAGGCCACTCCCTGGCTTCAGGAGGAACGGTGACTCGCCCTCCAACTCGAAGACTTCACAATCTTGATTGCTGAAGGTGACCTCGACAGAGCGCGGCGCTTCGGCATCGCCGAGACCGATGTGCAGTCGATGATCGCTGGCCGAGGCAAAACCACGGGTCGTCCGGACGTCCAGGCGGAGATTCTGACCGCCGACCTCAAGCCGCGCCACCGCGCCCAGAGCAGGACCGCCTGAGGATCCCCGAATGTCGATAATGATGGACTCGCCGCGCTTCGGCGCCTGATTGATCAGCACCGACACTCGTTCATTGTGATTGCTCACCACCGCATCCAAGTCACCGTCGCCGTCGATATCGCCCAGGGCGATACCGCGGGCCGATCGAATTCTCGTCTCCGGCGGACCGAATGCCTGCTCTACCGGCTCGAAACGCCAGGGTGCAACACCCCGAAGCAGGAGATTCGGTTCGGCGTAGATGTCGGTTTCGCTGAGCCGTTCCGGTTTCCACTCGACACGTCCGGTTGCGATCATTAGGTCGAGCCTGCCGTCATGATCGAAATCAGCGAAATTCGCGCTGAATCGGGTCCTTGGACGGCTGTATGACCCAACACCTGAAACGGCTGATTGATCGCTGAACCACGAGCCATCGTTTCTCAGAAAAGCATCGGCCTCACCAGCGATATGGACTACCAGTTGATCGAGGTCATCATCGTGATCGAGGTCGGCCAGATCGACCCCCATTCCAGCTCGGACCTTGCCGTTGAGACCAATCGCGCTGTTGCGCAACAAAGCTTCATCAAAGAAGCGTAGGCCACCCTGGTTCAACCACAAGCGGTCCGGCATTCGATCGTTCGAAACAACAATGTCCGGAAGGCTGTCACCACTGATATCGGCGATCGCTATACCAAGCGCAGTTCCGGGAAGGTCCGAAAAGCCGCTCACTTCGCTGATATCTTTGAAGTGCAGGTCGCCAAGGTTCTCGAAGAGGTGATCACTCTCTGGATATGCATAGTTCGAAGGGGCACAGTAGTCTCGCCCTCCTTGAGGGTTGTAACACTCCGCCTCGTGCGCCCAACTCCAAATGATGTAATTGAGCACGACAAGATCCTGGTCGCCGTCGCCGTCGAGGTCGGCGAAGCCGGCGCCGGTTGAAAAGCCGTCTAAATTCAACCCGGACTCAACCGTCACGTCCTCAAATCTGCAGTCCCCCAAACCACGGAACAATCGGTCGGCACCGAGATTCGAAACATAGAGATCAATGATGCCGTCGCCATCGGCATCACCTGTGGCCGCAGCGATACCCCAGCCGGTATCTTCCGCACCGCTAAACTCAACGACATCAAAGAACCCATGACCGTCGTTGCGGTACAGCCGATTCCCGGAGCGAGCGCCTTCATCATCGAGCGATCCGGCCTGGACCAGATACAGGTCGAGGTCACCGTCCGAGTCGGCGTCCAACAGCGCGACGCCACCGGGAAAGGTCTCCGGAATTGCAAAGCGACCACTATATCCATTATCGAGTAAGAAATCGACGCCACGAAGGGCCGCTTCGTCAACCAGCCACGCTTCCGATCCAGTTTTGGCAGCTTCTGGTTCCGATGGGGTCATGTTTTTTGGCCCGCTACATCCAATGGCGGTGAGCAAAGCCGCACAGAGCACTCGAACCGTCAGAGACGACAGGGTCAATCGGAGGCTCCGCCGGTGAATTTCGGCATTTCAATGGTCTCGCCGGAGGCCAATGCTCGTTCGACCATGGCGCGCAAGTCTGAAAAGACACTTCCACCGTCCCTGAGGCGTAGCATCAGGGCATCGAGCTCTTGCTGACGCCCATTGGCCTTCAGTTGCACGGCGTAGGTGATGGTAGGCGCCACTTCGAGCGGCTGTTGTTCGACAGCCTCAACCAGAATAGCGAGCCCTTCATCGACGCGGCCCAGCATGATCAGTACATTGCCGACCTTTGTCGGACACTGAGCCGGGCTCAGTGGATCGATTTCTGCACAGTGCTGGAATGCCTCAAGCGCTTTATCAAGACGGCCCATCGACAGAAGCACCGCTCCTCTGACACCGTGAGTTTGATAGCTGCCGGGATCGACTTCGACCGCAGCCTCGGAGAGTTCCAGAGCCGCGGGCAATTGCGCCTGATTGCCAGTAGATTGAGCTGCCATCGTCATCACCGCTGCCGCTTGATATAAGAGTTCAGGATGTTGAGGCCGGTGGTCAAGTTCGTCCATGAGGATGCCAAGGGCGTCGTCGAAGCGGCCAGAATCACGAAGGCTCAAGGCATAGAGAATCGCCGCCGCCGGACTGCCGGGGGTGTTCTGATAGAGTTCCCCGGCCCGAGGCAAAGCGAGCTCAAGTTTGCCAGCATTGAGCCAATCCCGGGTTTCTTGAAGCGCAGCGGGAAATCCTGCGGCCAGATCAGTCAAGGCTTCCAGGTAGGGGTCGGGCCAGCTCGGCGGCGCCGGTGGAGTGCCCGGCATGATCTTCATCGCCTCGTCTCGTCGACCGTCCTTCATCAGAGCCGTCGCGTAGAGAAAATCGAGGTAACGATGGCGAACAGCACGTTGCACAAACGGCTCGAGAAGGGTGCACGCTTCGGACAGTCGGCCAGTCTCGATATAGACTCGCGCCAGCAAGGCATGGCCACCACGGCAATTGGATTCGAGCTCGATGGTCCGTTGTGCTGCAGTCTCTGCACTCCCTAGATCTCCAAGATCAAGGGACCATCCCGCCAATGCTCGCTCCATTACCGCGTCGGTACCGCCTGCTTCGGAAAGGGCCTTCAGCGTCGAGACGGCGGCCTGAGGTTGCCCGGCCTGACGTTGAGCAACCGCCTTGAGGTAGTTTGCCTGGTGAAGGCTTGGCAGGAGTTCGAGACTCGTGTCGTAGATTCGGATCGCTTCGATATAGAGTCCGTTTGCCTGGAGTCTACGCCCGAGTTCAAACCAGGCGTTTGGATCTTGAGGAGCTGCCTCAACCAGACGATTCGCTTCAGTGATCGCCTCGAGAATTGCCGGAGTTTGTAACTGGATTTCGCTGATATCTATCGTCGACGCCTGGGAGATTGGTTCTTCTGGCCCTGGGCCACATGCACAGAGGCACACGATGAACGCAAGCCCAGTGCGCGCCACTACAAAAGAAATGGTGTCTGCTCGAATCATCGCGAAACGTCTCCTGGCGGCAAAAGGAGGCGCCTCCTCAATTGAAAGCGCCTCCTGGATTAAAGGGTCTTTCGACCAGGCATTTCTAGTTGACGGTGAAGGACATCAGCTCCACGGGAACGGTGCTGTGAGTGAACGACAGCGTACCGGCGGAGAACAAGAACGAGGGGCTCCCGGTAACATCAACATACGATTCGTAGAATTCGACCCGGAGATTGTTGTCGGCAATCGGGAACGGCAGGACCGTCTGGGTCGAAGAATCAAAGGCTGCTGAGACAGGTCCGCAGGGGTCGCAGGGTGAGTTTTGAGGGAAGAACGCAAACAGGACGCCTTCGGTTTGGGCGGTATTCTGGGCAGCTGCTGCAGCCTCACTCCCCCAGGAGCCACCGATGGATCCGCCGTCAACGGCGGTCCACGCAACGCCGTTGATAAAGGTCGACGGCGAAACGTCGTTGTTCAAAACGGTGTTGTCGGCATCACCCAGGGCGTCAAAGGTCTGGATTCCCGTCATGGGAATGTCGAGTTGGGCTTGGGCGATTCCGGCAGTGAGGATCAGAAACGCTGAAGCTAGGATAAGAGTTTTGGTGATACGCATGGATTTTCCTTTTATTGACTGAACTCCATTTTGGGAGTTCGATACTTCAGTTATTAACATTCTTTTCTGGCCAATTCTCATTGAGCAAATTATGGAGGTGGTGTCGGCACATCGTTGACGAAGCCTCTGTT
>JAUXDC010000095.1 GCA_030618605.1 Holophagae bacterium | reverse complement strand
GGGAGAGGGGGAGCAGGGGACCAGAGGGGGGAGAGGCAGCGTCTCTGGTTTCTTGACCTTGATACCCTCCTGCGATGAGCGCATCGTTTCCTTCATGGCGGTTTGTGGTGGACGGTGATCATTCGGGCGCCGAGAACATGGCGCGGGATGTTGCGATGCTGGAGGCCGTGATTGCAGGAGAAATTCCTCCGACCCTTCGGCTCTACGGATGGTCCCCGCCGTGTTTGACTCTGGGGCGCCATCAGCGTGATGACGCCGCCGATGCGGATTTCTGCCGAAGACACAGTATCGACATCGTCCGGAGGCCGACCGGCGGGCGGGTCGTGCTCCACCATCTCGAACTGACCTACTCGGTTGTCGCACCCCTGGGTCAAGGCCCTTTGCCCAGGCCGTTGCAGGAGGCGTACCGGACGCTGTGCTCGGCGCTGGTTGCAGCCGTTCGTTCCTTCGGTATCGATGCCGAACTGACCGGCGGCGAGGTCAATCTCTCCTTGCCCGGGCCTCGCACAACGGTTCCGTGCTTCGAGGCGCCGGCTGGGGGCGAAGTCGTCGTCGCCGGCCGCAAGTTGATCGGCTCGTCGATGCGGGCACGTCGGGGACACATCCTTCAGCACGGTGCGATTTTATTGGATTGGGATGGGCCCCTTCAGGCTGGTGCGATGGGGTTGGCCGATGATTCCATTCTGCGCCCCCACGTGACGACCTTTGCTGAGCAACTGGGTGTGGCGCCGAGCGGTGAGGACCTCGAAGAGGCGTTGGCGGCGGCTTTTGAAAATTCGCTGTCGGTCGAAATGGTTCGGGTGCCTTTTGCCGAGAGTCCCTGATGGTGATTGCCGTCACCTGCCGGGAGTCAATAGCTCTGTAGTCTTGAGATATACGGTCGAATGGGGGGTTGTGATGAGACATTTCCTCGGAGTCTGCATGGTTGTTCTGGTAGCTTCAGTGGGCGGAGTGGTTGCCGACGCTCAGATGGTGATCGACCATCAGTGCACGGTATTGGGCGAGATTCCCGCCAATTGGATCAGCCAGGCGCAGACGGATCTTCACATCGCCTACAACCACACCAGCCACGGTTCACAACTGGTTACAGGGCTCAACGCACTGGAGGCATTTCCGCCATTCGGCGGTACCTATAGTTGGTCGGACGACGGCTCAGTTGGACTGGATCTCGATGATTACGGGATTCCCTGTAGTGTTTCCGATCTCGGTGGCGATAATACCGACGCCGACGGCGTGACGGACTGGGCGAACTGTACGCGGGCCTTTCTCGACCTCCCGGCCAATGCCCACATCAACGTCATTATGTGGTCGTGGTGTTCGATCGACGGACATAACGCCCAGCTCTATGTCGACAACATGGAGATCCTTGTTTCGGAATATCCCGAGGTTGATTTTGTCTTCATGACCGGCCACGCCCAGGGACAGGGCGAAGATATGACGCCGGACCGTGTCCACTACAACAATCAGTTGATCCGGCAGCACTGCGCGGATCATGGTCGCATTCTGTTCGACTTCGCCGACATTGAGGCCTACGACCCTGACGGGACCTACTTCTGGGATCTGGCGATGTGGGACAATTTGAACTACAGCGGTGGCAACTGGGCCGTTGAGTGGATCGCCGCCAATCCGATGTCCGAATTGGCCCAACTGACGACCGGCGACGGAGTGGACGGTTACGGCGGCTGCCAGGGGTGTGCCCACTCCGACAGCCCTCAGGAAGCCAACCTCAACTGTGTTCTCAAGGGGCGAGTGACCTGGTGGATGATGGCGCGGTTGGCGGGCTGGTCCGGGACGGACGTCCTTTTTGCAGACGGTTTCGAGACGGGTGATACCTCGGCGTGGGGGTGGTGACGGCGAAGCTGTAGGGTGGGCCTCGGCCCACCAATCGCTTGATGTGTTACCTCACTATGGTGGGCCAAGGCCCACCCTACTCGCAGTCTGCGGCCGACCTTCCATCCAGATACGGCAAAAAGAAGATCAACGCCATACCGGGCACGGTGGCGGCGAAGGTGAAGGCGAAATAGGTCTGAAATCCCCAGGCGTCGGCGATAAAGCCGCTCAGGACCCCGGACAGCGTGAAACTGACGCTCATCAAGGCCGAGAGAATCGCGTAGTGGGCAGCCTTGTGTCCGGGCTTGCAGCACCGCATCAGGTAGACCATGAAGACTGCGGTTCCAAAGCCGGATCCGATGTTCTCCAGGGTGATCACGCCGGCCAGAAGCTTGAAATTCGGCAATCCCAGTTCAGGGTGGGCGATCAAGTGTTCGTAGCGACCGGCCAGGCCCATGTAGAGCAGGTTGAGGGTGTTCTGGGCCAGGATGAAGGGCCAGATCCATCGTTTGAGACCCTGTTTTGAAATCAGGTAGCCGCCGATCATCGTTGCGACGATCATGGCCCAGATGGCGAGGCTGTTGGCCCAGCCGAACTCTCCGGGCGTCATGCCGATCTCGCGCAAGAAGGCGTAGCGCATCTTGAGCAGGAAGCTCTCGCCGGTGCGCAGGAAAATGACAAAACCCAGGATGACTCCGATGCGGGGTTGGTCGAGGAAATCGACGAAGGCCCCGGCGTAGTACGACTGACTCTCTGAGAGTCGGCGCTTGAGGAAGGGCACAAAGGCCACGAGAACCAGCAGGGCGAGCAGCAACACCAAGCCGATCCACCCGCTGGCGGAGATGGTGTTGAGGGTGGGAGAGCTGGAAATCGTGTCCTGGACAGGGCCGGAGCCGATGAGGAACTTGATCCCGGCAATGGCGATGGACACTGCGATGCCGATCAAGAGGGTCTTGAAGGTCAGGATCCTTGAGAAAAGGTCGCTGAAAGTGCGTTCTTCGGTCTCGATTCGAGGGAGGAAGATCAGGTGATAGAGCGTCAAGAGCAGCATCACCAGGGCGACGACCAGCAGCGTTGGGAACCACCCCCAGTCATCATAGAAGATAAAGACAGGGCCGGCGATCAAGAAGACCGCGATGCGAAAGGCCATTGCGCGAAAGCCGACGTATTTTGACTGGTCGTCGGTGTTCAACGCCTCAAGGTAGTAGCCGTCGATCGCGATATCATGAGTCGCCGAAAAGAAGGCCAGGATCGTGAACAAAATCGACGTGGTGATCAGAATGTGACTCAGAGTTGTCGAAAGGGCCAGCAGCACCAGGAGTGCGGTGATTGCGATCTCGATCCGTACGAGCCACGAGCGCTTGGTCGCATAACGATCGAGGAAAGGTCCCCACAGGAATTTGAGGTTCCATGGCAGATGAAAGAGCGAGGTCAGGCCGATCATCTGGAGGCTGGCGCCCAACTCCTTGAAGATGGCCTCTGCCAGTTGGTGGACCACGGCGTAGGGGTAGCCCTGGCCGAAGTAGGTGGTCGACACCCAGGTTGCCGGGTGACGGACGATCCTCCCCCAGGCTCCCTTTTTCTTCATACGGCCTTCGGCCTGATCAAGGCTGCTGCAGTGGCCCCAAGACCGGCCAGGGCGGCCAGAACGATCCACATCAAGAACCAGTCACCCGAGGCGTCGAGGATGGCGCCGGCAACCGGGGGGCCGACGACTGTCCCCAGATTTGAAAAGGCCGTGATGAAGCCGAAGGCAAAGCCCACTCGTGCAGCGGGAACGATCCGAGCCGGCAGGGCGTAGGTTGCCGTCGGCACGGCCGCCGCGCACACTCCGACCAGGATCATCGCGACACTTGCACCGATCGCTCCGATCGCCATCAGACCCAGCGTCAATGCCAGGAGCACCAGACCGCTGAAGACCCATGCCGCGGGCCGTCCCGCGCGGTCGATCACGGCCCCAAACACCGGACTGAGGATCAGAGCCATCCACATGATCAGGGTGACCGTCGTCAGGCCCCGCTGCCCACCCCCGACCCATTGTGGGGCGAAGGTCGGGATCGAGGCGAATGCGGCGAAGAACAGCATCCATGCCACCGAGAGCATGATCAGCGGCCGACCGACGGCTCGCTCACCATATGCACCTGAGTTCTCTGGGAGGTGTTGGTCTCCGCCCAACCTGGGGACGGCGAGGTTGTGGAGCGGGATCGCCAAGAGGGTCAATGCCGCCAGGACCGCCAGTTCACCGCGCCACCCGAAGGCATCGAGCATCAGGGAGTGGGACGAGAAGAGGGAGATCATCCCTGCCGGGTAGACCGCCATGAAGATACCCATCGCAAGGGCCAGCTGCCGTCCTGAAAAAGCCTCGGTCAGCAGTCGCGCCAGAAGCAGATTCATCACCAGGCCACCGAAGCCGAAGAGCAGGCGCCCGATCAGGAGGAAGCCATAGCTGGGAGCTGCCGCAAACAGGGAGGCGCCGATCAGCATGATCACCAGACCGACGTTGCCGGCCGCCCGTGGCGGCCACCTGTCAATTGCGGCGCCCAACGGTATCGAAAGAAAAATTGCGGGAATGGCGATCGAGCCTACCAGGAGTCCGATCTGGAAGTTGCTGAGGCCGAATTGTGCAGTCAGCTCCGGCACCAGCGGCGGCACCGCAAAGAAGGTCGTCGCCACTGCAAAAAAGCTGACCACTGCAGAGAACAGGAGCAACCAGCGGTTGATGGGTGGGGAGGGGATTGTGTTTGTCACGGGGGGTAGTGTAGCGGGGGAGTTCTCGGCTGTCAGCTTTCAGCAACGGTCTCAGAGAGAAAGCCGCCGCCGTAGGGTGGGCCTTGGCCCACCAATTTGAGCGGCCGGATTGCACGAGGGTGGGCCAAGGCCCACCCCCTACAGGCTCTCCCGTTATTGTCCGCTGCGTCCCGCACCACGCCGTGGCGGCGGCCCGTCTTCAATCAACTGGACCCGGTCGAGGTACCAGCCGTCGAGACCGTTGCAACCGTCGACGCCGAAGGCGAAACGGATGACGACCGTCTCACCGGGGGCTGCGATGCCGTTGAGTGAGACCTGGCTCTGGCCCCATGAACCTCGAACGGAACCGCCGTCCGATCCGGTGAAGGCCCAACGTCCGGCGAGGGGATTGTCGTTGCCGTCGCCGGCGCTCTTCAGAATGAGGGAATAGGGGTTGAAAAGAAAAGAGGAGAAGGGCAGTTCAAGGAAGGGTCTGCCCTCGACCGAGATCTCGATCAGGCCGCCGTCCCACATTCCTTCGGTTGCGACGTAGTGGTCGAACACCAAAAACACCTCTCGGCCGGTTTCGAGGATCGTCACCGGTGGGCTGTCCAGATACATCACGCCTGATTGATCGTCACTGCCGGGAACGCAGTCACCGATGAAGACGGAGTCGATGGCGAAGGCGGCCCCATCGCCGTCACTTCCTTCCGGCGGGGTCTCGACCCATACCCAGTCTCGGGGATCGTATTCGTCGTACACGCCGACGTTGGAAACGCTCCAAGCCGGGTCGCCGGAAAACGGGTCGGTGCTGAAATCCTCCGAGAAGATCACCCGGGACCCGGGGATTGAAGGAGGCGACGGCGCCAGGAGGGGTTCGAACGCGCATTGATCCGGCGGCAGACGCATCTCGACCGCGGTCATTGCCTTTGCAACTTCGATGCAGTGGGCCGCGGAGATGCGGTCCGGGCTGAGGTCGCCTGTCTCGAGGTCCGTCAAATCGGCGCCGATCAGGTCTTCGCAGGCCAGTTCGATCAGGTCCGCGTGATCGGGAAAATCTGTTGTCGGAACCTGATAGACGCTCATCGCCCGCCACCAGATGTGGGCGGAACGGGTCAGGCCGATCCCCGAGATCTCGGTGGCGTTGAACCCTCCGCCGTCGGTTGCCAACGTGAATGCATGATTGGGAATGCCGGAGTTGGTGTGAACGCCGCCGCTGTCATCCTCGCCGCATGCATATCGACCGTCTGAGACCCGGGTGGGGTCGCCGAAGCATGCGGGATTCCACATGTCGCGGAAGGTGCCGAAGACCGAGTCTTCTCCGATCTGCCACCGGAGCGAGCTGTCGGTCGAGGGGCACCCGCCGTCGTTCCTCCGGACGTCCGGCTCGTCCGATCCGCGCCCGTTGAGGCGGTCGGCGATCTCGCCAAAGATATCGCTGTAGGCCTCATTGATGGCCCCGGGCTGAACTCTGTAGAAGAGAGCGTGAGTCGACATCGTGTAGGCGTGGGTCCATTCATGGGAGACGATGTCATCGGCCACCATGCCGAGACAATAATTGGTTGTACTGCCGTTCCAGAAGGCATTGGGGCAATCGTCGTACACGAAATTCTGAATCGAGTGCATCGCCGCGTGGTTCCCGTTCCACGAAAGAAAATTACCGTCGGAGAGATTGGCAAACAAAGTGTAGATGTCTTGGCTGCCGAGAATCAGCTCGTTGGTTTCCGCGTTGGTCTGGGCATCCGAACCGGTGAATGGGAAGTCGTCACCCTCGCGCCACAGGGTATTGTTAAAAAACCGCTCGTGGATTTGGCGAAAAATCGTGTGGATACCGGAGACCCGGTCGATGATCTTTCCATGGTGGGCATCGAGGTAGAGGATTTCCCGAATGCCCCCCCCGTCGGAGACCTCGACCTCCCATGCCAGGTGGTCCCTGCCAGGTACACCGCGGGCCAGATTCATTCGAAGGACCAGAAGAGTCGGCGCCTTTGTTTCCAGCCAGGGGAGGTCAAACACCGAGATCTCCTCGGCGATGATGTCGAAGGCCGCTGTTCGGGCCTTGACGGAGGGCACCGTGGGTGTGGGGTCAAGATCAATGCCGGGAATGAACAGCCCGTTGACGGTGTGGACCCGGCCGTCGGGCCCTTCGTGCAGCCGGAGGAGCCCTCCGAGTACTGGAACGCCGCGGTAGGTTTGGGCCAGGCTCGTGTGACGGTGTCCAAGACGATCGGTGAAGATGTCCGTCACTTGAAGTTCGTTCTCGGAATCTTCGATGCCGAACATTGATCCGTGACGTGAGAAAAAATCAAGGGCGGGTTGGGTGGTCGAAGACTCTCGATCCAAGGTGCCTTTCACCGGAGCAAACACAACGAGGCGAGGTGTCCCCGTAGCGGGATGGATTTCGATTCGATCGATCTGCAGGGTCTCGTTCGCCCACAAGCCGACGGTCGACAGGAGAATGATGACGAGAAGCCAAGCGCGAACGTGCATTGTTTCATTGTACTCCGTGGAGAAGGGGGCGCGGAGGGCAGGTATTTCTCTCGCAAAGGACGCAAAGAGCGCAAAGGAAGACAGGGGGAATTTCAATTTCTTCTTCTTGGCGAGCTTGGCGATCTTTGCGAGAGAATTGTGTTTTCAGCCTCCCATCACGTTCGCGTATCATCCGTCCGTGAACCGCCGCACGCTGATCGTTGCCGTTTCAGGCCTTTTCTTCCTTTCGGGCGCCTCCGGTCTGATCTTCGAGACCGCCTGGACCCGATTGTTCCTGAGCCTGTTCGGACACGGGATTCACACGACGTCGGCGGTGTTGGCCGCGTTCATGGGCGGCCTGGGTTTCGGGGCACTGATCGCGGGGCGGAAGGCCGGGCGTGTGCGTCGTCCCTTGAGGGTTTATGCCATTTTGGAATTGGCTGTCGCCGCGTGGGTCGTGACCTCGCCCCTCCAGGTCCGGGTTGCTGATCTGATCGTTGGCGTTTTGGCGGCGCGATCAGAGAGTCTTTTGGTGTCCGATGTCGTGGCGTGGGGCGTAGCCTTCGGCCTGCTGGTGGTACCGGCAGCCCTGATGGGGGCGACCCTTCCGGTTCTGTGTCGTTCCCTGATCGTGGAAGAGGCTACGATCGGCAGGGTCTTCGGACTGCTTTATGGCATCAACACCATCGGTGCCGTCATCGGTGTGTTTGGTGCGGGCTATTGGTCAATTCTGCATCTGGGGGTCAAGGGCAGTCTGTGGCTGGGTTGCAGCCTCAACCTTGCGGCGGCGGCCGGCGCGATGTTGCTGGACCGGCGGCAGGTTTCCTTGAGACCTCGCCCCGAGATGCCATCTGAGCAGCCAAGGACCGGGGACGATCGTACCTTGAGAGTGATCCAGGTGATTGTCGGAGTTGCCGGCGCCTGTGCGATGGCCTACGAGGTTGTGTGGATCCGCCTCTTCGTCTTCATTCTGGGCAGCAGCATCCTGTCGTTGGCGCAGGTTCTGGGAACGCTGTTGCTGGCCCTCGGACTGGGCGCCCTGATCCTGCCGCGGCTCGTTGGTTCCAGAAGCCGTCACCTTGCGGCGTTGGGTTGGTCCCAGGCACTGTTGGCCCTGGCGGCTGTCGGAGGCGTCGTGGCCCTGGGTCGGTTGGATGAGGTGTTGGCTGTCATCGCTTCAGCCGGTGGATTTGCAGATCCCCTGTCCTCCATCTGGGGTCGGGCGCTGGTGGTCGGGGTGATTGTGTTCCTGCCGGGTCTGGCGATGGGGGCGACGCTGCCCGCGGCAACCGGAGCGATTTCGGATCTTCGTGATGCCGAGCGGGGGATCGGCGCCCTGTATGCGGCCAACACCATCGGCAATATTGTCGGGGCGCTGACGGCCGGCTACCTGCTCGTGCCTGCATTGGGCGCTGCTCGATCACTGGGTGTGGTGGCCGCCTGCAATTTGGTGCTGGCCTCGATGGTTGCAGTGCAGTTTGGGGCCAGGCGGGGCTTTCGACGGTGGGTTCCGGCCGCGGTTGCATTGGTGGCGGCGGGGGTCGTCATCGTGTCGATCGGCGCCGACAGCTTCCGGGCGGTGTTCTCCGATCAAAAGGCCTATGGACAGCTGGTCGAGGTCTCAGAGAGTCTTCGAGGCACTGTGACGGTGCAAGACGTGCCGCCCTTGCCGATCCTGGCGGCCAATGCCGACAAGCAGGGCTTGTTTTCCGTCGGCGCCGGCTACCGGCTTCTGGCGGTCGACGGAGTCGATGTTGCGGGATCCTCGCCCGACCTGCGAACCACTCAGTTGATGCAGGCCCATGTGCCACTCCTGCTGCATGGTTCACCACGAAGGGTACTCCAGATCGGCCATGGGTCCGGTGCGACTGCCCTCGAGGTAGGGCTCTACAGCCCTGAGGTCTTCGACCTGGCCGAAATCAACCCCAGGGTGATCACCGAGGCCCACCGCTGGTTCCCTCGTTGGCGTGGCGCTCACTTCAACCCGGTGTTCACCGATGCCAAGAACTTCGTTCGGCGTAGCTCACGGACCTACGATGTCATCCTCAATGACTCGACCTATCCGGGGCACCGGGGTTCGTCGCAGCTCTACTCCGAGGATCACTTTTGGGCCTGCCGTCAGCGGTTGGCGCCGGGGGGGATCGTCTCGACCTGGCTGCCGGTAGATCTGCCGCCCGAGTCGTTTGCCATGGTGCTGGCGTCATTCCGGTCGGTCTTTCCGGAGAGTTCGTTCTGGCTGCCGCTGAACTGTTGGAACAAACACGGGGTTCTGGTCGGCAGCCTGGAGCCGATCGACGAAGCGGTTCTCCGGGTTCGAGGCGGATCGTGGCCGGCCGGGGTTGCCGAGAGTCTTGCCGAGATCGGTTTGGACGATCCGGAGGTCTTCGCCTCGAGCCTGGTGCTCAATTCCGCGGGTGTCGAGGACATGGCGCGAGGGTCTCGACACAACACCGACGATCGGCCCTTTTTGGAGTACCCGGCCCGCGGATTCAGCGTCTCAGGTGAGCAATTCTGGTCTGAAACCTTGGAGCAGATCAGCTTGAGGATGCCGCCGGTGGTCGGGAAAGCGAGGGCGGTCGAGAGCCTGATCGAGGGGCAGTTGTTCCTGCTCGAGGGTCGTTCGGATGCTGCTCTTGCCGCCTACGGCCGAGCGGGTCAGCTATGGCCCGGCCATCCCGGTCCGATCAAATTGCAGGAGGACGTGCAGCTCTTCCGAGCGCAAGAAAATTTGCGAATGGCGGCCGCAGGCACAAGCGACCCGTTACCTCAACTGGAAGCAGCCGTTGCCCGATGTCCCTTCTCGGCATTGGCCCGATTCGAGCTGGGCCATGCCCTTTTCGAGAGGCGGCGATTTGCCGAGGCCGCTCCCCATCTCCAAGCTGCGCTCGAACTTGGAGAGGACCTGGACCGTGCATGGCTTTTCCTCGGTGACATTTGGGCGATGGCCGGGCAGCCGGCCGGGGCCGAACACTGTTACCGGTCCTATCTCGAAGAGAATCCGCCGGCTCTGGAGATCCTCATTGCCCTGGGCGACGTGGTGGCGGAGCAGGGCCGGGAGGAGGAGGCCCGAGCCCTGTTCGAACGGGCCGACGAGCTCTCACCGGGATCGGATGAGGTGGCGCGGCGGCTTACGGGGTTTTCTTCTCCGAAGAGTGAAGAGTGAAGGGTGAGGAGTTGAGGGACAGCAGGGAGAGGGGGAGAGGGGGAGAAACGACTGCTCTTCCGGGCGTTCCTGTCAAACCTGTCAGCCCCCTGCTGCTTGAACCCTGTTCCCTGAATCCTGTAATGCCACCTTCAGTCCTGCTGCTTCTCCTTGACCGTCTTGGACTGGGTGTCGAGTTCCTCACGAAGGCGTTGCAGGCGTCCAACCTCCAGAAAAGTCTCGGGGGCTGAGTCGCGAGCCCGCTCCAAATGGCCCAACTCGGTCTTGGCGTTGCCGGCATCATGAGCGGCATCGGCCAACACCAGCTGGGCCTTGACGAAGAGTGGATCTTCGGATGGGATCGACTCCAGTGACGCCAGGCCCTCCTTGTTCCTGTCCTCTTTGAGGTAGAGCTGCCCGAGACCGAGAGCAACCAGGCTGCGGTTGCCGCGGGTTGTCTCTTTCTCGAGGTGCTTCTCCAACAAGGGAATGAACGCCGGGTCTTCGAGTGCATTGATTCGCCGCAATGTGTGTTTGCGAAGAAGGAAATCGTCAGAAGACAGCAGGGTCGGCCATACCTCAGGCGCCGAGGCGCCCAATTGGGCCAGCAGGCCGAGCGCTGCCATCCGGACCCTGGCGGTGTCTCGTTTGAGTGCGACATGGAGCACCGGTTGGGCAACATCAGGGCTCATCGAGTGTTGCAGCAGGGTCAGTCGGCTGAGACAGGCGTCATCATCCAATTGATCGAGACCCTCGACGATCACCTTCGGATTCAGAAGTTCCTTGTAGGCCGGGTCATCCAGCGAGGCGGCGCCTGCGCCCAGCCCGGTCCAGCCGAATGTGGGGCACCCGGCTTCGATCGCTCGACCATAGGAGGCCGCTGCGGTCTCGTGCCGGCCTTGGGCCGCCTCGGCGACGCCTCGCATCTCTTCGATCTCGCAGGTATCGGGGTAGAGGGGAGCCGATGTTTGAGCCAGCGCGATGGCTTCGTCGTTACGCCCGAAGGCAGCGAAGAAGCGAATCAGATCGAGGGCCGTTTGTCCGGAGGGCGCCCGGCTCAGATTGTCCCGCAACACCGTCTCCGCAGCGTCATTCTCACCGGCCCGCCAGAGTGCCATTGCCTGAGCCTGGGATGCCTCGATTGACCAACCCTGCCCCAGGATCCTGGACCACAAAGCGGCGCTCTCGGCCCCGTTGCCCGCCGTGAATTCTACGTTCGCTGCAGTCCTCAGCAGTTCGAGGTCGCCGGGTCGCGCCTCGATCGCCTTCCGACAGGGGTCAACCGCCTCGGAGAAGCGGCGCTCGACGAGGCCTTGGGCGCACTGCTCCGCTGGAGTGCCCACCAACGGCGGGGGTTCGGTGACGACGGTTGCGACCTCGAGGACCTTGGTTTCGGATTGGATCGATGCGGCGGCGATGAGCAGTTCGATAATCATGGGGTGATTCTGCTACTTGGGTCATCGAGTGTCAACTGGGGGAAATTGAAAATGGACAATGGACAATGGACAGGAACAGCCTTGTAGGGGCCGCCCCCCGTGGCGGCCCGGGGCCTTGGGACGCCCGCCCCCACAATGGGTCTGCCCTTCTTGGTGGTTGCCCGTAATCGTTGCCTGTCGTGAATTCGAAGACGGGCGGACACAGGGGTCCGCCCCTACGATGGATCGGCCTAGCCAAGCCGCCTGTGTCAAAATGCCCAGATGCGAATATTCTCTGTGCTGTTCCTGGTGTTGACTGCGGTGGCCTGTGGTGGGCCTGAGTTTTCTGGGAAGGCGCCGACCATTGCTGACCATACCGCCGCTCTGAGAGCGAAGTGGTCCCAGGGCCAGGTCGAGGTCGGCCCCGAGCTCCACCGGCTGCGAAACCTCGAGGCAATGCTTGAGCTCGTTGAGGCCCTGCAGCCGCACCAGCGACCACGGACGATTCTCTACCTGGCCTCGGGCGATCACCTGGCGCCGCTGGGTCTGTGCGAACTGCTCCCCGCCGGGGTGTCGTGCCACGTGTTGATGACTGAGATCGATGGTGGCGTACAGGAGGGCATCGCCGAGACATTGTCCGCTCTGCAATCCGCAGGATGCATCGGCGGCCTTACCGGGGGGCCTGCGATCAAGGGCCGATCGGGCACGAGAGGCTGGGCCGGAAAACTGGGTTTGAGGCCGTTCTTCGTCGAGCTGAGGGTCTCTGATCCCGATCAGATGGCCCCATTGGTGATGCCGGAGATGCTCGACGAGGTCGATTTGGTCATCTCCCACGATTGGTCGGGCGAGCCGTTGGGAAACCTCCAAATCATTCACCAGTTTCTCCAGGCCGCCCGGGAGAACTCCGCTTTGCCGCCGCCCCTGATGATCGAAGATCTTCAGGCTCACCCCTACGAGACCGATATTGTCCCGTT
>JAUXDC010000286.1 GCA_030618605.1 Holophagae bacterium | reverse complement strand
GGTGATGACCAAGAGGTGCCCACCGAAGACATTGAACTTGTTGAGAACGGCGCCGTGGGTCGGAGAAAGGTCGCCTACGTACAAATCCGGTTCGGGAGGCAGAAAGGGGTTTCGTCCTGTTCTTTTCTGTTCCTTCTTTGCGTGTCTCTTGGGGTGGAACCCCTGAAGAACCCGGAGCTGATAGGGGATGCCGTCCTCTTCGAAGATCTCACATGCCGTAGGCACGCTCTCGAGGGCACGGCCCTGCTCTCGACGAGTGACCTCGTCAACACGCCGCCAGAGAACACCAGGATCAATCATGACCCCATCCTACCGGATGGCTGGTGAAAGAAGTTGAAGAGTTCAAGAGTGAAACACATCGAACCCGACTTGAAAGGGCCGGACACTCTCTCCCTAGCCCGGAAACTCTTGAACTTTTGTACTCTTACACGTTTTAACCCAAGAAAAAGGGCCGCCGAAGCGGCCCCGTGAAATCCAAAAAAACAGACTATTCTTTCCCGCCGAGGTTGCCTCCGCTGAAGAGCTTGGCATTGAAGTAGTCCTTGTTCATCTTCGCGATGCCTACGATTGAAACACCCTTGGGGCAAGTGGCCTCGCACGAGGTGTAGTTGGTGCAGGCGCCGAAGCCCTCCTGCTCCATCGCAGCGACCATCGCCTTCGCCCTTTCCACCCTTTCGGGTTGCCCCTGCGGAAGAAAACCCAGGTGAGCGATCCGGGCACCGACAAAGAGCATCGCCGCACCGTTGGGACACGAGGCGACGCAGGCGCCGCAACCGATGCACTCGGCAAAATCCAACGCCGCCTCGGCTTGCTCCTTGGGGATCAATATCGAGTTGGCGTCGGGCGCCGAGCCGGTGCGAGCCGAGATATAACCGCCGGCCCGCTGAATGCGCTCGAAAGCCGAGCGATCAACGATCAAATCCCGGACCAGAGGAAAGGCCTTGGCACGCCAGGGTTCCAGCACCAGGTGATCGCCGTCATTGAAGGTGCGCATGTGGAGTTGGCAGACTGTGTTGCGCTTCATATGGCCATGCGCAACGCCGTTGATGACGAAACCGCAGGTGCCGCAGATCGCTTCGCGGCAATCGTGGTCAAAGGCCACCGGCTCTTCACCCTTTTCAATCAACTCCTGGTTGAGCACGTCCAACATTTCCAGAAACGACATGTGGGACCTGACGTTGTCGAGCTCATAGGTCTCGAAATGACCCTTGTCGTTCGCATCTTTCTGTCGCCAGATTTCAAGGGTGAGCTTCATTTGTAACTCCTCTGCGTGAGCTCTACGTATTCGAATTCAAGCTCTTCCTTGTGGGCTTGAGGCGCCTGGTCTTCACCCATCCACTCCCAGACCGCAACGTGACAGAAGTTCTCATCGTCACGCCTGGCCTCGCCCTCTTCGGTCTTGTGTTCCTCACGGAAATGTCCGCCGCAACTTTCTTCTCGCTCCCGCGCATCGAGGCACATCAGGATGGCCAGATCGAAGTAGTCGGCCACCCGGCCGGCCTTCTCCAGTTCCTGGTTGAGGCTCTCGCCGGTGCCCGGCACCTTGACGTCGGCCCAAAACTCTTCCTTGAGTTTCCCAATCTTCTCGATCGCCTCGTTGAGACCCTCTTTGGATCGAGCCATGCCGCACTTGTCGAGCATGATCATGCCCATCGCCCTGTGGAAATAGTCGACGGTCTTCGAACCCTTGATATCCAGGAGTTTTTGATTGAAGTCCTTGGCGTCCTGTTCGACTTTTCGAACCTCGTCACAGTTGGGGTCAACATCGGGGTGTTTGCCCTTGGCGATGTATTGGCCCAGGGTGTTGGGAATGACGAAGAACCCGTCGGCCAGGCCTTGCATCAGAGCCGAGGCCCCGAGGCGGTTGGCACCGTGGTCGGAGAAGTTGGCCTCGCCGAGAACGAAGAGCCCGGGCATATTCGACATCAGATCGTAGTCGACCCACAGGCCGCCCATCGTATAGTGCGGCGCAGGATAGATCATCATCGGCGTCTCGTATGGATCTTCGTCGTTGATCATCTCGTACATCTCGAAGAGATTGCCGTACCGATCCTTGATGACGTCGACTCCGAGTCTCTCGATGGCCACGGCAAAGTCCAGATAGACCCCACGCTTTGTGGGCCCTATGCCACGCCCCTCGTCGCAGACGTTCTTGGCATTCCGCGAGGCAACGTCACGAGGCACCATGTTGCCGAACGAGGGATAGATCCTCTCGAGGTAGTAGTCCCTCTCATCCTCAGGGATATCATTGGGCGGGCGGTCATCGCCGGCCTTCTTCGGCACCCAGACGCGACCGTCGTTGCGCAGGCTCTCGGACATCAGAGTCAGTTTGGACTGGAAGTCGCCAGACTGGGGAATCGCCGTCGGGTGGATCTGGGTAAAGCTGGGGTTGGCGAACGCGGCACCCCTCTTGTAGGCACGCCACAGAGCCGACCCGTTGCAACCCTTGGCCGAGGTCGAGAGGAAGAAGACGTTTGAGTAGCCGCCGGTGCACAGGAGGACCGCATCACCGAAATGGCTTGAAACCTCGCCGCTGACCATGTCACGCACGACGATGCCCCGGGCGACACCGTCAATGACAATCAAATCGAGCATCTCGGTACGCTCAAAGACGTCGACGTTGCCCGCATTGACCTGGGCGTTGAGCGAGTTGTAGGCGCCGAGCAGCAACTGCTGACCGGTCTCACCTCGAGCGTAGAATGTACGCGAAACCTGGGCGCCGCCAAAGGTACGATTGGCCAGGTATCCGCTGTACTCGCGGCCGAAAGGCACTCCCTGGGCGACACACTGGTCGATGATCTCGTTGCTGATCTCAGCCAAACGGTAGGTATTGGCCTCGCGCGCCCTGAAATCCCCGCCCTTGATCGTGTCGTAAAACAGCCGAAAGACCGTGTCACCGTCATTCTGATAGTTCTTTGCCGCGTTGATGCCGCCCTGGGCAGCAATCGAGTGGGCACGACGGGCACTGTCTTGATAACAGAATGCCTTGACCTTGTAGCCCAGTTCACCCAGGGCCGCGGCGGCCCCGCCGCCGGCCAAGCCGGTTCCGACGATCAAGATCGTATGTTTACGCTTGTTGGCGGGGCTGACCAGGGCGGTGTGGGCCTTGTAGTCGGTCCACTTGTCGGCCAGAGGCCCGCTCGGAATCTTTGCTTCCAGTTTCATCTGCCTATCCTCCCACCAACTGCAATACGCCGGTCATCACCGCCACCGGCACCGAAATAAAGCCGGCTGCGATCACGGCGGTCAGCAGGACCGCAAGGGGTCTACGCCAGGGGCCGAATTTGGGATGGTCCCAGCCCATGGTCTGGAACAGGCTCCACAGGCCGTGGTAAAGGTGAAAGGCGAGAAGCAGCAGGGCTACGATGTAAGCGATGGCTACTGGTGTCTGTTGGAATCCGGCAACGACGTTGTTGTAGGCCCCGAGGTGCACGTAGTCCGGGTGCAGGCTGTCCATCCCGACCGTCAGATGGAGCAGGTGATAGGTAATAAAGGCCGCGATGATCGGTCCACTCCACACCATGGTCTTGGCGGCGTAGTCAACATCCGGAGGATTGAAGACCTTGTACTTGACCGGCCGCGCCGTACGGGAACGCCACCAGACCTGAAAGGCCGCCAGGATGTGTACGCCCAGACAGAACAACAGCACAAGGCGAACGCTCCACAAAAACGCCGCGCTGGCGTGCAGCATATGGGCGTACTTGTCGATTTGCGCCGGGTCGAGGAAAATCTGGAGGTTGCCGAGCATGTGTCCAACGAGATAGAGGAATAATATGATCCCCGTCACCGCCATCACAACTTTTTTGCCCAGCGTCGATTCATAGAATCCAACCGCTTTGTCCATATGAGTTTTTCAACCCCCTTCCGTGACAATCGGCCCCCGAGATCCGATAAACTCGTTCTCCGGTGCCAGCCTGGAGATTGTACACCCTTTCACAAGCCCATGTTTCAAGGAGTGCTCAGTTGAAAAAGGATTGCAGGTTCCGGATGTCGGCAGCCCTTTGGCCCACGCTTTGGGGGGCACATGACCCGCCGGCAATAACCTTGTTCGAAAGAGCGGGATTCGATGTTCAAAGGGATAGGCATGGACCCTCTGCCTCGTCGTTCGAGACCCAACAGCAGCTCTTGTCGGAGGGTACGATCGACTGCATCCTGGCCCCAGGTGAAATGCTTCGGCAGGACTTGGCGTCCGGTGTTTCTTCGGCAGCGGTCCTTCCGAGGCTCTCGGCCCGTCTTGGCCTGCTTGCGCCCCTCGGGAAACTCCATTCAACACCGGACAACCCAACCGGTCTCACCCCTGGGGCCACCGTGACCGTCCCGTCCCTTGGGCAACAATGCCAGTTGTTGGCCCTCCGCCCGGATCTCAATGTCGTCAAAATGCCCCGGGACGGAGACCCAAGACCGGCCCTTCGAAACCGGACCCTCGACGCCGCTCTGATCCCGGCGAAATCTATCGACAGCTCCCGTCTTGAGTACTTTGAGCTGATCGAACTCGGGGAGGAGATCATGCTGCCGCCACCCGGCGCCGGCACGATGGTTCTAGTCGTGCGGTCCGGCGATCCCCTCGGGGAAAGCCTGGCCTCTCTCGATGACCCCAAGACCCGCAGATGTCTCTCTGCCGAGCTGTCGCTGGCCAATGCCCTCGGCCGGCCGGCCGGCCTCGCCGACCTGGCCACCCAGGAGATCGATGGCAGCATTCGGCTCCAGGCGACCCTGGCCGGCGACGCACCGGACCCGAGATCGGCCCTCGCTCGAGTCGGGGCCGTCGCCTCAACGCCGGAAACCGCTGCCAAACTCTGCCGTTTCGCCCTGGAGGAATGCCTCAGGGAAAAGAGGGGAATGACACGGAGGGGGTGAGGGGGAGATGGGGGGAGGGGGAAGTTTGAAGGATGAAGGCGGAAGG
>JAUXDC010000382.1 GCA_030618605.1 Holophagae bacterium | reverse complement strand
GGCGTCGACAATGGCCGGGATCCTCTGACCGGCTCAGCCGTGCGGTCACTTTACGGCGACAACGCGACGACCTTGAGCCCCTTGCCCGAAGACCTTCAGGGTCTTGATACCGTCGTCGTCGACGTGCCGGATATCGGAACCCGCTACTACACCTTCGCTGCCTCATTGGACGGCCTGATGGCGGTCTGTGAGAGGGGCGAGGTCGAGGTCGTTGTCTTGGATCGGCCCAATCCCCTGGGAGGCGTTCGCCGAGAAGGCGGCCTGGTTCGGCCGGGCTTCGAGAGTTTCGTCTCCCAACTGCCGACGCCGATCCGGCACGGGATGACCCTGGGCGAGATTGCCCTGCTGTTGCAGCGTGAACGGTACCCCGACCTGGAACTGACCGTCATTCCATGCCGGGGTTGGCGGCGCCCCCAACTCTTCGATGCCACCGGCCTTCCCTGGGTGCCGCCCAGTCCCAACATGCCGACCCTGGAGATCGCGTTGCTTTACCCGGGCCTCTGCCTGGTCGAGGCGACAACCCTGTCTGAGGGTCGAGGGACGACTCGGCCCTTCCATCTGGTCGGTGCGCCGTGGGTCGATGCCTCAAGACTGGTGGAGCATTTGCGGGCGCTTCAGTTGCCGGGAGTCGGTTTTCGTGCCGCCTGGTTCAGGCCGGAGTTCCAGAAACATGCCCACGAGGTCTGCGCCGGAGTCGAACTCCACATCATGGACCGAGAGGCCCTCGAACCTCTGGCCCTGGGCCTGCATCTCCTCAAGGCCATCCATGACCTGCACCCAAGAGATTTTGCCTGGCGCCCTGAACCCTATGAGTTCGTGTCCGACGTTCCGGCGCTGGACCTCCTGACCGGGTCGCCTGCGGCACGGCAGGTGATCGAGGACGGAGAGGCGCCGGAGCCGTTACTCGAGACCTGGCAAGCCGAGACCGGGGCGTTCGAAATGACCCTCGATGGGGTAGTGCTGTATCACGACGATTGATGATTCAGGTCTCAGTTCTCAGGATACGGAGCAAGATCCAAGGCTGGCCTGGCTGCGTACGGCTATGGCTCCGATGACTTCTGTATTCGGTCGAGGAAGCGGGCTAGCGCTGGCCCCCCGACCAAAGAGCGGTAGAGGGTCGTTGCCTCACCGTGCCCAGGAAAGGCGCCCAGGGCCTGTTCGAGTGCTTTTCGCTCTCGTTCCTTGTTCTTCTGCCCTCGCCAGTATTCGGCGACGGCCAACCAGCCATCAACAAATGTCGGGTCGATTTCAACCGCACGGCGGAGTTTTTCCAGGGCCCTGGTGGCCCACTTGGGGTTGAGCAGCATCATTTTGGCCAGCCTCACCAGATGAGTCGGTTTGGGGTCGAGGTCGCAGACTTGTTCCAGCAGCTTGACGGCTGAGAAGTTGTCTCCGGCACGAACGAGACGGTCTACCTGTTTGAGGTTTTCGCGGACCAGACTCTCCCGTGCTCTTTGGGGTGCGGTGGTGCCCGGAACAAAGGAGGACGTCGAGGTCACGCCGGTTTCGGCGGCTGTCCGAAGCATGCGGTCATACCGTGGTCGCTCAACCGGGGAGGAGAGTTTCTCGTAGGCCTCTTTTGCGTACTCAAGCACGATTTTCAGTTCGTTCCCGAGGTCGGACAGGTGGTCTTCGGACGATCGTGCGGGGTCGAAACGTTGCCGATAGGCATCCCAGGCATCGAAAATCTCCTGGTAGCTGGATTGGGGGTCGAGGTTGAAAAAGGCATAGTGATTCATGTTCTTGGCATTGGTTGACAGACGGAGGATTTCCGATCGATCGGTGGCATTGGTCTTTGCGGGGGCCTGGCTGTCGCGTTGTGGCGACAGGGTTGCCGTTGTCGGCACGTGGACGGATGCCTGTCGCTGCGGCCGGGCGGAAAACGAAATCAGACCTGTGACTTTGAGGCTGTAGGCCGTGGCGAAGAACGAGTCATTTCCCAGACCTGAGATCATCTTGAGCCGAGAGAGAGTTTGGCTCCGGTGCAGTTTGCCCAGGAAGACTGATTCGGGAACCGTCAGACTGAATTCCTGCACGATGGCATCCAGTGGGCCGTTCCGGGTGACCATTTGTTCGAGGTCTCCGAGAGCCTTCCGTTTGATGTCGGAGCCGGGCAGGGTCCTGGCAGAAATCAATATCAACTGGGGTGTCGAGAGATTGGGGAGGGTGTCCAGTTGACCGTCGGCCAGGCCGTCCTCAAATGAACACCGGCGCCGGGTCTCGGAGGTGGCCCGCTCGAGAATGGATACTGCGAGGTTCTGAAGGTGGTGTTCAAGGCTCTCTGCATCGATGACCCCTTTGGAAACAAGCATATGGCCCAAAGGTGGGGAGTCACTGCCTTCCTGGATCAGCAGGGCCCCCTGCTTCCGGGCCTCGGAGAGCACCCGCTGAGAAACCAACCATGAGCCGAGCTTCTCGCTTTCTGCACTGGATCGGGCTGCCCGCAGTTCGCCATCGACGAAGAGGAGATCCCGGGATGCGGCTGTCGATTCAACCGTCAGTTTTCCGGTCTTTTTCTCGGAGTTGAGGCGAGAGAGAATATCGGGTAGTGGGAGCTCATCCCATTGGCTGGAGACAGGGTCGGCCGGTGTCACAGATTCACCTCCCAGAATACTCTCAAGTCGACGACTCATCTTAGCGCATCCAGGAGGGGCAGGGGAGAGGGGGAGAGGGGGAGAGTGCGCGTATGAACGGACGGTGGAATAGATGATATCGCCGCGTTTTATTGGTAACGAAGAAAG
>JAUXDC010000022.1 GCA_030618605.1 Holophagae bacterium | reverse complement strand
GAACGACAACAACGGCCACCTCAACTTCGACCTCGGCCGGATGGTGCGTTCGCACACCACCTATAACAAGTTCATGCACCGCAACATCCATGATCACATGGAGAACCTGGAAGCAACGTCGTTCAACGGCAAGGTCGTGATTCACACGGACTTCGATCCCCTCCAGGAATACGGCATCAACTACCAGCGTCTCGAGCACAGGACCGAGTTCCAGTTCGACATGCTGTCGGCTCTCACCCTGGCCGTCGAGTACCGCGACCAGAGGCGCAACGGTCATAAGCAGGCCTTCACGACCTCGCACTGTGACAGCTGCCACGTCAAGTCGCAGGATCACAAGGTCGACGAGAGGACCAGGGACGCCAAATTCGAGGCGATCGTCGGATGGAAGGGTGGCAGCCTCGTTGGGTCATGGAACCAACGGACCTTGAGCCATAATCCACAATACGTCCTCACCGAGTTCGACGATGCTCTCCATCCTGAACTCCGGGTACCGGTATTCGACAATCGGCTCCAGTACGATTCCGATGTCCACACTGTCCTGGCGGACCTCCGGCCCAACCAGGAAAAATCAACCGGACGATTGGACCTCAACCTCAACAGTCTTGGCGGTTTTGCCATCAACATGGGTGGCGTGCTCCAGGACTCCAAGAACAAGTACACCGGCTACAGGGCGACCTACAAGGGTTTCATGTTCAACGCTGCACGGGCCTTTGGGAAGAAGACCCGACTCCGTTGGCGTGCCCGGTCGTACTCACTGGATAACGACGATGTCTGGATCGATGTCAACGACCGGGTAGCCACTGCCGGGCCGCATGCCGGCCAGACCTAC
The DNA here is from genome assembly GCA_030618605.1 of Holophagae bacterium. Taxonomy (GTDB): domain Bacteria; phylum Acidobacteriota; class Thermoanaerobaculia; order Thermoanaerobaculales; family Sulfomarinibacteraceae; genus DAOWGJ01. Next base: position 23,120 of record JAUXDC010000022.1, on the reverse strand, counting down.
GAAGACTGGACCGGACAGAACTTCGATCACACCCGCCTGTCGGTGATGGACCGCAGCGTCTTCGAATCGAAGCTGGACCTCAGCTACAGAATGGGGAAGAAGGCCGGTTCCTTGCGTTTCGCCTGGGATTATACGAGCACGGATCGTGATCATTTCGAGGTGCTCCCCAACGAAACCAAGACGACCAGGAATACCGTGGGGGTCTACTGGAGTTCCCGCCCGGCCAAGGGCTTCAAACTCCGGGCTCATTACAAGCATGGCGAGATCACCAATCCCTTCATGCTGATGGACGGAGCGTGTTCCACCCTGGTCTCGGGTTCCAACTCCAATCCCTGGGATCCGGTGGCGACCCAACAGTACTACGAATTCCAGGATGCCAGGATCGCCGAAACGACCGCGTCACCCTCGTCCTGGGACGAGTTGAAGCTCGGCTTCACCTGGATGATCGGGTCAAAGACAACCCTGAGCGGCAACTACAGAAATTGGGACGGTGACAATGGGGATGGCGACCTTACCGAGTGGTCGCGAACCAACGACAATGCCGTGCTGACCCTGTGGTCCGGACCAACCGAAACCTTCAGCTGGTACCTCGGCTGGGCCATGACGAACTCCGACTTGGATGCACCAGTGTGCATCCCGATCTTTGATGGTTGAGCAGGCACCATGATGGGAGGCCAGGATGGCTTCCAACGCGACATGCTTTCTCAGGAAACCGAAAGTTCAACCATCGTTGCCGGGATCCGCTACACACCTTCGAAGAAGTTCAACCTGGGGATTAACGTCTCACAGACGGACTCCGAACAGGAACTCGACCCGTTCGAACTCCCTGCCCCGGATTACGTCGACACCCATCCCACGATGAGCTTCGATTTCTCACAGTCCCATCTGTATTCCATGATCGACGTCAGCCGACTGGATATCAATGCAGATGCCAACTTCAAGTTCACCAACGACTTCTGGCTGAACTTCTATTACCGTTACAGTGATTTCGAGGACAACGTTACGCTGTTCGGTGATATGAATGGTTCGATCAATATCTTTGGCGCCTATCTGGGATGGTCCTTCTAAGACCACCCTTCTCTATCTCAAGCCCCGCCATCCGGCGGGGCTTTTTTTGTGCTCTCAACGTGGTCTTTAACAGAATTCAGAAAACGTTGAAGATCGCTGTATTTCGCGCCGCAGTAGATCACTGGTGAGAACCCCTTGCAGGCTTGGCGGTTCACTCTTCTGCTGCCACCAGGATGACGAAGTCCTTGCCTCCGACTGTCCGCTCTCCGGCAACCCGAAAGGCCGAACGTTGGTCGGACGGAAGAGCTTTCCATGCCTTCCGGTTGGCCAACCCCAGGAAATTCCTGCCGTCCCTTTCCAGGTGGGAAAAAAGCTCATCAGCCGGAACGGTCGGTATTCGCCCATAGAATCTGAAGCCACCAGGCTTGACGCGGCCCAGACAGGGAATCTCCGTCGGTTTCTCCGGCCTGGCCGCCAATTCCTCGGCGAGTCCTCTGGAACTCTTCAAGGAATCCACCACCGGAATCAGAAATAGCCCCAGCGCCAGCGAGAACACCAGCCAGCCGGTCACGACCGATCGTGCCCAAAGCCCAGGTTTGACGCGAACGGTCGCCAGACCGGCAACACAGCCGGCAGCCACAAGGGGCAGACCGATGACCGGGCTTCGCCACCACAATCCATCCACTTGATCCAAAAAGAACGGCACTCCAAAAAGAACCAATCCCATCAGACCGATGGCAATGGCCGTTCCAAACCCCAACCAACGCTCCAGCCAACCACCACGAGTTCGATGTGCGAGAGCCCGGGCCGCCAACAACGCCGCGGCAGGATAGGCCGACAGCAAGTAGAGGTCCCTCTTTGGGGGAATCAGCGAGTAAAAGAGAATCAGCACAACCAACCACAACGCCGCCCGTACGAGGCCCCTGTCGGCTTCTTTCGACGTCTTGTTCCTCCACTGCTTCCAAGAGGCAGTCAGCCCTGCCCAGACCATCAGGCTCCAGGGCAGCAACAGAACGGGCAGCCTCACAACATACTTCCAGACCGGTCCAGGGTGCCGATCAGCCTTAGTCACCCGCCCAACATGCTGGTCAAAGAACAAGGCCTCAAAGAGTTTCGGTTCGACCATCGCAGCGGACAGAGCCCACACAAGGACCGGGCCGATCGCCAGGCCCAGGGCAGCAGGCCACACCCACCGGGCAACAGGCACACGCACTTCGTCGTCGGGGACAAAAATCCGCCACACCAACGCCACCAGACCTACATTAATCAATGCAACCGGACCTTTGGCCAGTGCGCCGAAACCCACGAGCAACCCTGCGGCCAACAGGCCACGGGTTCGAATCCGGGGATCGGTTGTCGGTACTGTCCCCACCACCAAGGCGCCAACACACAAAACCGTCAACAATGGATCAATCTGAAGACGACCGCCGATCTTGCCTACCATCGCAAAAGTCAGAAACAGCACCGGCGCCCAGCGGCCCTCAATCTCACCCCACCACCGTCTCGCCAGCACCGCCACCAACCACGCAGTTATCGCTGTCGCAATCAGTGATGGCGCCCGCAGCCCCCACTCCGACCACCCCGTTAACCAGCCGCCTAGACCACTCAACCAGAAGAGAAGCGGTGGTTTGTCGGGATACACCGCCCCACAGAGGTGCATGACGAGGAAACTCCCTCCCTCGTAGACCTCTCGGGCCACCTCCGCATACCGGGGTTCATCAGGCGCCCAAAACTCCCGGAGAAAGGCGAAGAGAACCATCGGCAGCATGAACCACCACCACCGAAGAGGCGGGAGGCTGAAACCCGGCGCCTCATGTGGCCGCTTCACGAAGTTCTGTCGTCCTCGCGCAGGTTCCACCTGAGATTTCGCTTCTGCAGCCACCGTACGCCGAAGGCGTCATACAGACCCCTGAATGCGCGGTCCCAGGTCCCGTACTTGCTCGAACCCCAGCGTCTCCGGGTGTGCCGGACCGGAACCTGATGGACCTCAAAGCCCCTCATCTTCAAGAGGGTCGGCAAGAACCGGTGGGCGCCGTCAAAAAGAGTCACCGCCAGAATTGCCTCGCGACGAAAGAGCTTGATCGGACAAGCAGTGTCCGAAATTTCCTCATGGGTCAACCAGTTACGGACGCCGTTGGCAATTTTGGACGAGAACTTCTTCCATGCGGTGTCGTGGCGTTCTGCCCGAATCCCAATGACGGCATCGACCTCTTCAGCCTCCAGGATCTCGATCATCATCGGCAGGTCGCCCGGATGCGTTTGGAGATCGGCATCCAACAGAGCAAACCACTCTCCCCTACTGTGTCGAAAACCGGCCTCGAGGGCCGCAGATTGACCGAATTTCCCGACAAAGTGGAGGGCCCGAACTTCGGAAAATTCCTGAGCCAACTCATCCATCAGGTCCCCGGAGCCATCGGACGAGGCATCATCTACCAGCACGAGTTCCCACGGGAAACTCAGCCCTTCATCCAGCGATACTTTGACCTGATCGACCAATGGACGAAGGCTGTCCAGTTCGTTGAAGACCGGAACTACTACCGACAAGAGTCGATTCACTTTGGGTGTCTCAGTGTCCATGCAAAATCACGGCTTCCAGTCTCCAGTGACCAATTCGTCCTTCTTGTCTTTCGGTTCCGACCTACAAATCGTAATACAACTCTACCTCATAGGGATGCGGCCTGTTCCGAACCGCACGTTCTTCGGCACGCTTGGCCTCGATCCACCGATGAATCAGATCAGCGTCGAAGACCCCGCCCTCGAGCAGAAACTGATGATCGTCCTCGAGCGCCGTCAGAGCGCCATCCAACGACGAGGGCAGGGAGATAATCTCCTGCCGCCGCTCATCCGGCAACGAAAAAATATCCTCGTCGAATGGGCCGAAACCAAGTTCGGTCGGATCCAGTTGCCTTCTGATCCCGTCCAAACCCGCCATCAACTGCGCGGTGATCGCCAGGTAGGGGTTGCAGGTGGCGTCCGGGGGCCTGAACTCGATTCTTGCGCTGTCCGGAGTATTGGCATAGCGAGGGATGCGCACGGCTGCCGACCGGTTTCCCGCCGAAAAGACCGCGCTGATCGGCGCTTCGAAACCTGGGATCAAGCGCCGGTATGAGTTGGTGCTCGGGTTGGTGAACGCCAGAACTGCTCCTCCGTGGTGCAGTAGGCCCCCGATGAAATGCCTGGCCGTTTCGCTGATGCAGCCGTAGCCGTCGGCATCGTAGAAGATGTTGACCCCGTCTTTTTCCAAACGCTGATGAAAATGCAGTCCCGAACCTGCCTCACCGTAAAGCGGCTTGGGCATAAAGGTGGCGGTCAGCCCGTCTTCCTGGGCAGTCAACCGGGCGATGTACTTGACCATCATCGTCGCATCGGCGGCGCGGAAGCCTGCGATCAACGGCGTTTCGATCTCACACTGCCCCGGACCTCCGACCTCGTGGTGGTGGTACTTGACCGGAAAGCCGGCCTCATCCAGGCGCCTGCAGATCTTGGACCGGAGGTTATGGAGATGGTCCCTGGGCGGAATGGCGTGGTAACCCCCATGAACCGGCATGGAATAACCGGATCCCAAGCGATCGCTGTTCCAGTCGCCTTCATCGCTCTCGACCCGATAGGCAGCAACATTCATGCCATTCTCATAGCTGACACCATTGAAAACGTAGAACTCAAACTCAGGACCCCATAAAACGGTATCGGCGATACCTTCGCCCTGCATGAAGTCCTCGGCTCTCTTGGCGATCGTACGAGGGTCGAAGGGAAAGAGCTGGCGGGTATCGGCCTCAAGGGTCGTACAGATAAAACTCAGGGTCGGTATATCCCAAAAGGGATCAACGAAACCGGTCGTAAGGTCCGGTACCATCACCATGTCTCCAGAACTGACGGATTTAAATCCCACACTGGAGCCGTCGAATCCGATGCCCTGATCCATGAGTTCCTGATTGAAACCCGCAGCGGACACGGTCACGTGATGCCAACGTCCCCACAGATCACAGAACTTGAGATCGACCTGCTCGATGGAGTTCGAGCTGATAAAGGCCACCGCTTCATTGAAGTCGTGGAACATGAAAAATCCCCCTCATCCGACGTATCCTACCACTGGCAAGATTGAAAAAATAAGGCGGCGGGTTAACCCGCCGCCGAAAAATCGAGCGAACGCCGATCACCTATAACTGAAGATCACGGCGTAGATAATCAGACCAATCAGCGAAAGCCCGATGGTCAGTGCGGTAAAACCAACGATCCTGGCAAACTTCTCGAGTTGAGGCGTCGCCGGTCCCGTCACTCTCCAGGTATCAGGCTCTTTTTCGATCAGCTCCATCAATTCCTTGTACTCTTCAGGTTTGTCATGTTTCAACTCTTCGATCGGAACACGCCCTGTGAAGATCACCGGATCCATCGGAAACTTGTCAGGCCTGAAGTGGGTGTTGAAGAAGTGGATCGTGAAGATGAACCCCACTGCCAGCAAAGCCTCATCACTGTGGATGATCGTCGCAACGTTGACGGACTGACCCGGCAGGAACCTGGTGAAGAACTCGGGGAACCACAACAGTAACCCTGTGACGCCAATAATATTGACGCCCCAGAACACCGCAAAGTAGTCGAATTTCTCCCAGTAGGTGAATCGCCCGTATTCCGGACGGGGCCCTCTCCCCAGGAACCACATGATGCTCTGCCAGACCTGCTTGATGTCCGTAAAGTTGAACATCATCGAGTTCTTGCCGAAGATGAATGAGAGCCAGCCCTTCCCAGATTCCGACTTGAAGCGGAAAACATCCTTGATATGCACTGCGAACAAGGCGATCATCACCACGGCAGCAAAACGATGCCAGAATCCCATCCCGCTGTATCCACCGAAGATCGGCGCGACGACAGTCGCCCAACCCATGTATGAGAATTTCAAAGTCATTCCGGTCAGTGCCAGGGTGAAGAAGCTCAGCAACATCACGCCGTGCATCAGGCGCTGCCGCCGGGTGAAGCGCCTGTAGAACTTCGTTGCGGTCTTCGCTGCTTCCTTGTGTGGTCCCCACTTCTCGCGGGTGCGCCACAGGCGGAAGAGCCACATCAGGGTGTGGATCACGGCGAAGGTCAGGGTGCTCACCAACAAAATCGTCATGAACCAGAAGGAATAAAACAGGAATGGATACTTGTCCGGGTCATGGTGTGTCGCATGGGTTAGATAGCCGGCGAACTGACGGTGCGCCTTGGGATGGCACTTGGCGCAGGTCTCGACGACATTCTTGTGACTCAGCATGGAATCCGGATCGGAGACGGGAAGGATGTTGTGGGTACCGTGGCAGTCGTAGCACTTGGCGGCGCCCTCCGACCCCAACTGCGTCACCTTCCCGTGGTATGTATCAAAAAAACTCGCCGCGAAGTCCTCATGACAGTGGCCGCATTGGTCCATCATCTGAAACCGGAAGCCCTGCGCATCCACCCTCGTTATAGAGTGAGAGGTGTGACAGTCCTCACAGACCGGGAGTTTCTCGGTCGTGACCACATTTTCAGGCCAGTGGATGCTCGTACGGAATTCCTCTTCAATGCCCTTGTGGCACTGGCCGCAGGTGTCGGCGAGGTTTTCTCTGCTGACTGAACTCGCGGGATCCGATGCCGGCAACACCCTGTGGGTGCTATGGCAATTAACACAACTGGCCGAAACGACCAGCCCGCTTTCGAGCAGACCCTTGCCGTGGGCACTGATTTCGTAACTTCCGACAATGTCCGGTATCTCGCTCTGAAGCCGTTCCGAAGCAACCGCCCCCACCGAGTGGCATTCGCCGCATAGTTTGGGAACGTTACGAGCGAATGTCCTCGCGGTTGGCATGCGGTGAGCCATCGTCTCGTGCTTCTCGTGGCAGGTCAGACAGACCGGCGCATCGGCATCACCTTGTGCAAACAACTGGCCGTGCGTGCTCAGCTGATAGTCCTGAACCTCGGCTGCGTGACAGATGGAACAATCGACCGACTCCGAGATCGGGGCACAGGCCCGTTCCTTGTGCCTGGGGTTGACCTGCGTATGACATTGCGCGCACGCCGTCGTTCCATGGCTTGCCAAGGCAAAAGACTCTTCATCAACGAAGAGTGAAATCGTCTGACCATCCCGCTCCATCGTCAGATTCTCATCGGCATGGCATTTGAGGCAGTTCTTGTTGGCCGCTCCCCGGGCCTGGGCCGGTCGCCGCCTGATCTTGTGGGGCTGGTGACATTCGGCACACGAGGGAACCTTGTGGGGCTCTTCCTCCCAAAGTCGGCCCTCAATGACCTTCATGTGAACCTGTTCAATCCGGCCGTGACACTGCATGCAAGTCGCCGCGACATTGTCCCGGTTGATGCTGCTCTCTGGGTGATTGTGATCAAGAATAAAGTGGGAGGTGTGGCACGAGGTACAGACCGCCGTCACGGTCAGTCCCTGTTCGAAAAGGCCCCTGCCGTGGACCGACATCGAGAAATTCTGCAGGATATTATCCTGCTTGATGTCCCTCTTCTCCATGACCTCCGAACCCTCCTGGTGGCACCGCCCGCAGAGCATCGGAATATTGACGACTGCAGTCGGCGACTCAGGGTCGGAACTGCGTTTGATCGCATGGTGCTGGTGACAGGCCACGCATGCGGGGGCCAGGGGATCACCTTTGACCGCAGCGCGACCATGCAGACTTTGACGATGCTGCTGGGCCTGCGTTTCGTGGCATTTTCCACAGGATTCCAACTGGGCGATCGGCTCGACAGGGGCGTGCACGTCGTGTCCGAGATGACAGTCCACACAGTGGGCCCCCGGCTCACCATCGGGACCCTTCTCCCAGTGCGGGCTGCCCTTGATCTCCCGTGCGGCCCTCCTATGGCACTGCACGCAGAGACCCTCATCGTGGTCCTCGTGCTGCCGGATCTTGAGTTGAGCGATCGGCTCGACATCGTGGGTTCCGTGACAGCGGGTACAGGCCGCTGCTGGAGAGCTGGGATCCGTCGCCCACTTTCCATGGGGACCCTTGACCATCTGCTCGGCGACTTCGTCATGGCACATTCCACAGGAAACCGGCTCAAGCTCTTCTCCGTGAGGGAGCTCCGCTCCGTCAAGTTCCATGTGACAATCAATGCACCCAAAATCAGCGTGAACTGAGGCCGCAAAGGCATCAGGATCAACAAAGATCGAAACCTCAGATCCGCCCCGCTCCCCGGTAGCATCCGGATCTTCATGGCACATCAAACAGTCTTCGTTCGACTGCGCCCATGCAGGGCTGGTTCCGAAGAGAATGCCAAACGAAACCACCCCCGCCACCAGACTAACGGCCGCCGCCCTACTCCATGTGAACCCAGGTTGTTGCATCAGAAAAAACTCCAAACAGAAAATCACGGCGCCTTTTGGTCCCGGCGACCGCAGACTGTTACTTTAACATGTGAAAACCTGCTCAAGCTCATTAAATTGCCTTTTCTTGAGACTATGGTTCAATAACAGGCTGGTTCAGTATCATAATCGCCACCTGTCGAGCTCATAATGCTTGAAAAGTTGTGCAACAGTTTGCCCGATGCTAGGATTACCCCGTCGTCGAGGCCATTCGACGGCGATATCAAAATCTGCCTCGATTGAGCCGGAGGAGTTATGACCGCTTCATCTCACGACCGAAAGGCCTTTTTTGGGCGCCTCTTCAACTATGCCAACAACGGCATCACCATCGCAGGAATCGTTCTCACAACCCTTTCGGCACTCTTGATCGTCACGTTCATGATCGTCGAATTGTCAGGTGGCCTGAAGCACGATCCATATATCGGGCTCTTTGCCTATGTGGCGCTCCCGGTTGTTTTCATGTTCGGCCTGATTGAAATCCCGTTCGGGATGTGGCGGAGGCGGCGGAAACTGATCCGGCAGGGCGCCACTGAAGAAGAATTGTCAAATTACCCACGACTGGACTTCAACGATCCCCGATTGCGGAAAATCGGTGCGCTGGTTCTCGGCCTGACGGTTGTCAACGCTGTGATTCTCGGAGCCACCTCTTTCATGGCCGTCGAAAAGATGGAAAGCGTCGAATTCTGTGGTGAAACCTGCCACGTTGTCATGCAACCGGAAAACACCGCCTATCAGAACTCTCCGCACTCCCGTGTGGCGTGCGTCGAATGTCACATCGGGCCTGGTGCATCGTGGTTTGTCCGTTCCAAGATCGACGGGCTCCGTCAGGTATGGCACACGGCCCTCGGGGACTACTCGCGTCCGATCCATACGCCCCTGAAGAATTTGCGGCCTGCACGAGAAACCTGTGAACACTGCCATTGGCCGACCAAACATCATGGTGACAAGCTGCGAACCTTTAACCGATATGATACCGACGAAGAGAACACACCCAATTACACGACCCTCCTGGTGAAAACCGGAGGCGGTCGCATGTCTACCGGACAACACGGCGGTATCCATTGGTGGCACATCTATTCCGACAACAAAATTCGATTTGTCACCTCAGATGAGAGGAAAGAGGAAATTCTGTGGGTAGAACTGACGATGCCATCCGGCGAGGTCCGCACCTATAGCCGCGACGGTGAAGAAGTTCCGGATCAAACCACGCTCGAAAAACAAGCGCATGTCATGGACTGCATGGACTGTCACAACCGTCCGACTCACCTCTTCCAGACCCCGGTAAAGGCCTTGGACGCGGAATTGGACGCCTATCCTCGATTCAGGGAACTCCCCTATTTCAAGAAGACCGCCCTCGCCGCCTTGACGGCCGGCTACACGACCCGGGACGAAGGCATGTCCACCGTTTCAGCCGCAGTCATCGACTTCTACAAGGCCGGCTATCCAGATCTATGGAATGCTGATCAAGAATTGATCGTACAGGCCGCGGAGGCGGCTTCCCAGGCCTACGGGCGGAACACTTTCCCGGAGATGGACACCGACTGGAAATCGCATCCAAACCACATCGGCCACGACGATTTTGACGGGTGCATGCGTTGCCACGACGGTGAATTGATGACCCCTGATAGAGAGCATTTCATTCCGATGGACTGCGACACCTGCCACGTCCTTCTGACACACGAAAGCCCGACGCCGCTGGATCTCGAAGAGGCTCTTGCTGGGAGCGTGTAGAGCATTAACCGCAAATAGATTATTGGGACCGTGTTACCCTGGTGACCATAACAACGGCTTGACGGCCGAGTAGAGCTGAAGAGTGCACCGGAGATTGCCGATGGATTGGCTTGAGCAAAACCTTGACGCCTACCGGATCCTTGCCGAGATCCTCAATGATCTGAGGGTCGAACTGAGGCAGGAATTGGAGAAGATCTACGGCGCCGATTGGTTCAAACCCGGCCTTCCTCCCGCAGTATTCGATCGACTCGTGTCCAGCAAAGAGGGTTCATCCGCGATCGACTGGTACGAGACCGAATACCAGGAGATCATGGACTTCGCGGTCTTCCCTGATTTCTTCGAAATCCTTGAGCACAACCGTGAGAGTTTTGGGGCCCTCCTGGACCTCGTGCCTTCTCCGGCTCTCTTCCAGGCACGGTTCCTCGAGTTGGAAAGTCTGAGGTCCAAGGTTGGGCGAGCCCGCCCCATCAGTGAAGCGGAACTCACATTTCTACTGACCTTCCACAAGAGATTCAGAAAGCAGTTGGAGATCCACCGCGCCGGACCAACCGACTCGAAGCCTTCCGGTGGCGGTATCGAAGAGGTTTCGATTGAAACCCCCGAAGCGGGGGCTGTGGCCGATCATGCCTCCGAGCCTCCTAAACCTGAGAGCGACAAGCCGAGTGTTCAGGTCACTCCTCCTGCTGAAATAACGCCTCCGCAGCGCCCCGCCACGACGGGAACACAAGCAGATCCTCAGATTGCCGAACAGGCCACCGAAACGGAATTGCCACACAATGGCGCCGATGAATCAGCCATCATCACCGGCTCTCTGAGTCATATAGTCGCCTCGGGCGACTCCATCGCCATTCTCAGGGCACTGTTCAAGGAAGTGACTTCCCTCGCGGAAAGCCTTTGGTCGTCGGACGTTCCGCCTGCGCAGACCGCGTGGAATGAAGTCAGAACTTCACGCTGGTACCAAGAGAATTTCTCAGGACTGGGCTTGAAACCTCTGTCCGACTTCTACGAGGTCATCTCTCACGTCGAGGAGAGGTTGGGAGCCGGTCTGGCCAAGCACGAACTCCAGAAGATGCTGGAAGAGGCCAACTTCGCCCACATTCTCTTGGCGCTGAGGGATATGTTTCAGAAGAACAGGATTTAGGTTAGCAGGGACAGGTCTCAAGCTGAGATTCTAAACGACGGGTGGTTCGTAGGGTGGGCCAAGGCCCACCCTACTAAGAATCAGGAATCAAATCCTTCCTCACGACGGTGGGAACTGCGCTCGATAGGCGCCGTAGCGACGGAGAATCCTCCGTGTATAACCCACAGCCCGTCGGCAACGGCAAACCCCGGAAGGATACTCCCGCCCCACCTCCGGGTCGTCGAGGATCAGGAGAGCCGTTTCAACATTACCTGCCCATCGGTTGCGGTCGAGCCCCATCTGCACGGCCAGACGCCGGGCGTCAAAAATGTGTCCGGGTCCAACGTTGTAGCTTGCGATTGCCATCGCAACCCTATCCGACATTTCCATTTCCGGCAGCATGTCCATCAATCGCCTGAGGTACCGGGCGCCGGCCTCGGCAGCCTCTCTGGGATGATGGGGATCATCGACTCCCAACTCCTTCCAGGTGAACGGCATGAACTGGAAGAGACCGGCCGACCCGCCAGGTCCCACGGCTTCGGGGTCAAACCTGCTCTCTTCGTACATCAACGAAGCCAGAAGACGCCAGTCAATTCCATGAGTCCGCCCCGCCCACCCCAACACCTCGTCATAGGGTGAGAGCGCTCCCGGTGGGATTGTCGGCATCCGAGCCGGCACATAGGACTTCCTTCCTCTGAAATGATTCCTCTCCAATTGACGGATCAGACCGTTTTTTCTCGAGCGGCTGAGGAAGCGATTGACACGCCTTGAAAGATCAACCGCACCAGGACTGACCACCCAAACAAGTGGAACCTGAGGCAAAACGGTCACCCCTCCCACCAATCCCGGCCTGTCCGCCAATTCCAGCAGGGCCGTATCCGAGTCGACGACCGCCGCGTAGGCCTCGCCGCGGCTCACCGCCACCAGGGAACTCAAAGCATCATTCCCCGACCGGCCGCTTTCAACCGCCATCGCCGGTTCGATCGGCACCTCCCGACACCACGTCGAAACCGATGTCGAGGCAATAACCGGCAGGCCCGCCAATTCTTCGACCCCTGAGAGAGGGACCGTTCTCTCGGCCACGACCGCAACCAGGTCAACATGCCGGTAGGGCACACTCCCCCACACCCCACCGGCCCCTTCAAGGGGCAACGGTTCGTGAAGGGCCGCGATATCGCCATACCCGGCCTCCAGCCAGTCCAGCGGTTCGGTTCCTGGAGGAGGGAGCGCCAGCTCCAGGCGAACTCCGAGGTCCCGCGCAAAAGCGGATGCCAGATCGTATTCGAATCCCTTGAGACCTCCACGTTCGACCGTCACGGTGACCGGGGAATTTCGAGTCACGATGCGAAGTACTCTTCCCCTTTGAATATCCCTCAAATCTCTGCACTCCGGTTCCGCCTGAGAGCGATCGAGTACCTCCGAGGCGAAGAGGAAATCGTCAACTGCCCGCAACAGTTGGGGGCTGGACCTTCGCACTCCCCATACCAACGAACGTCGCTCCGCCAGACGTCCGACGACCCGCAATTCCGAACCGCTTCGTCGAACGCTCTCAACCAAAGCGGAATCCGCAACCGTCAGCCCGTATCGGGCAGTTGCCACCCGTTCGAGGATCTGCTCCCACGGTATTTCCTCGGGAACCGGTTCAACCCGGCTCAAATCCCGATCTCCCTCCCCCAGGACCTTGCGTTGCAACGAGGCCGGCAGAGCCACACTTGCATCCTTGAGATCCTCCATCGTCGCAATCGGCCCGTCCTGAGTGGAAACAATCTCGTCAACCAACCAATCCACTGTCGCGGTTGACATGATCCCCTCAACGTCCTCAAGGTCCGTTGGCGAAAATCGCGCCAGCGCTATGTCACCCCGTCCCTCGAGAAGCCACGGCAGGATCTGGTCATGCCGATCCGCAGGGACCCACACCAGGTTGACCCCGAGGCGTGCCGCAAAGGCCTCAAGAAGACTCTGCTGATCGACGCCGTTCAGCCCTCGAGCCACCGGCCAACGTCCGAAACCCGGTCTTACGATGACTCGGAGCGAGCCCGTTTCTGCGATCTCCGGCAAATCTCCAGGCCGAAAACGGGGACCGCATCCCAGTGTCCCGACCGCCATGAGGCCGCCCAAGACGACGAGCGCAACAGCGAAGCGGCGAGTCCCCAACTTCATTGTCCTTCGACGGAAGCTGAGGCCAAATTGACTGCTCGAAGTCGATCGGACATGAATTCATTCTATCGAACCCCAAAAGATTGGATTCAGTGCTCCCGGCTGCCGGCTCCCATCTCTCAGTTGAACGAGCCCGGAAAAGGGTTTCATTCTCTTTCCGATCCTTCATTGTCCCGGAACTGCGGCTCAAGGTATAATCCGGCGGTGACGAATGCGCCGGTAGCCTAATGGATAAGGCTCCTGACTTCGGATCAGGCGATTGGGGGTTCGAGTCCCTTCCGGCGCGCCATCGATCTCACCCTGCGACACAACGGTTTTGAGAGGCGGCGTATCCCACACGACAACGGCAGTCATACCGAAGACGGCCTCTACCTCAGTAGGACTGAGCGGAAGAAACAGATGCTGGCTCTGCAAGCACTGGGCGAGGCCCTGGTCAAACTGAGTCCTGGGCAATTAACGACAATTCCCTTGGATGGAAAGTTGGGGGAGGCCATCGAAACCGCCCAACGAATCAAGAGCCGTGAAGGGCGCCGCCGACAGATGCAATTCATCGGCAAGTTGATGCGCGATAATGACACCACTGCAATCAAGAAGGCCTATCAAGAATTACTCGATGGGCGCAACGAGAACACGAAGCGCTTTCACGCCCTGGAGCAGATTCGCGACCAGATGATCGAACAGGGACCCAACGCCATCGGAAACTACATGGAAAACAACCCTCAGGCGGATCGCCGTCGTCTCAGTCAGTTGATTAGAGCCGCATGTAAAGAGAAGGCACTGAACAAGCCACCCTCCAGTGGCCGCAAATTGTTCCGTTATCTCCGTGAGGTTGACGAGCAAGAGCAATAATCGTTACCGCTTTGTATGGAAACGGGTACGGCACGCCGTGCCCCTACATCCAGTGGTCCCTCATCCATGTGACGGTGTCGTTGATTTTCAAATCTTGAGCGAAATCAATCAAATAGGGGATCTTCTTGACGGCATCCATCGGGATGGAGACATCCGGCGGAAAATCAGGCGCGAGTCGTTGGTATCCATCCCCCATCATCTGCCTGCACTGGTAGTCGGCAATGCCTGAGACCCCGTCGAGCATCAGGCTGACCAACGGCTTGATCCACTGGGCGTAGCCCCAATCATGGCTCTTCCCCTTGATATAGACCGGGTTGGTGCCGGTTCCAAGAGAGAGCAGGACAATGTCTTTGAGATCGTACGGTTTTTCAAAGTACCTCTGGTCCTGCGTCTGGGCAAGGGCACACATTGAGGGGTTGTTGGCATAAACGCCCCCGTCGATGTATCCCTCCACCGTCGGAAAGTAGGTCGGCGCCGCAGCGGTGTAGAGGCCCACCTTGTAGGCAAGCTCATTTTTGTCGCTGTTGATTCCGGGAAGATTGTGAAAGATCTTTGGTTTCCACCTTCTCCTACTGTCATCCGCGTGTTCGTTGTCGAGGTCGAACGCGGTGATCAAAACGTGCTTGTCGAGTTGTCCCAACGTCGTTTCCGTGCCCAGGATTCTCTTGAACACGCGCCTCATGGGGGCGGTCTTATAGTCGGCGCCCCGAAGCCTGCCGAGGTCCAGGAGATCATCCAGCCAGGAGTCGTCGAAGATCTCGGGACCGTCGTTGACATAGAGATCACGAATTTCTTCAACGCTTTTCCCACGAGCAATGGCCAGTGCCAACAGGCCACCGGTGGATGTTCCGGCGATCAGGTCAACCTTGTCGAGGAAGCCTTCCAGCCCAGAAGTTGCGGCAAGACGCTGCAGGATCACAGTGGTCACTATTCCGCGAATTCCACCCCCGTCCAGCGACAAAACTCGGTACTTTGCCATCGGCTGCCTCCGTTTTTCGTTCACCTCAACTGAGCGACAAGATCAACGTTCTGCACACGGCCTGCGCAGCGTTCTTCGTATCTCTTTCCGATCCATGATCGCATATGCCGATCCCTGCTGGTAACTGGCCGATGGAAGGAGTAGAATACATTGCCGCTTTGCGGCAAATGAACTCCCTCAAGGATGGAACATGACTCACTCAAAGATCATCTGGACAAAAATTGATGAAGCCCCGGCCCTGGCGACCTACTCTCTACTCCCGATCGTTCAGGCCTTCACCCGAGGCACAGGCATCGATATTGAGACAAGTGACATCTCGTTGACCGGCAGAATCATCGCCAATTTTCCGGACAATCTGACCCAAGACCAGAAGATCCCCGACCACCTGGCTGAGCTGGGCGCTCTGACACAGTCACCGGACGCCAACATCGTCAAGCTGCCCAACATCAGCGCCTCCATTCCTCAGCTTCAAAGCGCCATCGAGGAGCTGCAGAACAAGGGATATGACATCCCCGACTACCCGGAAGAACCCAAGAACGACGCCGAAAAGGCCCTCCAGAAGCGTTTCGCCGCCTGTCTCGGCTCTGCGGTCAATCCGGTCCTTCGTGAAGGCAACGCCGACCGAAGAGCCGCAGCATCGGTGAAGAAGTTCGCACAGAAACATCCCCACAAAATGATGAAGCCCTGGCCCGAATCAGGATCCAAGGCGCGAGTCGCACATATGGACGACAAGGACTTCTTTGCCAACGAAGCGTCGATGACCCTCGATGCGGCAACCGAGGTGAAGATTGAGTTCGTCGCCGGCGATGGAACCACCACCGTATTGAAGCAGGGGTTGAGCCTCCAAAATGGCGAAGTCATCGACAGCACTGCGATGAATGTCGGCGCCCTGCGCGAGTTCTATGCCCAGCAGATTGAGGCCGCCAAGACGGACGGCGTCTTGCTGTCCCTGCACCTCAAGGCGACGATGATGAAGATCTCCGACCCGATCATGTTCGGCCACTGCGTTTCGGTCTATTACAAGGATGCGCTCGACAGACACTCCGAGGCACTCCAAGAGATCGGGGCCAACGTCAACAACGGTCTGGCCGATGTACTGCAGAAACTGGACCGATTGCCCGCCGGCAAAAGAACAGAAATCGAAAAAGACATCGCCGCCGTCTATGAGACCCAGCCCGACCTTGCCATGGTCGACTCCAGAAAGGGCATCACAAACCTCCACGTTCCCAACAACGTCATCGTTGATGCATCGATGCCCAACATCGTTCGTGACGGCGGCAAAATGTGGAACAACGATGATCAGCTTCAGGATTGCATCGCCATGGTGCCGGATCGTTGCTACGCGACCATGTACTCCGAAATTCTCGAAAACGCAAAAAGGAACGGCCAGTTCGACCCGTCGACGATGGGCAGCGTCGCCAATGTCGGCCTGATGGCCCAGAAGGCCGAGGAGTACGGCTCTCATGACAAGACCTTCGAGGCGCCGGCGAACGGTGAGATCCGTATCGTCGACGCCGCAGGCAACACCCTGCTTGAGCAAACAGTGGAGACCGGCGACATCTTCAGGATGTGTCAGGCAAAAGACGCTCCGATCCAGGACTGGGTGAAACTGGCCGTCACGAGAGCACGAGCTGCCGGAACCCCCGCGATTTTCTGGCTGGATGATGCCCGAGCCCACGATCGCGAGATCATCAAGAAGGTCAAGCAGTATCTGCCCGATCACGACACTGCTGGTCTTGACATCCGCATCATGAAACCCGTCGAAGCAATGAAGTTCTCATTGGAGAGAATCCGCCGGGGCGAAGACACAATCTCGGTCACGGGCAATGTCCTGCGTGACTACCTGACGGATCTGTTCCCAATTCTCGAACTGGGCACCAGCGCGAGGATGCTGTCGATCGTACCCCTGATGAAAGGCGGAGGACTCTTCGAGACCGGCGCCGGCGGCTCGGCGCCCAAGCACGTGCAGCAGTTCGTCAAAGAGGGACACTTGCGATGGGATTCACTGGGCGAGTACTGCGCACTGGTTCCGTCACTCGAAATGATTGCCGCCAACACCAAGAATCAGAAGGCCGCAATCCTCGCCGAGACACTCGACCAGGCCATTGCCATGTATCTGGAGAACGGCCGCTTGCCTTCCCGCAAGGTCAACGAAATTGACAATCGCGGCGGGACCTTCTATCTGGCGATGTACTGGGCCCAGGCCCTCGCCGCACAGGACACCGATCCGACGATGAAGGCTCGCTTTGCCAAGGTGGCACAAGAACTGGAAGAGAACGAGGCCAAAATCACTGCAGAGCTTCTGTCCGCTCAGGGAAACCCGGTGGATCTCGGCGGGTATTTCTCCCCCGACGATGCCAAGGCGGAAAAGGAAATGCGCCCCAGCGCAACCTTCAATGCCATCATTGATGGCATGAGCTGACCGCCACCTCGGCATCAATGACCATAGGGACACGGCGTGCCGTGTCCGCGCTCAAACGCCTGGAATGGACCTGAACACCATGCCGAGAAACATAGAGATCAAGGCGGCAGTGAAGGACCTCGCCATCATTCAGCGGCTGGTCGAAGCAATTGCTGATCAGGATCCAACTGAGCTGCACCAGGTCGACACGTTCTTCCGTTGCAATTCCGGCCGGCTGAAGGTCAGAGAGTTCAGCGATTCTCCGGGCGAGCTCATCTATTACCAAAGGCCGGATTTGGCCGGCCCGAAGGAGTCCCTCTTCTTCGTTTCCCCGGCGCCTGATCCTGGAGCCATGAAACGGGTCCTGGCGGCTGCAAACGGCACACTCGGGGTTGTCGAGAAACGCCGATTGGTGTATCTGGTCGGACAAACCAGGGTCCATCTTGACCGGGTCGAAGGCCTGGGTTCATTCGTGGAACTCGAGGTGGTTCTCCAAGAAAACCAAACCACGGATGAGGGTGTCACAATAGTCAAAGATCTGATGAAGGCGCTCGATATTCGCGAGAGCCACCTCCTCGACACTGCGTACTTTGATCTGTTACAGGAAGGTGCAGGCCGCCGGAAGGGTTAGAGACATACTTTATTACAGGGGATCCTCAGGCTCCGAAACCCTCGGATCCTCTCCAGTCGGATAAACCTCACAACCATTCGGGATCTCGAACCATTTTCCAAATAGCTGCGGCACCGTTACCGTATGCGGACTTGGATTCGCCTAGGTACGCAACCACATTCGCACCCTAGCAGCAGAGTAATTCCTAGGCGTCACCGAGGCGGATGAGCTCAATATTGTCCGGATCGGTTGCCCCAAGGCCGTACCGACTGCCGGCGATTTCGATGTGATGGGGCGGCGGACTGATGGGCCGCTCCTCGCCGAAGAACAGATTTCTCTGCGCCTGGATGATGCGCGCCCCAGTGGCGTCAACCGACGCAGGTTCGGTGCCCAAGATGAGTCCGCAAAAGGGCCAAACAAAGCGTTTGGAGAAGCTGTGCGGACCCACGCCGTGAAATTGCGGCGTCAGCATCACCAGGATGTTCAGCCTCACTTTGCCCGCGATCTGCGGAAGCTGCCACAAGGCGCCCAGGGAGGCGCAGGCATCGCCGTGATACTCCGAAGGTTGATCCACGAACATGATCACATTCTTGATGCAGGTCCCGAGCCCTGACCAGTGGTGGGTTCGCATGGGACGCACGTTGATCAGGGCGGTGGCGCGCTGGAACACGGGGTTCGAACGGACACCACGATCATCCACCGCCACATCGCCGGCGGCCACCCCGACGGCCTCCACCTCTTTACGAATCGCCCGTTCGAGGGCCGGTGGCGTTGCCAGTTTCGTCCACACGTTGCTCTTGATGCCCACCACATCGTCGGGACACACCAGTTGTTTCCACCCCGCTCGAGGGCTCTCACTCTGCATTAATGCCGCCACGCCCTCGTTGAGCATGCGGTGGAGGACCTCGGGCTCTACAGAACCATCCTCGGCGAGTACCTCGCGCCGCCGGATCAGCACCACCCGACTGGACGGAGCCCCAGCGGATTCACCTCCGCCCACAACCCGTGAACCTCCCACCAGCGAGGCGGCCGCCGCTCCGGCTGCGGTTCCAACGAAAGTCCTACGAGTGATCCTTCCTGTTTTCTCCTTCATAAATATCCTCCCTTTGGGTCGGCACCAAGATTACCGAGGATTTCCCGTACCTGCTCCTCTGATCCTGCGCGGACCACAAAGGCCAGCACCGCTTCCTTCCCGGGCAGTCGCGCCATGGCATACCAGCCGTCCGAATGTTCCAGCGGCTCGTCTCCCCTTCCGAGAAACAGCTCGCTGAAATCACTCAAGACCGACTCGGAGTGAGCTGTATTTCGGTAGCCCACCAGCAGCAGATGGGCACGGGACCCATCCAGATCGTAACGGCCCAGGGCAGCGACCGTATCCGGCCCGAGGCGAAGAATCTGGGCGCCGTCGAAGGCCAGGTGCGCTGCCAGAATCGTCGGATCGTGGAAATATCGCACCGATCTCGGTTCGAGGCCACGGCTTGGAAGCAAGGCCACGATGGCCGGCAGTGAACCGACCGTTGGTATCGCGGCTGCCACTCCACGCCCGAGTTCGAATACTGCGTCACGTGCCTCGTCGCTCTCGCCCTCGGCATAGATCGAGACAAAAAACGGGCCCTTCCAGAACGAGAGCCAGCCGTAGCGGAAGAGAGAACCCTGACCAAGGTCGGCGTCCTCGCCATCCTGGTCGTGGGTAAACACCCCGTAGGCGTCCTCGGGCGAGGCCAGCTCGAACACGTCCAACACGACGTCGCCCTCCTCCTCCGGACCGAGATAGCGGCAAGCGATGGACCCGCGCAATCCATATGCAAGGTACACCTCGGCGTGCCCGTCGATGTAGTCGAAGATCGTCTCGGGGGTGTAGGCAACCGGCCTCGATGCAGTTCGCCACTCACCCACAGCTCCGGGAAGTTGCTTGCCAATCGCCGAGAGTGGGCTGTCTGCGGGAAACGGAGCCTTTGCGCACGCCATCACCACCATCATGGCACCGACCAGGCCACACCTGAACGGCCGAGTACGAAAAAAAACCTTCGAATTCATGATTCTTCCTCTGATTTAAGGGTACTCCAACCGCTGAGCTGATAGCTTCTATATCAACTGCCCGGCAAACTCTCCTGCGTTGCGCACGAAAATCGTGGTGTTCAGCGGCTCAACCAGGGCAGCCAGCCCCCTGGCATACTCCGCCTCGGTCCCGGGCTCCGGTTCCATCAGACCGAGAAAAACCACCGCAGCTCCCTGGCTGGTGTGCTGGATCACCTCGGCCACTGTCTGATCCGGAGGTTTTACGATGATCTGCGTCTCCGCATTGATCCGGATCTCCGGGAGCAGGGCCTTGAGGCCCGCCTCCTGCTCCATGCGCTCTTCCTCGCTGCGGGCGATGGCACGAATGACGATCCTCGCCTCCCGCCACTCCGGATTAAGGCTCAGCAGGTAGGCCAACAGCAACATTAAATCACCGTTATTCTGCTGACCACCCCACCACAGATCGATCCGGTCCCGGCGACCGAACGGGTGTTCTCGGTTGACCCTGACAATCACCGTACTCTTGCCGGCGTTCGACACGGCACGCATGATCCTCAACTGTGATTCCAATCTTTCCACCCGTCGCGGCCAGCCAAACATCACGGTGTTCGACCGCAGCCCGGCGATGCCGTTGGCCTGGGTCACGTCGATCACTCCGCTCTCGAAGGACTCGACGACATCGACGTCGGCAAAAGCGACCAGCCCTGCCTCCTCGAGGTCTTTTTCCATCTCCTTCTGCAGGAGTTCGGCATCGTGGCGCCTTTCCATGAGGTCGCCGACGACCAACTGGCACACGGTGACCACGCCACGGTTCTGGTTGAACCAGGCCGCCAGTCGGACCAGATTGATTCGTTTGACCGGATCCCCCGCAAACAGGAGGATATGAGGCCGCCAGTTGCGGGGATTGGCGGAGTGCGCTCTCAGGTTGATTAAGGCGAAGCGCGCCACTGCAACCCACAGGCCGGCCCAGACGTCACCCCACTGTTTACGTAGAGACCGCCGCCTGAGGAACGAGTAGAGAGCAATTTCGAGGATGACTGCCGCCACACACGCCCAGGGGTTGATCAGGAACATCATCACGACCGCCCCGAGCGAGCCGAGCAGCGAAACGAACCACGGCACATTGATGGTCGGTCGATAGCTGGGGTCACCAACCAGTTTCTCAATCGCTGCGGCAATATTGACCGTGACGTAGAGGGTCAAAAACAGAATGGTGACGAACTGCGCCACTGCGTTGAGTCCACCGAGTACGACCGCACCGAGAGCAATGGCGCCACTGATCCAGGTTGCAAGAGTCGGCTGCCCGGATTTGGAAAGTCGGGCCAGAAAGCCGGGCGCCAGTCCGTCGCTGGCCAAAGCCTGGAGAACCCGCGGCGCGCCGAGCACGCTGCCGAACGCAGACGACAAGATGGCGCCCCACAGCCCAGGGAAGACCAGCCAGGCTCCGAGCACGGCGACCTTTGTCCAAATGATCCCAGGCTGGGCGAGCTCTTCCGGACTGACTCGGGCAGTGAAACCCAGGACGATCGGAATGACCAGGTAGATCAAGGTGCCGATAGCCACCGCAAGCAGGGTCCCACGGGGGATCGACCGACGCGGATCCTTGAGATCACCGCTCATGCCGATGCCCGCTGTAAATCCGGTTACCGCCGGAAAGAAGACCGCAAACACATACCAAAAACCCTGAGGGGCGGTGCGGTAGGTTGGGCTCATTTCAGGCGCCTGAAGGCCGCCGATAACCGCACCGATGACCAGTGCGATCAGCGAGGCCCCAACGGCCACCATGATCGGAATCTGCAACTTCAAGGCCAAGGACGCGCTCCTACCGGAGACCGCAGTGATTCCGATGATGATCACCGCAGCACAGAGCTGCCCGGTGTATGCCGGCATCTCTCCCCAGGCCACCGGCCAGAATGCAAGGATCGACTCCACCAGACCGAAACTGTAAAACGTGATACTCAGGGTCCGGCACAAAAACAGAGGGATGCCGATCGCCCCACCAAGCTCGAGCCCCAGACTGCGTGAAATCATGTAGTACTCGCCACCGACGCCGACCCGCATATTGGTGGCAACAGCCGAGGCGCTGAGCGCGGTTATGAAAGTGATGGAACTGGCCAGAAGAACGACCACCAGGGTCAGGCCAAGACCGAGGTTGCCGACAACCCAGCCGAACCTCAGATACATGATCAGCCCGAGGATCGTCAGGATGCTAGGAGTAAAGACTCCAAGAAACGTCCCAAATTTCACAACGGGAACCTCTGGTGAGGTATGAGCCGCCATCGCCAATACGCTACAGGACTCAGGGCTACGCCGCAAACCGGAGGTAACCTCAACGCGGCAATTGACTCTCAACAATAAACTCCCCCCTTCTGGCGCCGTCTACCGGACTATGACACCATGCCGAGCGTGATTGAGACACCCGACTTTGATGTGGTGATCGTTGCTTTCAACGATGCGGAAACACTTCCGGCATGCCTGGCTGCGGTCGAGGCTCTCAATCCCCCACCCTGTCGGCTGGTGGTCGTCGACAACGCCTCATCAGATGACTCGGCCAAAATTGCCCGGAATGCCGGCGCAGAGGTCCTTTTCCTGGAGGAGAACACCGGTTTTGCGGGCGGCATGAACCGCGGCATTGAAACAACAAACGCCCCGTGGGTTCTCCTGCTCAATCCTGATTGTGCACCCGGGCCGGATTGTGTCACGCATTTGCTCCACGAAATTCACGCCCGGCCCCAGACCGACGAAATCGGATCCGCCACCGGTCTTCTCATACGAGCCCGGGGCGCGGAACTTATCTCGACCGAAACCGTCGATGCCGCCGGCATGGTCGTCACGCCGTCCGGCCGTCACTTTGACCGCGGAGCCGGCAGCCACCAAGAGGCTGCACCTCAAAAACCGGCCTGGGTCTTTGGCGGC
>JAUXDC010000256.1 GCA_030618605.1 Holophagae bacterium | reverse complement strand
AGGAGATGCGGGAGGAGCTTGGAATCAGTGTCTCTGACACTGATTAATTTTGAATTTTTAATTCTTAATTTTTAATGAGAGCGCGATTGAGGGTTGCGGGGGGGGGGGCTTCATCTCCGCCGCGTTTCAGCGGGCCGGCATGAAAACCCTGACACTCAACACCAAAACGCGGGGGAGTCGATAGTTGCGCAGTGACCCTTCTCGCGTATGCAATTCAAAATTAAGAATTCAAAATTCAAAATTGAAGAAGGCGGGCTTTTAGCCTGCTTTTTTTGTTTGGGGAAGAAAAGTAAGGGGTGAGGGGTGAGGGGCACCATCCTCTGATACAAGCTCCTTATGGATCCCGTTCAGGATGTTCTCCAACGTGCGCTTGCGCTTGACCTCAAGTGCAGAGCCCAGGTGGCCGAAAAGCTCCTTGGTTCGCTTGAATATCTTACTGAGGAAGAGGTTGAGAGCCTCTGGCTTGATGAAGCGGAACGAAGGATTAGAGACTACCGGGCAGGCAGGGTAACCGCCATCCCGCCTCACGACCTCCTCCAAGAGGCTGAAGAACGACGTCGTTGATCGAGGCGCGGTTTCTTTCCGGTGCTCGGGTCGATCTTTTTGACGCTCTTGATCATTATCGGGCCGTATCCGGAAAACTGTGTAAGGCAGGGGTCAGTGCTGAATTCATACCCTCGAGGCGGGGCATGAGGTTGTTGTTCTTGATCACTTTGGGACCGGTCACCGGGAGGTGATTCCCGATGGTGCGGAGTTGATTGAGGTCGATTTGCTGAATGAAGGGGCCTTGCGTTTCGGCTTGGCGGGATGCGACTGTGATGCGGTTCTTCACTTTGCGGCCTGGTCGCTGGTTGGGGAGTCGATAGCCGAGTAGTGACCTCGCTGGTGCTGTCATTCAAATTCGAGAATTCAAAATTCAAAATTGACGTCTTCATCCTTCACCCTTCATCCTTCATTCTCTCCCCTCCGAGACTTGACCATTGGTGATTCGTGAGATAACTTAACGGCGAGTAGAGTTTTCGTTCGTTCTCCGAGCATTTTCGGGATTTTTTGAAGACAGGCTGGGAAATGAAGAAGCAAATTTTGAACCTCGTACGGTTGCAGGGCCGGTGCCTTCACGGGGAAGATGCGGCCTTCGCCGGGCTTTGTGATGCATGCTCGACCGGGATGGGAGCTGCAGTCCCGCTGAACTTTCTGTTGTCGGGACAGGTTCTGGCTGATTGCCGTCAAAATGTTCAACACTCTCAAGATTCAGATGTGTGCGAAAGATGGGCTGCACTGTCGGCGCACAGATTCGAGGTCGAAAAGGTCAATCGGCAGGGCATGGAGGGGGTCGGCCGCGAGATTCGTCGACGAGGCCAGGATGACGGCCATGCCGTGTTTCTCGGAGACATGGCGGTTTTGCTCGGATTGTACGGGTCTCTGGCGGCTTTCCCTGCCAGGGTGTGGGCTGTAGGGCTTCATGACCGTGGCGATGTAGAAGAGAGCGTCACGGAACAGGCAATCAAGACGTTACCGGACAACGTGCAGTTTGGGCGGCTTGGGCGGCTCGAACGTGTTGGCGCCCAGTATCTGGAAGAGGTCGAGGCCGGACAATTCAGTTTCAGGGTGCCGACGGGAGAGTTACTTGTGGTCCTCCTGGCGGCACGGGTCGGGGAACCGGAGGCCAGTCTGGAAAGTCCAACGTGGGCCCACTTGATGGTCGCACTGATGGGCATGGGGTCCCGGTTCGAGTTTGATGCCGCGTTGGACCTGGCACAACAGTTGGGGTGTAAGGAGAGGGTCCAAAGGGGTTTGGCGATCGTTCGGTTGTACTGTGAGGACATCGCCAAGCTGATTCCCGCGAAGAGTCTGGCGATCCCGTTGTGGGAGCGAATGGCCTTGCGGATCGCGGCTTCACGAATGTTGAGAGAGGCGGTCGAGGGGGAGTCTGTTGCCTCGAACAATGGGACGACCCCGATGAGGTCTGTGGCTGTATAATGGGCCTCGGAATGTTGACATCCGGAACACTGTGGATTACGATGGTGGTTGGTGATTTCATAAAATTGCTGGGATTATCAACTCAGAGATTATCTTGAGGATTTTGTTGTAAGTGGTCGCCTGTACGAGGGACGGAGGGTCGTATGTTTGGTATTCGTAAAAGGTTGGTCACTCTTGGTGCAGCAGCGCTTCTGTTGCAGTTGGTGATTCCCACGCCGGTGATGGCTGAGGCCCCTGCGATTGAGGGCGCCGAGGTTCAGTGCATTCTCAATGTGCCCTTCCCCCAGATCAGCGGAACGACTCAGCCCGGCGCCGACATTGAAGCTGCACGGCTTTTTTTCAAGGCTGCCGATCAATCGGACTTCTATTGGGTTCCGATGACCCGCGAAGGGGATCGCATCACTGCGATTCTCCCCCAGCCTGATCAAGACACGAAGAACGTCGTCTACTACATGGAAACGGTTGACTCATCCAAGAATCTGAGCCGAAGTCCGGAGTACAAGGCAGTGGTGGTCCTTCGCGAGTGGGACTGCCAGGGGCAGAAAATCGCCGGGACCTTCAC
Organism: Holophagae bacterium; assembly: GCA_030618605.1. Taxonomy (GTDB): domain Bacteria; phylum Acidobacteriota; class Thermoanaerobaculia; order Thermoanaerobaculales; family Sulfomarinibacteraceae; genus DAOWGJ01. The sequence goes on along the minus strand of JAUXDC010000256.1, from coordinate 3,089 downwards.
CGGATTGAAGCCCAATCTGATCGTCGGATCGACGGCCGGTGGCGCAACGAGTGTGCCCCTCGGCTTTGTGTCGACCGGGATCATCGGCACGGTGTCCCCGGACGGCATGATCGCCGCGGTTGGTAGAGATGGGGAGCAGAGTGCTGTTGACCTGGGTTCCCTGGTCGGTGATCAGTACGCTTTCGGCGGTGGAATCGCAGTACTCGCAGATCGTGATGATGAGGAGCCGGCGAGCCCGTCAGCTCCGTAGTTTTTCTCCTCAATTGATTTAAAAAGGGACGCGTTGCGTCCCTTTTTTTGAGGAGAAAAACTACGGAATTCGCAATTTTGAATTTTGAATTGCATGCGCGGGTCAGGGTTTCTGTTCAGTTGTCAACGGCTCCGCGGTTGTTAGGGTGTTTTGTGAGAGGTATTTGTTGTGCCGCGGGGGTGACGATGGATGAATCTAGACGCCACACGCGTCTATAATTAAAAATTAAAAATTGGGAAGTGCCGCAGGCACTTCCCTTGACCTCCGTTGCCGCATTGAGGACAATGACCCCATGTCGGAGTTTCCTGCATCTGAGGCTGAGGATTGTTCCCTTTCGGATTGGGCCGTCGTTCGGACCAAACCGAACCGGGAACGCCTCGCCATCACCAATCTGGAACTCCGGGATCTGGATATCTACTGTCCACGGATTCTTCTGAATCGCTGGCATACTCGGGCGCCCCGGGGACCCGTGCCGCTTTTCTCCGGCTATGTCTTCGTTCACATGACACCCGATTTGCGCGCCCACACTCTGAGGTATTGCTCTGGTGTGCAGTATGCCGTGGTCTTCGATGGCGTCCTTGCGCGGGTTGAGAGCGAGTTCATCGAGGCTCTCAGGGCGATGGAAGGGGACCGAGGATTCATCCTGCACGAGGAGATCGATCGGGGATTCGAGCCGGGGTGTCTGGTCAATGTCTCAGGAGGTTCGTTGGATGGCGTTCAGGGCGTGTTTGACGGCTATGTCAACGGCAGGGATCGAGCCCGGATTTTCGTAGAGTTTCTGCGCCGGCGTACGGTCATGGAAGTCGAGACCGTAAGGTTGACGCCGACGGGTTGATTAATTTTGAATTTTTAATTAAACGCAGATTCCGCCTGGATTCATGCACCGCCGGACTCGCGCTTTATGAGGGGTCGATACGCGGGGATATCGTGTGGCTGATCGCGCGGATATGGTTACGGTCAACCCCACGACCCCGGACCCCGCGATGCATTCTTGCTCTTGCAAAGAGAACTTTGAAACGCGGTTTCGACGACCATCGAGGAGTGACCCAATTCGCGTGAATAATTAAAAATTGAGAATTAAAAACTCAAAATTAATAAGTGCGGCACGCACTTACACAAAGGCCCGGCAATCGCCGGGCCTTTGTGTTGATCCCTTAAATCAGGGCATCTTCTGATTACTGGTAGGTTACCCCGATGGGGTTCTCGATGTCGGCCGGATTGCGGATGGGTGCCTTCGGCGGCAATGGTTGGGTATCATCCCACAGCAGGGTGTCGCCGCTTTCGAAGCCGTCCGAGAAGATCTCCAAGGCAACCCCTACGCCGATTTGCACGACGATGGTTTCGGTGTTGAGCGTTGTGCTCACCCAGCCGATACCGGTGCTCAGGCCGGTGTAGGTGGCAAGGGCCTGACCATTGGAAAGGGCCGCACTGGCGGGGTCGACAGTTCCTGCAACGTCATCGGATGCGAAGACCACATAGGTGCCGTCGGAAACCATCCCAAGGGTCGAGATGTCGTCGCCGTCAGAATTGTGATTGAGGTTTGTTTCTACAACTGCGATGTCCCCGACGGGAATTTCATCAGGGCCTGCATTCATGGTCAGTACCAGCCACGGTGAGAAGAAGAACCAACCGTTACCGGCGATTGCTTCTCCACAGTTGACGGTATCCGGGGGCCCGCCGTTGCAACCCCACCAGTTGTTCTCAACCTGGATGGTGGCGGTGGTATAGGTCTTGACCCCGGGGCTGGAATTGAGGAACAGGTTGAAATGGGCATCGAGGTCTGACGAATCGCCATCGGCCGAACCGACTCCTAGATGAACCCCGTGTTCGTTGTTCTCGAAGGTGTTGCTGGTGACAGTGGCGTTGGTGCCCAAACCGTAAAACGTTGTCGCCAAAAGGGCGGCCGAAAAGGAGCCGTCGTTGGAGATGCCGAGGCAGTCCTTGAAGGTGCTGCCCAGGACCTCAACCGAGGCGCCATTTCCCAGTTCGATTCCGTAATCGAGGTGATCCCCCGAGCCCTTCCCATGGAAGGTATTTCCTTCAGCAGTGGATCCTGTGATGCCGGTCCCAAAGTAGAGGACGCCAACCCGACCGATGTTGATGAAGGTAGAGCCGGTGATATCGACATCGCCGCCAAACGCGACGATTCCGAAGCCCTGGTAGCTGCCATATCCGATGTTGCGGAAATGACAGTTGGTGAAAGTGCCCGACCCCTTGTGACGGAAAGCCTGGTAGATAGAGCGGCCGCCGCCGTCGAAGACCAGATCGGAAACGTCAAGATCGACGCCGCCGTCAACCAGGAACCAGGCTCTGCCGTCTCCGGCTTCGCTGGTACTGACGGACGCGCCAACGGTCTTGACCGCTCCGGAAGCGCCCCTCAGGGTAATGCTCTTGTCAATATGGACCAGGCCCTCCGAGAGGAAATGGTCAATAACTTCAATGATGTCCCCAGAACTGGCAGCTGCAACGGCGGCATCAATCGAGCTGTAGAACGTACCGGTGGAGGTATTGAGCACAGGGCCGGCGGTCGTCTTCCCGTGGTCATTGGCTGCCGCGCCACTCGCTCGACCCGGGAAGGCCGTCTTCTGAAACCCGGGATCGGAGGGCGAGGCGAAACCCGAGATGGCCGGTGACGTCGCCTGTACGCTTGTACAGAGGCACAACGCTCCACACAAGACGGTCACAAAGAGAGCGTTTCGTTTCAGATTCCCATTGTTCATGAAGGGCCCCTCCAATTTCTACCAGACAACAGCCAAAACCGATTAACAACCAGATTTACGATCAATAAAACGGGTATCTCTACAAGACCGATCTATTCAATGGAAACTCTACCGTGTAT
>JAUXDC010000354.1 GCA_030618605.1 Holophagae bacterium | reverse complement strand
TTGCCTGCAACCTGGAACAGCTACACGGCGGGTACTGGTTATCGGTCTCGTGATCGGTCTCGGATGGTCCGGGATTGTTGGGGCAGCCGAACAGGATCCCCTGGCGGGACTGCCTACCCTGGTTGAGAGCATCAGGACCGACTGGGGAGTACCGGGAGTTGCAATTGCCGTCGTCCAAGGAAATCGGACTGTGTATTCCGGCGGTTTTGGCGTACTGGGAGTGCACGACGACCGCACTGTGAACTCGCAAACGATCTTCGGTATCGGATCGGCGACCAAGGCCTTCACCGCGGCTGCGGCCGCCATGCTCGTCGATGAAGACGTGCTCAACTGGGCCGACCCGGTACGCACGATCATTCCTGAATTCCACCTTCGCGACGGGCAGGCAACACTGAACTGCACCCTCAAGGACCTCCTGACCCACCGGACCGGACTCCCCCGTCACGACGCCCTGTGGTACCGGTCAGATCTTGGGCGCAATCAGATGATCAAGCGCCTTCGCTACCTGGAATCCAGCGCCCCGTTCCGGGACCGGTTCCAGTACTCGAACCTGATGTACATGGTTGCGGGCCGGATGGTCGGCCAGGCGTCGGCATCGACCTGGGAGGCATTCGTCCAGGGTCGAATTCTCCAACCCCTGAAGATGTCGAGGACCTTCTTCGAAGAGGCCCCGAAAATGGAGTCCAACGTCGCTCAGCCTCATCGACTGGGGCCGTCAGATATTGCCCTGTCCGTGCCGCCCTACACCGGGTGGGCCATTGGCCCAGCACTTTCGATGTGCTCATCGGCTGATGACATGGGCCGGTGGCTCAAGGCCCATCTGGCGGCCGGCCACCACGATCGACAGACAGTCCTCCCCGACGATGTCCTCAAGAGTCTCCACCAACCCACCATGACGGTGGTCACCCCACCGACGCTGGAAAGTCCCCTCTCCGCCTATGCTCTGGGCTGGTTCGCTCAGACCTATCGAGGTCGTTTGATGGTGCATCACGGTGGATCAATTGACGGGTTCTACTCCCTGGTCGCCTTCTTGCCCTTTGAAGATATCGGCATCGTGGTTTTGACCAACCGGTCACGCAACCGGGTTCCGGAAATAGTCTCCAGGTGGGTCTTTGACCGGCTATTGGGTCTGAATGAGATCGACTGGAACAAACGCTTTCGCGAGGAGCACCACACCCTGCTCGAACTCGAAATGGCCGAGTGGACCCGGATCAACGCATTGAAAGACCTCGACGCACCACCGACCTTCCCGCTCGACGCCTATGTCGGGAGCTACGACCACCCCGCATACGGACGGTTAACGGTCGATTTCCGGGAAGACGGCGACCTGACTGGGGAGTTCCGTGATCTTGCCGGCTGGCTGGAACATCTGACCGGAGAGACCTTCATCTTCCACTTCGACGCCGAGGGTCTCGGCGATCGGTTTATCATCACCTTCGCCTCGGCCGATGGAACACAGGTCAATGCCGTCGCCGCTCGGTTGCAGTCCGGCGTGGCACCGGTACTGTTTGAGCGCGTGGTTGGTGGGCCAAGGCCCACCCAACAAGAAAACCCGGCACCATCCCGGTAGGGTGGGCCTTGGCCCACCATCGGTTCTGAGTCGTGTACGGATGACCGCCGCTGAAGCCGGAATAAAGGAATAAAGGGGACACTCCTCTCCTCACGGGTGCGTCATTCGAAGACGGTATCGCCCAGGGGGCGCCCCCTTAACTGAGTGTCACGAAACCCTCCTGCTCGAAGTGCCGGTCGAATGCGAAGACCTCATCAATCTTTTCACCTCTGATACAGACGAAGGACACAGCATCAACCAGGCTGACGCCTCGGGCTCTGGTCACCATCGTGTCAAGTCCTCCTTCGTGAAGCTCACGGTCCACCCAAACGACCTCCAGCAGCGGGGCAAATCCCTCCCGAAAGGCCTCGACTGCTTCACGGCCGACTCGATTCCCGAGCAGTGCGTAGGTCTCGACCAACACGTACGATGTCGTAACAAGAATCGCTTCTTGAAAACGGAGCTGTTCAAACACCTTTGCAGCCGTACGATGCGCCTTATCAGTTGGAACAAGAAGAGCAAAAATCGCGCTGGTATCGACGAAGACCCGGCTCACTGAAATGCCTCGTCAAGGTAGTCGTCATGGTGAGCCGCCAGATCAGTTGCCCCATCTCGATCCTCCATGCTCCCGATCAAACCCGCGGCACGGGCGTACAACTCCTGACGATCCGGTATTTCGCCATCAAGAAGGTGAGTCACACCGATACGGACGGCCTCGGCAACAGAAACGCCTCTCTGCCGGGCAAAGGCACGCAGCCTTCTGTGCTGCTCTTCAGTGAACTGAACTTGGGTTCTGAGCATGATCGCTCCCTCTGCATCAACTGTAGTGCCATCATGGCGTGTTGTCAATCAACCAGTGAGTCTTGGCTTGGGTGGACACGGGGGTCCACCCTTCAACTCATCCCCCATTCGAAAACGCCCCCATGTTCTCTTCGGTCAGGCGGCGGCCTCCGGAGAAGGCTTCGGGCACCTCGGCAAAAGTACAGATGTGGTTGAAGCCGCACCAGGCGCAGAGAATGCCGGGCTTGGCTGGGAACTCGGTTTTATCCAGTGCCGCTTCGGCCATGTCCTTGAATCTCTCGAGCAGTTCGCGTCCCTTTTCCCTGTTAACTTCTTGCCAGCTTGACTTCCCGTGGCGGAGGTAGTGGTAGCCGGCCAAAGCAACCTCGTCATTGTGGTTCTCCAGCGCGCATGCGGCATACAGGGGCGCCTGCAGACCCTCTGAGAAATCCGACGGGTCACCCATGTTCTTCGAGGTCTTGTAGTCGACGACGAAGAGCACACCTTTCGCCGTCCTGCCGACCCGGTCGGCAAATCCAGTAAAACTGATCCTCTCGGACAACGACTTACTGAATCGTTGTTCGAGCGCCAAGGTCTCCGAACGGTCGGTGGCAAAGACCTCACTGTGAAATTGCTCCAACATCTCCCGGCCTCTTCGGTAGTAGACATCGGGCCCCTCATTGGTCCGGATGATCGCCACATCCTCCGGCCAGTCCTGACGCCAGGCCTCTTCGAAGCGCTCCAGCACCTCCGGCAACTCCGGGTTCCGACCCTCGTTCCTTTCACCGTACAGCCACTCCAGCACGTCGTGCACCGTGTTACCGAGATAACTCTCGATTGACCGAAAGGCTTCCTTGAGACCCTTGAGATACCGCAATCGGTAGCGAAAAGCACACTGATGAAAGGTCTTGAGGCGGGAAAAGGAGAACTGATTCGAAGGCGTCGGCCGAAGAGTCGAAGAATCACTCATCGGTGGAGTGTAGCGCGGTTGGTCCAACCTCTGGACCTGTCCCGGTCGCTCCCGGATCCTAACTCCGAACTTCTGGAGCGCCTTCGCGTCTTTGCGGTAATTGTCTTCTTCTTTGTCTCGGTGCTGTT
>JAUXDC010000320.1 GCA_030618605.1 Holophagae bacterium | reverse complement strand
TTTTCTTTTCTTTTTTAGTTTCTTGATGATCGATGTCAGGATGGCGACCAGCTCGTCGCATTCCGCCGTCAGTAGATCGACCCTTGAGGAATCCACGATTCCCGAGGCCGCAAGCAGGCGGAGCCAGTAATGTGTTTCCCGGGCTTCCTTGCAGGCGATACTGTACTTGCTGATGAAATCCGCTTCACTTTGGGATGCCTGCCCTTCCTCAATATTTGCCCCAACCGAGGTCCCGCTCCTGAGCAGTTGATTGGACAGGGTACGAGGAACACCCGGTCGAGCATCCAGGAAGCGGCACAACCCAACGATCCGCCGGGCAAATTCAAAAGTCCGTGCTGGCAGATCACTCTTCACTCTTCCCCCTTCACCCTTCACCCTTCAAACTTCACCCTTCACCCTTCACCCTTCTCTTCCTCAACGTCGGCGTACCTCTGATACCGATACCCTCTGTACCCCTCACTCTTAGCTTGAAACTTGTTCAAGACGGCGCCGAGCAGATGGACGTTGCCGATCGACATCCGGTCGATGGCGCCTTCGGCGGCGTCACGGGTGACCTGGCCGGCGGCGATGCAGAGGATGGTTCCGTCGACCAGGGTGCCGAGCACGGAGGCGTCGGTGACGGCCAGAACGGGGGGTGAGTCGAAGACGACATAGTCGAACCGGTCTTTGACCATTTCAACGAACTCGCGCATTTTCTTTGATGACAGCAGCTCCGACGGGTTGGGCGGAGCGGGGCCGGCCGGGACCAGGTACAGGCCGGGGACGTCTGTCTTCTGGATGATCTCATCGGCATCGGCATCTGAGGCCAGGTGGTTGACCAGGCCTTTGCGGTTGGAGACCTTGAAGAGCTCGTGCAGACGGGCCTTGCGCATATCGGCATCGACCAACAGGACGTCTTGTCCAAGTTGCGCCAGGACGATGGCAAGGTTGGCGGAGAGCGCCGTCTTGCCTTCGCTCGGGGTGGCAGAGGTAATGACGACGGAGTGCAAACCACCGGCTGATGACAGCAGGACGGAGGTCCGCACGGTGCGGTAGGCCTCGGCGGCAGCGACTCGGGGGTTGTCGTGCGGCAGGAGCTCGACGGTGATCGGTCTGGCGTCGGCGGTCTTGGCATCTTTGGCCTTTTTCCGCGACCCTCTCGGTTTCTTCTTGCCCACGGCGCCATAGCCGTATCCGTAACCATAGCCACCGGCCAGTTGTGCGACATCGGGGATGACGCCGAGGACCGGCAGGCCGAGGACGCGCTCGATGTCATCCGGGGTGTGGAGGGATCGATCGAGGAGTTCGACACCGAGCACGGCGCCGATGCCGAGCATCAGGCCCAGCACCAGGCCGAGGGCGATGTTTCGTTTCAGCGAGGGCCGGAATGCGGACTTGGGCACGAGGGCCCGGTCGACGATGACAACATTGGAGCTTCCGGTGCCCTGCAGGCGTCCGGCAACACCGGTTTCGGACTGCTTGCGCAGGAGATCGTCGAGGAGTTGGCGGCGCGTGGAGACTTCAACCTGGAGGTTGCGGTATTCGACCGCGGCCGAATTGAGCTGCATGGCGTTGGCCTTCTGGGTGGCCAGCTCGTCCCGCAGGGAGCGTTCGCGCCTCAAGGCCGTCTGGTAGTCGGTATTGGCCGACTTGCGGGCCTCGTCGACCATCTGGTCAACGGTCTCGTCGAGGTTTTGCCGGCTCTTTTCGATGTTGGCCTTGAGCTCCTGCATGGCCGGCCACTCCGGCTTGTAGGTGTTGAGGTTCTTGGCGTATTCCTGCTGGAGCAGCAGCAGCTCGCGGCGCAACTGGGGCACGAGGCCCGCTGAGAAGGTGTCTGCCACGGTGTCCTTGGGAGCGTTGACCAGACTGTAATACTCGGCTTCTTTTTCGATGCGCGTGGACATGGCGGCGGTGTAATCCCTGTTGAGAGCTTCGAGCCGCTGCATGACGACGTTGGAGTTGGGATCGAGAGCGACGATGTCGGTGCTCCGGCTGTATGCCTGGAGCTCGGACTCCTTGTCCTGGATCTCCTGCTTGAGTTCTTCGATCTGGGATGAGAGAAAGCCGGAGGCCCTTCCGACGGTGGCGGAACGCAGCTCGATGCCCCAGTCAATGTAGGCCTGAGCGACACCGTTGGCAACTCGGGCGGCCAGTTCGGGTTTGGGCGCCCGGTAGGCAATCTCGACGAGTCGGGTGTTTCGTACCGGTTTGACATTAAGCCTGTCGAGGAGTCGCTTGGCCAGATCGCCCACGGCGCGCTCATCGTCATCAACACTGATCTCTTCCGGCTCTCCGCCGGCCGCCAGCTCTCCCCTCTTGGGGTTGAAGATCGGATCATCGGCCAGGCGGAGATCCTGGACGACCCTTTCGGCCAGGCCACGGCTCTCCAGTAATTTGTACTGTGTCGGGTAGAAGCTCTGGGCGTCAGCGTAGCTCTCGACACTCATCAGGCTCTCTGCCGACACCACCGAGGCCATCTTGCGTTCGATCTGGATGGTGGTGGACGCCTGGTACTTTTTGGGAGTGATCAGGTAGAACAGGATCGACATCGCCATGACGGCGCCGAGCACAACAAAGAGCAGTTTCTTGCGGCGTCGGAAAGCCTCGATCCAGCGTGTCAGGTCGATTTCTTCTTCTGATTCGACCGTCTGCAGGACCTCGGGCGGGCTGATTTGTTGATTTCTGGCAAGCATCAGAAGAACGACTCCTTCACCAACACGACGTCATCTCGTTCGAGTTCGACGTCCTTTTCTTTACCGGACATGATGTTCTTGAAGTTGGCCTTGATTTCGGTGTCCTCGCCGCTGCGGTCATGGCGGCGGATGACGATAGTTTTGGAGGCCCGGTCAGTCAGGCCGCCGGCACGGGCGATGGCCGCCAGCAGGGTCAAGCGCTCGGTGCTCTTGAAGGTCAGGGCGCCGGGTCTCTTCACCTCACCGAGACAGAAGACGGTGACGTCGATCGTGGCGGGCACGTTGATCAGATCACCGGTGAAGACGGGGATGTTGACGTCGAGCTTGGCGCGCACCATCAGATCTTCGACGTTGATGGCGATCTGGTCCACCAGGCCGTTGTCGGAGCGGCGCAGGACGAAGATCGTGTCACCGTGGTCGTCGGCCAGACCACCTGCGGCGGCGAGAGCCTCGAGCAGGGTCCAACGACCGGAGACCGTCAGAGGACCCGGCCGGGGAACGGCGCCAATGACCGAGATCGGGCGCGACCGGTACTCGCGGACGTCAACGGTCACCGAGGCCCGCTGGATGTATTTCTCTTCCAAGATCTCGCGGAGTTGGTCCGCGACCTGCGCCGTGGTCAGACCCTCGACCCGAAGCTCTCCCAACAGGGGCAGCCGAACGATGCCGTCACCTTCAACCCGGAGCTCGACGTTGAGGTCGGGGACCTCGAACACCTTGATCTCGATCAGATCCTTGGGCCCGATACGGTAAGTGGATTGGGCGCTCTGTTGGGCAGACAGGCTGGTGGTGAGGAGCGCGCCCGAGAGAATTGCCAAAATGGCGATTCTAATTTTTAATTTTGAATTTTTAGTTTTGAATTGCATGCGGCAGGCGCGCCCCAGTTTTCTTAAGATATTTGTTTCATTTTGCATTATCGAATTCCTTATGAGCAATCATGGGTGTGCAATTTTTAGTTTTGAATTGTTAATTTTTAATTACGGACTCCGATTTTTCTCAATAACACTTTGAAAACCGGGGTTCGAATAGGCACTAAACTTGAATTGCGATTCAATAATTGCGGTGCTAAGCCAAACGCGGCGATGACGACTGCTGAACGGTGATTTGCATCGCGCTCTAATTAAAAATTAAGAATTCAAAATTCAAAATTGGTAATTCGAGGCCTTGCCTCGAATTACCACCATTCGCTGGTGCCTTCTCCGAGCACCAGATTAAACCCGAGTTGGGTGACGGAGCGGCTCCGCTCGTCGCTATCGACGGGGGAGTTGTTGGTTCGCCGGACGGTGAAGCGGAAGGTCATGTTCTTGTGAAACTTGAATCCGAAGTTGGCGCCGTAGCTGAAGATATCCTGGTCGACTTCGGTGGTGCCGATCACGGATGTCACATAGTCGTTGGTTCCGTATTCGGTGAAGATGCGGGCGCCGATGCGATG
>JAUXDC010000270.1 GCA_030618605.1 Holophagae bacterium | reverse complement strand
AGCAGGGGGGAGGGGGAGAGGGGGAGAAGAACGCTCAACGTTCAACTTCGAAGTAGGAAGGGAGCGCACGACTTTGAAAGCTGTGAGGCGAGGTTGGTGGGCCTTGGCCCACCATGAGGGCCCGATGCAGGTCATAGACCTGCGCTCCAGGGACTCCATACTTCGAAAAAGGCCGTCAGGTCGGCTATTGGCGACCAAGAAGCTCCTTGGCGGTCAAGCCAATATCAGAGGCTATCTTGCGCAGCAGTATCGGTGATACGTCTCGACCCTTGTGAAATGGCACGGTCGTGAAACGGCCGTCCGGGTGCCGAAATTGCTTATGGGATCCACGCTGTCGGACTTCTTCAAACCCAAGGCGCTTGAGAAGTGTCACTACATCTTGAGGTTTGAGGACGGGCAGATTGCCCATTCAGCTCACCATGACGAGTTGAGTTCCGACAAACTCACCATCCATCTTCGGTTGGCCATCCTCAAGCAGGAGTTCAATGACTTCCTGGAGGTTTTGGTTGAGTTCATCCAGGCTCTCGGCCTGGGAGTGGGCGCCCGGGAAACCGGGCACATAGCCGACAAAAAGACCTGTAGAAGGACATCGTTCAACGACAGCGGTAAAAGTAGTCATGACTACCCCCAGAGATCAAGTGTATCAACTCTGGGAATAGGTGGTGTACGGGTTTGGGGTGATTCTGTAACCATAGTTGGCGTTTTTGACGCAATAACGCCATCTGCCGTCGTCGTGAAGGCGGGACGCTGGATTGATGGGAGGGAGCGCACGACTTCAGAAGCTGGGAAGCTGGAATGAGGGGGAGCAGGGAGCAGGGGAGAGGGGGGGAGGGGGAGATAGATGGCCGGTCATGGTGGTCATTTGATGCTCCGGATTTGAGTCCGAGGGTATGGATTTCAATAGCCCTGGAGCCTCTTGCCAATAGCCACATGAAGAGCAGTCATAAAAAGGAACGAATTGGACAATAAACGAGAATGAGGCTGAAACGCGGGAATGGAAACAGTTGAGTCGTGCAACCAATCCGCGCGATCTCCCCCTCCCCCCTGCTCCCCCTCTTTCTTGGTTTCGCCGGAGAAAGATACTGAGGCGGGGTATCAGGATGTATAATGTCCTCTTACGAATGGAGGTATCAGATGATTGGATATGTGACGATGGGAACCAATGACCTTGAAAAGGCAACAGGGTTTTATGATCAGCTTCTGGGTGTGATCGGCGCCGGACGATTCATGGAGACTGAGACATTTATTGCCTGGGCGGTTGAACCCGGGAAACCGGCGGTATCGGTGACAAAGCCGTTTGACGGCAACGCTGCGACGGTGGGCAACGGCATGATGGTCGCCCTGGCTGTGGACTCCCAGGAGAAGGTCAACGCACTTCATGCCAAGGCCCTTGAGTTGGGTGGAACTGACGAAGGGGCACCGGGACCGAGGGGCGACAGTGGTTTCTACGCCGCCTATTTCCGGGATCTCGACGGCAACAAGCTGAACGCGTTTTTTATGGGGTAGGGTAAAAGCTCTCAGCTGTAGGGTGGGCCTCGGCCCACCATCGGGCGACTCGGTTTGGTGGGCCAAGGCCCACCCTACATTTTTATTGTCTTTGCAGTCAGCAATGCTGAGAGCCCTGACAGCTGGCAGAAACCCGGCTCGGCCGGGTTTGCTATACTGCCGAACGTGATTGAGCAGTTGCCCGATCTGTTGGCCTGGATTGAGCCCAGAGCCCTCCTCTTCGCCCTGGCGCTTCCTCCAGTGATCCGGGTGGTCGGCCATTGGATTCCCGAAGAGTTGTTCATGGTGGCGATGGGCGTTCTGGCGGCGAGGTCCGGCGGTCTGGAGCAGGCCTTCGTGCTGCTCGGGGCTGTGACTCTCAGCCATTTCATGACTGATCAGATCACCTACCTGCTGGGTTGCTGGTTGAAACCCAGGGTTGGGCGTTTCCCTTGGATTGCCAAGAGGTTGGAGAATGTGACGGCTCGGCTGACCGGGTCGCCCGGTGCTCTGTGGGGACTGGTCCCTGCCAGGGTTCTGCCCTTGGGCCGCGGCGCGTGGTTGGCCGGTTGCGGGATGGTTGGAATCGCCTGGAAGCGTTTTGCTGCAGTCGATTTCTTCGCGCTTCTGGTGCACCTGGCGGCATGGTCCGGCCTGGGCTGGTGGTTGTCCTACGACATCGCCCGTTTGCAACACTCCGCCGAGGTTGGGAAGATCGTCGGAACCTGGGTGGCTATCGGCCTCGTGGCGGCGGTTGCTATCTTCCTGGTATGGCGTGCCCGGGGGCATTTTCAGCCGGCTGAGGTGCGGTCCGCGCGCCGGTTGAAAAAGTGAGCCAGCTCAGAACCCGGCGTTCCGTTCTTGCTTTCCAGCCTCCCAGCGTCCCAGCTTCCTAGCTTTCCAGCGTCCCAACTTCCCAACAAGCGATACGATGCTCTCCGTTTACCCACTGGAGTTCGGGGGCAGTCAGGCATTCTGGCGTCGCCATCGGACACCACGACCTGCAGGCGCATCCGTGCTTCTCCGGCTCGGTATCTACGATGGTTTTGGGAATCGTCCATCCGATTTCAGGCTGCGGTACGGCTTCGAGAAGGGCCTGTGTGTAGGGGTGTATCGGACTGGTGAGGATCTCTTCAGCAGGGCCGCTTTCGACGCAAGAGCCTGCGTAAAGCACGATCACCCTATCGGCCAGGGCTCTTGTTGATCGAACGTCGTGGGAAACCAGGACGACAGTCAGGTCGAGATCGGCCCGGATTTCGGCCAGTAGGGCCAGAATCTGGGATCGAATCGGGCCATCCAGGGCTGATACTGGCTCATCGAGTATCAGAATCTCCGGTTCGGTGATCAGGGCTCGTGCGATGGCCACTCGTTGGCGCTCACCACCCGAAAGTGCATGCGGTTTCCGTGATCGGATGGCTGGGTCGAGTCCCACTGCCGCCAGAGCCCGGTCGATCCTTTCGGATCGTTCCTTTCGGGAGAGCTTGAGCCTGGAGAGAAGCGGTTCCTCGACGATAGATTTCAGAGAGAGGTGGGGGTTGAGCGACGAGCGGGGATCCTGGAAGACCGCCTGGAGTTTCATCCGTCCCTGCCGCCGCTGAGATGAAGCTCCCTGATAGAGGTCGGCGCCGTCGATCAGAACGCTGCCGCTTTGAGGTTTTTCAAGGCCGAGAAGTAATCGGACCAGGGTGGATTTTCCTGCGCCCGAGGCGCCGACGATGCCAAGGGTCTCACCTCGAGCGAGATCGAAGGTCAATCCGTTGAGGGCTATGACCCGGCCCCCGTTCGGGTCAGGGTAGGTGTGAACCAATCTTTCAACTGAGAGTTGAGGCGAAGTCATAGGTCAGCTACCTGCGGATGTGTCCGGCGAGCCGTGGCCACCAGCGATTGCGAATAGGGATGGATGGGTGTTTCGAGGAAATCCTGGATCGTCGCCTCTTCGATGATGGTGCCGTCCAGCATGACTATCACCCGATCGATCAGAGACGACACGACACCGAGATCGTGAGAGATCAGGAGCAGGGCCAGACTGCGTTCACGGCACAGACGGTCCAACAGACCAAGCATTCGGGCCTGTGTCAAGACATCCAGCGAGGACGTCGGCTCGTCCGCGATGATGAGGTCGGGATCACCCGCAAGAGCGAGCGCCAAAAGGGTGCGTTGGCGCTGGCCCCCCGAGAGACGGTGTGGGTGGCTTTTGAGTGTTCGAACGGGGTCGAGGTCGACGTTTTCCAGAAGGTCGACCGCAATGTATCGCCACCGGGCTGCTTCTTTCGGCCGGTGTCGCCGAATCATTTCCTCGAGGTGAGCGCCGATGGTCATGACCGGGTTGAGTGCCGACTCGGCCTCTTGAAAGACCATGCCGACGGCGCCGCCCCTCAGCCGGCCTCTCTCGGACTTGGAGCTGGTCAGGACGTCTTTCCCCTGGATCTCCACCGTGCCTCCCACGAACGTTCCTGGCGGGGGGGCCAGGCCGAGCAGAGAGAGAGCGGTGAGGCTCTTGCCGCTCCCTGAGGCTCCGAGCAGGCCGACCCGTTCGCCGGAATGAATCGTCAGGGATACGCGGTCAATGACGTTTTCGACGGTGCCGTCCATTGCCGGGAATCCAATGCTGACATCAGTCAGTCGGGCGATGACGTCCTGCCGGGTCACGGGCCGGCGATCCTGAAGACCCCAACTTCAGCTGGGGCTTTGTCCAGGGCTGAACTCAGCGGCAGGATGCTTGGCGGGCGGCGCCAACTGTGGGCGACCATGTCCGGGCCGTCTAAAATCCCGTTGCCGTTATCTGACACAACGACCAGCCAGTGATTGTCCTGTTTCAGGAGATCACCAGGCCGGACATCGGTCTGCCACCGCAGTGTTGAGGTGACGGCCGAATCCGTTACCGAAAAGTGGCCCAGGGGGTCGAATTCCAAACCATTCGTTGAACATTGTCCGGTTGTGGCCATCGCGGCAAATGTCCGTGACGAGGTGGCGATCAGCCGGCTGCAGGCATCAACTGGATTCCAACCTTCGACTGAGGCCGGTTCAAATCCCGGTAGTCGAAACACATGGCCGGCCGCCGGGTGAATCCCGGCGAATTTCTCCTCCAGGTCCCTGCTGATGCGGACCATGGCGGGTTCGTTGAGATGATCCGCTCCCAGCGAGGTCGCTGCGAACAATGGCCTCGAACTTCCGGCGTCGGCCACAACCTCAATCCTGGCATAGACCCTGTAGGTGCCGGCCCTGACGGGAAGCAGCGTATCACCGAGGTTGATGCTGTCAGCTGCGTGGAAGGAGGGCTCTCCTTGGGCGAGGAACGACTGGCCCAGTTCCGGTGCCAGGAAGGGGCGTGCAGCCAACTTTTCCTGGGCCTCCTCTGCGTTGATGACGCCCCCGAGAAAGGGTCCCTCCAGTGTAAACCAGAACGTTCTGGCCGTTCGGTCACGTTCCGGCCAGGACTCTGCATGGACGTGATCGACCAGGGTCCCGCCGAGTTCCAGTTGGTCGACCGGCGCCAGCCAACGGCTTCCTTTGCCCGGGTATTCGAGGCGCAGTGCGATGGCCAGTGACACAGGTTCTTCAGAATGCACAGTGCGGGCGCCCTCCCGAAAGACTGGATCTTGTTCGGTGGCTGCGACGATCCGGATTTCTGCGAGGATCGGCCGCTGACTTTCATGATGGCGCCACCGGAGGAGGGGAATTGCTATCAAGACGAGGAGGACGCCGAAGATACCGGCGATGAGCCGCCATTCCTTTTTCGGGGGGTTGGGCTCC
>JAUXDC010000186.1 GCA_030618605.1 Holophagae bacterium | reverse complement strand
CTCGGGTCGGTCGCATCGTCAGGGCGGGTGGTGACCCACTGAGAAACCCGGGCGATCGTGATGGGATGGCGGTCATCAGCTCGAAGCCCCTGGTGACTGTTTCGCCCCGGCGGGCGACACCGGCGGCAGAACTGGCCAGGGTGTTCGAGGCCAGGGGACAAGCTCGCTCGACCGATCTGACTCGGGTCGTTGCTCGAGCGGATTCTCTCAGCAGGACGGAAGCCCTTGAAGCCGTAACGCCTCGGGCGGCCGGCGCGATGACTACCGAACACTCGTCCATGCGAGTTACCTCCTCAGAGAATCAACGAACACCGGCCCAGGTGGCGGCAGCGCCCAGATCTAAGGAGTTGTCCTACGACGCTTCGGTTCAGGGCAGCGGGCGTTCTTCGAGCGGAAATATCTTCCGATCGACCCTCATCCCGGGGGGAGCAGGCATTGGATCGGGATCGGGCCGAGGCTCGGCAGGCGGCAGTGTAGCTTCACCTTCGGGCACCAGATCTTCCCCGTCGACCAGGGCGCCTTCGTCCTCGTCGGGCAGGTCTTTGGCGCCCAGTACGGGCAGAACCCCGGTCTCGTCATCGGCCAGGGCGCCCTCGTCTCTGGCCGGCCGGTCCCTGTCGGGTAGCGGGAGCCGGACACCGGTCACCGGAAGTTCGACACGCACTCCGGTAAGCCGGTCCGCTCCCGGTGTGACCTCTCGGTCGCAAGGCACAAGCCGGACACCGACTACGGGTCAGTCCCGGGCGGTTCCATCGACCAGAACGCCAGTCGTCATCCCGAGAACCGGTTCGTCGAGTAGCTCGAGTTTCAGTCGGTCGCCTGTCGTGCCTCGCACCTCGAGCGGGAGTCGAAGCGCGCCATCACCGAGAGCGTCGACGCCTTCTCGTTCAGTTGGGAGTAGCAGGAGTACTCCATCACGGTCGTCCGGCTCAACGAGCAGTGCGCCGCGGGCAAGTGCTCCTTCGAGGTCTTCGTCGTCCACGCGCAGTGCCCCACGGGCTTCGTCCCCCTCCCGGTCGTCCTCGTCCGGGAGCAGTGCGCCGCGGTCCTCGTCGCCTTCGCGGTCTTCGGGCAGCTCTTCTTCGAGCGGAAAGTCGTCGTCTTCACGGAGGCGGTGAATTGAGGTTTCTGAAAGATACAGGTTGGTAGGATCGGTGGTGCCGGTTGCCTGGCCGGCACCACGATCTACCAGATGGTCTGAACATGGGGGTAGTTCAGAATCTTCTGGTCCGATGTAATGATCGGGCAGCCCATATTTCTTGCGGTGGCAACAATGATTCTGTCTGCTGGGTCTTGGTGAAACGGCCCTGGCAACGAGTACGCTTCTTCCATCACGTCCAGGTCGATGTCCTTCAGCTGCCATCTGTTCAGATCGACATAATGCCGAAACCAAAGACGCCAGTGGCGATCCAGGGTGATGCGGCCCCGATCTACTGCACACGCGACCTCAGCGCAGCTGATGGGTGAGATCCAGACCTCGGTTTCGTCCAGGGTCAACGTGTCTCTGGCCGCCGGGGAGAGCTGTTTCGGTTCGCCTACCGACCAGATGATTGCGCAGGTATCAAGAAGAACCTGCATGGCCGTCCCCTTGAAGCATTTCCCAGTCACTCTCCGGCATGAGAGGCTCGGTCAGGTCGCCGTTGATCCTGACGCTACCGCGCCCACATCCAAGTACTGTCTCGTTCTTTCTCTGCTTCTGAACTGGGACGACCCGGGCAATCGGGATATTGCGTTTGCGGATCTCGACCTCTTCACCAAGTGCAACCGCTGCGAGATAGCTGCTGAGGCTGTTTTTGAATTCGGCAATGTTGGCTATCTTCATACCCATAATTTAGGCCAAGAACTTGGCCATGTCAAGCTGGATCGGTTCTCGGCACCTGACGCTGGGTTATAGTCATGGCATGGAAATTGACTGGAACCAACTGATAGAAAAGGCCTCGGCTGTTCGCCGGATGGCCTACGCGCCCTATTCGGACTTCTGTGTGGGCGCGGCACTGCTGGATGACCGCGGAGTCGTCTACTGCGGCTGTAACGTCGAGAACGCATCGTATGGGTTGTCGGTGTGTGCCGAACGCCACGCTGTCGCTGCGGCGATTGCCGACGGCTCGCGGCGATTTCAGGCTCTCGTGGTCATCACCGACCTCTCGCCTCCGGGTTCACCCTGTGGCGCCTGCCGACAGGTTCTTGCCGAGTTTGGTGATTTTCCAATCATGCTGGTCAATCCCGATGGCGAAAGGATCAAAACCTCGGTCGGGGAGTTGCTGCCGATGGCTTTTGCCCCAGAAGATCTGGGGTAAGGCTCTCAGCTTTCAGCTCCCGAATCTCAGATTAGAGGTCCGATCGAAACCGCGCTATCCTTATTCTCGTATAACAAGCACACCGAAGGAGGATCGATGATGAGTACCCCGACCCCCCCGCCACCGCCGCCGGTAGAACCGCCGTCCATGCAACCTCCAATGCAGCCGCCGATGTCTCCGCCCCCGGGACCCAATCGGGCCGATATGCTGTCAAAGGTCAAGGGACCGGCCCTTGCGATGATGATCATTGCCGGCATCACCTTCGTTCTGGAGATCTTGAGCATTCTTGCCAATCTGTTGGGAATCTCGATCTTTGCTGCGGGTGACATGTCCCAGCTCGAAGGGATGGAGGGCATGGAATGGTTGGCGCCCCTGATGTCGGGAACCTTCACGATCGTCATGGGTGTCTTCACCCTGATCGGTGCCGCGTTGATCTTCTACGGCGCGATGAAGATGAAGGATTTGCAGGGTTATGGTTTATCGATGACCGCCGCGATTCTCTGTCTGATCCCCTGCTTCTCAATCTGCTGTATCGGGATTCCATTCGGGATCTGGGCGCTGGTGGTCCTGCTCAACCAGGACGTCAAGAACGCCTTTGGCTGATTTACCCGACCTTCTCACCGAGGTTCGAAGCGAAGGGCGGGAGGCGCCGTGCTGGACGGTGATCTCGCAAGATGAGTGAACGCAGGCATACTTGCGGTATGTTGAGAGAGCGAATCGAGAAAGTGCCGGACAGTGCGGTGCATCACGCACTGCAGCCGAAGATTGGTGAGAAGGTCGGGTTAGAACAGCGGGGGGAGGCTGTTGCGGCCTCCTCCCACCGGCTCTTGTTGGGACTGTGTTTGGGGGCCTTGCTGATCGCCGTCATTCTTGGCGGCATGGAGGTTCTGTGGCCGGCCTTTGGAATGGACGACCTCCCTATCGCCTGTGCCTTCAGACGGGTGACCGGTATTCCGTGTCCCGGTTGTGGTCTGACCCGGGCGTGGGTTGCCCTGGGCCGGGGGGCTGTTGGGGAGAGTCTCACTTTTCACCGCTTCGGGTGGGTGGTGATGGTCTACGTCGCTTTGCAGGCTCTTCGTCATTCGTTGTGGCTGTCGGCCAGGCGATGGCGAAAGGCGATTGAACGGGCCGGTCGATGGCTCGATCGCGGCCTGGTCCTGTTGGCGATTGCGCTTTTTGCCAACTGGGGGTTCGTTCTCGCCGGCCAATAGCGGCTTATCCTCGAGGTCTTTGGTTCCGGCTCTGCCGGTTTGGGTGGCATGAGAGGAGCAAATCCAGCGCAAAGTCGTAATAGAGATACTCCGGTCTACAATCAGGAGATGATGTCTTTGACTTCGGCTCAGCGGCAGGCTTTTGATTCGACCAACTGTGAAGTTCGGGCGCAGGACGTGGACCGTGTGCTCTACTCGACTGACGCGTCGATCTACCGGGTGCAGCCTTTGGCGGTTGCCTTGCCCCGGAATACGGCTGAGTGTTCCGCTGTCGTCAGGGCGGCGGCCGAGGCCGAAATCAGCGTGACCCCTCGTGGAGCGGGCACCGGCCTGGCCGGCGGGGCGGTTGGCGAGGGCCTCGTCATCGATGCCTCGGCCCACCTTCGGGCGATCGGAACCCTTGACCGGGAGACCAGGATGATCGAAGTCGGGCCGGGGGTAGTCCTGGATCGACTCAACCAGGTCCTTGCGCGAGAGGGCTTGATGTTCGCGCCGGATGTTGCGACCTCATCGCGGGCGACCCTCGGCGGCATGATCGCCAACGACTCCTCCGGCGCCCATGCTCCCGTGTACGGGACGACTGCCGACCACGTTGAAGCCCTCGAAATCGTGTTGGCGGACGGGTCGATCGGCTGGGTAGGCCGAGGCCGAGAAGGGTTCGAGCCCCTGAGACAGCGGGCGGCTGAAGCTGTCCTCCGACAACAGGATTCGATCGAGCTGCGGCTGCCCGCTGATCTGGTCAAGCGGCGACCGGGATACGATTTCCTAAGGTTCATG
The DNA here is from genome assembly GCA_030618605.1 of Holophagae bacterium. Classification (GTDB taxonomy): domain Bacteria; phylum Acidobacteriota; class Thermoanaerobaculia; order Thermoanaerobaculales; family Sulfomarinibacteraceae; genus DAOWGJ01. The sequence continues at coordinate 3,290 of JAUXDC010000186.1, read as the reverse complement.
AACGATCCTTCGAATCTGGCGGCGCTGATGGCCGGCAGCGAGGGGACACTGGGTGTCATCACTTCGGCTCTCCTTCGGGTTGTGCCCCGGCCGGTTCAAACTGGATTGGGAGTGGTCTGTTTTTCGTCGATGGCCGAAGCGATGGCGGCCACGGTGGAGTTGGCGTCCCTGGGTCCCGCTGCCATCGAGCACCTGGATTCTCCGGTCTTTGACGAGAGCCGGGGCCGGCTTGAGTTCGCCGCGGCGCGTGCTCTGCTCGAACTGGACGACAAGCCGTGCGAGAGCCTGTTACTGGTCGAGTTCTTCGAGGATGTCGACGACCGATTGGCCGAACTGTCGAAGATGCGCATCGGGGATCGCGTCGTCATTTGTCAAGACGAGGTCGAACAGGAGTTGGTGTGGGATCTGCGCCGCTCGGGCCTGTCCCTGGTGACATCCTGTGTCGGTGCGGCCAAGCCGGCGCCGGTCATCGAGGATGCCTGCGTCAAGCCGGAGGACCTTCCGGCCTTTGTCGAGGGGATGCAGGCGATCATCGGGGATGACGCCGGCGCCAGCTCTTTCTACGGCCATGCTGCCTCTGGACTGCTCCACATTCGGCCGATTCTTGATCTGCACAGACGGGAGGATATCGGTCGCCTTCGGGAGGTTGCCGAGGCGATGTCCGCCCTTGTTCGTCATTTTAGGGGATCGATCGCCGGTGAGCATGGGGTTGGCATCGCAAGGACTGAGTTCCTCCCTGACCACCTGGGGCGTGAGCTGATCGAGTTGAGTACCGAAATCAAGGGGTTCTTTGATCCCTTGTCCGTGATGAATCCCGGCAAGATCGTCGATACCGGCCGTTGGCGGGTTGATCAGGATCTGCGTCAGGGCGCCGGCTCTGCGATCAACCTCCCTTTCAAACCGATCTCGGCCTTCGTCGAGAAAGACCGATCCTTCGTGGGCAACCTCGAGCAGTGCAATGGCTGCGGGGGCTGCCTGAAGGACGCACCGACGATGTGTCCGACCTCTGTGGCAACCGGTGAGGAATTGCTTTCGACCCGGGGCAGGGCCAATGTCCTGCGGGCCGCCCTCGAGGGTCGGTTTGATGGAGGGATTGCCGCTCCTGAGCTGGCCGAAGCCCTGGGCTCCTGCCTCTCCTGCAAGGCCTGCAAGCGCGAATGCCCGTCGGGCGTTGACCTGGCACTTCTCAAGGCCGAGAGTCTTCAGGCCCGCCATCGATTGCAGGGTCCCTCGCTTGCCGACCGGGTGATTGCCTGGAGTGATTTTCTGGGAAAATTTGGCTCGGCGATGGCGCCCCTGTCGAACGCCGTAGTAGGCCTGAGGCCCGTCAGGCTCTTGATGCAACGATTGCTGGGGCTGGATGCCGGCAGGTCATTGCCTCCGTTTGCCCGGCGGCGATTCGACCGCTGGTTCAAGCGGCGAACGGATCGGAGTGGAGGCCATCGAGGCCGGGTGATCCTGTGGGACGACACCTGGGTGCGCTACCACGAACCGGAGGTCGGCCAAGCGGCCGTTGAGGTGCTGGAAGCGGCCGGCTTCGAGGTCGTTCTCGCCGAGGGCCGGCGCTGCTGCGGCCGCCCCGCGGTCAGTCGTGGCCTGTTGGAAGAGGCCCGCGAGCTCGGGCGGCACAACGTCGCGCTCCTGAGATCAATGGAAGAAGCGCCAATCATTTTTCTCGAACCCTCGTGCTGGTCGACCTTCGTCGACGAGTACCGGCAGTTCGAGATTGAGGACGCCGACGAGATTGCCCAGCGATGCGTCCTCTTCGAAGATTTCGTGCTGGGCCTTCTGGATGCCGATCTGGAGGCCCTGCCGCTGACGACTCTGGACGTTCAAACCGCAATTCACGGCCACTGCCACGCCAAGGCGTTGGCTGATGCGGGGACGTTGCACCGCCTCTTTGCGCATGTGCCCGGCCTCGAGGTCAAACCACTCGAGACCGGGTGCTGCGGCATGGCAGGGGCCTTTGGCCTGATGGTGGCAAACCAGGATCTCTCGCTGGCTGTGGCAGAGCCCCTGGTCCAACAAATCGCTCCGCTCTCCTCAGATGCGATCGTGGTAGCCGCCGGAACCAGCTGCCGCCACCAGGTGAGAGATCTGACGGGCCGGTCATGCCTGCACCCGGCAGAGGTGCTGGCCGCAGCGATGGCCGGTCGATAACGCCGACGCTGCGACTCAGGAGCGTTCTTCTCCAATGGGGGTGCGGGGTCAGGCCTTCTTCACCGGGCAGACTTCCCGAGGCTGGGGACGTTGCGAAGAATGCCTGACCGGGCACCCCACGGCGAGCGCCTTCAAGAACGAGTCTCCCGGCCAACGCCGTAGGCCGCCGAGGTCGTTTTCCGGAGGGGCGGTTTCCTCTCGATTCCTGTCATGAAGCCCCTCCGGGAAATGCGCCGAGCGGGGACGCGAAGCGGGCCCGAAGGCCGGGGATGGAGGACAGGGGCTGGGCCAGCGACCGCGGCAGTGCACACCGTCTGCGATCGGGACGACAAGAGGCTCCACGGTCGAAGAAAGCGCGTCAGCCGAGAGTCAATGCTATTATTTGAAGAGAAGCTATTTGGTACGCAACTTTATTTGTCTGTACTACAAAACAGGAGGTACAGAATGGGGAAGCCAGTCCTTCTCATGTCGATGGCCGTCGTCGTATTTGGGGTGGCGCTTGTTCCTGTGGCCGAGGCGGCGTCATGCTCGGTGCCGTCGGGCCTGTATCCGACGATTCAGTCGGCGATCGCCGACCCAAGCTGTACCGAGATCGCGGTGGCTGCTGGGACCTACGAGGAGTCGCCGGTGATTGCGCGCTCTCTGACTCTCTCAGGGGTCGGTGGCGATCAGACCCTCATTCAGGGCCGAACGCAGATTCAAGCGGGAACCGTGGTCCTTGAGGACCTCGGTATTCAAACCGGGACGGGGCTCTTTATCGATGCCCTGCTGGTCTCTTCCGGAGCCCAAGTGACAGGCAGCGGCCTCGTGGTGGTCAACGGCGGCGCCGAGGTCCAGTTTTTGTTCGGCGATGGTTTTGAGAGTGGCGACACCTCGGGGTGGTCGGGGACAAACCCATGATTCTCACCTCTAAGGATTCGCGCAAGAATAACTTCGGGAATTGCGCGACCAGATGTTCCGCAGATTTGGTTTGGGAGATTGAGCGAAACCGTAGGTGTAGCCCGAGCTACATTGAGGATTTCGCGATTGAGGGCAAGTCGAAGCTGTGGTGCAGATGGGATGCGAAAAGACGAAGTTATTTCTGCGCGGACCCTAAGCATTTTTCACCATGTTCCATCGTGAGGGCGCTC
>JAUXDC010000248.1 GCA_030618605.1 Holophagae bacterium | reverse complement strand
GCACGGCGCGAACGGTGGACAACGGTTACGGTGTCACCGGCGCCATCAATGGCATTCCCTTCCCAATTCCCAAGACCGGCGTCGAGGGCATCTGGAACCACATCCTGCGCTATCGCTCCGACGCTGCGGCGCGGGATATCGCCCAGGCGGCGCCAACCCGCAAGGGTAAGTACACCCTGGTTCAGTTCCACGACGAGTTCTACATGGTCTACAGCATGGAGGGCAAGACCGAAGCCGACCTCAATAACAAGGTCCTGATGTTCAAACAGGAAGTGATGGCGCCCGCCCGTCTGGCCGGTGGAATCCTGCTGGTGCAGGAGTCCATGAACCAAGTCAAGGAGCATCGCAGTGCGTGGCTCTACAACGCGGGGCAGCGCAGGGTTCGCCGTGCCCCGAACGTCGCCTACGATAATCCAGGGACAGCCTCCGACGGCATGCGGACGTCCGATCAGTTCGACATGTACAACGGCGCCGTCGATCGCTACGACTGGGAGCTTGTGGGCAAGAAGGAGATTTACGTTCCCTACAACTCATACAAGCTGCAGGACCCGACGGTCAAGGTCAAAGAAATCCTGACGCCCCTCCACATCAACCAGGATCTGGTGCGCTACGAACTGCACCGGGTGTGGGTGGTTGACGCCAGGCTCAAGGAGGGTGAGCGCCACGTCTACAAGCGGCGGACATTCTACCTGGATGAGGATAGCTGGCAGATCGTCGCGATGGACCAATACGACAAACGCGACCAACTGTGGCGTGTGTCCGAGGCGCACGTGATCAACTACTACAACGTGCCGACCATCTGGACGTCGCTGGAGGTCCATACCGATCTTCAGGCCGGGCGTTATCTTGCCATCGGCCTCAATAGTGAAAACAAGGCCTACACATTCGGTATCAAGCGGACGTTGGAGGACTACACTCCGGCGGCGCTGCGACGCGCCGGACGGCGCTAGATTCAACTCGGTAATGGCCGGGCCTCCGGGCCCGGCCGTTTACTTTTCGAGAACTGGGCCCGGCGGAGCCGGAATCATCAAGGGACCGAACGGCACTGCCGGGAGCTTTGAGCGGTTAGCTCAGGAGGCGTTGTTCTGAGAGCCATGAGGCTGTTTTGCTAACAGCTAACGGCTAATAGCTAATAGCTTTCTTACCATCTTTCGTTGAGTCTCGGTGGTAAGAGACTGAGGAGGAGGGCAGATGGTAGCGATGATCTTTCGAAGAGTCCCGTGGCGTTGGCCGGTGATAGCGGCGATCTGCCTATTAGTTGTTGCACCCCTTGTGGCCCAGGATCAGGACCAACCGGAGTACGCGGTCCAGGCGCAGATTGCCTCCAAGTCGCTGCTGATCGATGTGGCGACTGTTGACGGTTTGTTGGCTGCCGTAGGGCCGAGGGGGCATATCTTGCTCTCGGAGGATCAGGGTCAGTCCTGGAATCAGGTGGAGGTCCCAACCCGATCCGGTCTCAATGCGGTCCATTTCCACGACCGGAACCTGGGATGGGCGGTTGGTCACGATGGAGTGATAGTGCGGACCCAGGATGGGGGAGCGACCTGGGAACGGGTCTATTGGGCGCCCGAGGACGAAAATCCGCTTTTCGATGTCTGGTTTGCTGACGCTGACCAGGGTTTTGCGATTGGGGCCTATGGCGCCTTTTTTGAGACCTCCGACGGCGGTACGACCTGGACCTCCCGCTATATCAGTGAGGACGATTTCCACCTCAATCAGATTGTGCCGGCAGGCGATGAACGCCTCTACATCGCGGCAGAGGCCGGTCTGTTCTACCGCTCTGACGATGGTGGCGCAACATGGGCCGACCTGGCCACTCCCTATCACGGATCGTTCTTCGGAGTCCTGCCTCTCGAGGGGGACAGTGTGCTGGCCTTCGGCCTCAGGGGACATCTTTTCCGATCGGACGATGCCGGTGAGACCTGGACCGAGCTCGAGACCCATACCATTTCGATGTTGACCAACTCCCTCAGGTTGGCCGACGGCACCATCATCATCACCGGCCTGGGAGGGGTGGTCTTGGTGTCACATGACGGTGGTCAGACTTTTCAATTCCACCAGCACTGCAACCGGCGTGGAATCTCGGCGGTCGCTCCCGCGACGGACGATACGCTGGTCTTTGTCGGAGAATTCGGTGTCAGAACGCTTACCTTGAACGAACTGTACGACAGAAAGGACGGGTAGTGCGATGACAGCCTGGCTCGAAAACCTCGTATTCAAAAATCGGTTGCTGGTCGTCGGTTTCTTTCTGCTGATGACGGTGTTCATGGCCTATCAGGCCTCGCACCTGGGAATCGACGCAGGATTCGCAAAGTTGCTGCCTCTCAAACACGAGTACATGAAGACCTATTTAGAATATCGAGAGGATTTCGGCGGGGCCAATCGTGTTGTCATCGCCATCCAGGCTAAAGATGGTGACATCTTCACGCCGAAGTTCTTTGAGGTATTGCAAGAGTTGACCGATGACCTCTTCTTCATTCCCGGCGTCGACAGAACCCGGGTGATGTCCTTGTTCACACCCAACGTTCGGTTCACCGAGGTGGTCGAGGATGGGATCTCCGGGGGCAACGTCATTCCGGATGATTTCGAACCGACTCCCGAGGGTTTCGCCAAGGTCAAATCCAATCTGTTCAAGTCGGTTTACATGGGGCGGTTGGTCGCCACCGATTTCTCGTCGGCAATTGTCGTTGCGGAGTTGCTCGAGATCAATCCCAATACCGGAGAGCGATTGGATTACATCGATGTCGCCGGCCAGTTGGAGGGGATCCGTAGCAAATACAGTAACCACGATATCGGAGTCGACTTTGACTATCACATCATCGGTTTCGCCAAGGTCATCGGCGACATTGCTGCCGGTGTATCGAGGGTAGTCCTGTTCTTTCTGGTCGCCTTCTTCATTACGGCGGTCTTCGTCTACATCTACTCTCAGAGCTTCAAATTGACCCTGATCGTCGTTGGTTGTTCTCTGACCTCGGTCGTGTGGCAGTTGGGTTTGTTGACGATGATGGGCTACGGCATCGACCCGATGTCGATTCTGGTTCCGTTCTTGATCTTTGCCATCGGCGTCAGTCATGGCGTGCAGATGGTCAGTGCTTATGGGGCCGAGGTCTATGATGGCGTCAAAAGCGAATCGGCGGCCCGCAACACCTTCCGGCGTCTGCTGATTCCCGGTGGTATCGCCCTGCTGAGTGACACCATTGGTTTCATCACGATCATGTTGATCGAGATCCGAATGATCCAGGAAATGGCCATCACCGCGAGTCTCGGCGTCGCCGTGATTATCTTGACCAATCTGATTTTGGTTCCGGTCCTCCTGTCCTACACGCACTTTGACGAGATCTACGCCCTCAAGCTCAGGCGGCGACACAGCCATTTGGACGGCGCCTGGAACAAATTGGCCGGGGTCGCCAAACCACGTGCTGCAATGATTGTCATTATCGTTGCGGCGATCCTGTTCGGCGTGGGCGGATGGAAGGCGAGCCAGATCAAGATTGGTGATTTGCATGCCGGAGTGCCTGAGCTGCGGGCGGACTCCGTTTACAACATCGATACGGATTTCATTACAAGCCGCTTCAACATCGGTGTGGACGTCATCACGGTGATCGTCGAGTCGGTCCCGGAGGGCTGTACCGAATACGAGATCATGACGACGATCGATCGCTTCGAGTGGCACATGCGCAACGTGCCCGGTGTGCAGTCGGTGCTGGGAGTCGGCGGGGTTGCCAAGATTATCAATGCGGGCTGGAACGAGGGGAGCCTCAAGTGGCGCGTGTTGCCGCGGAATCCGGCGACGATGGCGCAAGCGGTGACCTACATCGATACCAGTACCGGGTTGTTGAATTCCGAGTGCAGCGTCATGCCGGTCTACATCTACACGTCTGACCACAAGGCCGAAACGATCGAGCGGGTTGTCGCCGAAGTCAAGGCATACCAGGCGGAGCACGGTTCTCAAACGGCCAATTTCAGATTGGCAACCGGAAACGTCGGCGTCATGGCGGCGACCAACGAGGTCGTGTCCGAAGCGCAATTCCCAATGCTGATGTGGGTGTTTGCAGCGATTATTCTCCTGTGCCTGATCACCTTCCGTTCGATCAAGGGAACGCTGTGCATCGTCATCCCGTTGGCTCTGGTGTCTGTCCTGGCCTACGCCCTGATGACCATTCTGGAAATTGGACTCAAGGTCTCGACCCTGCCGGTCGTTGCCCTGGGGGTCGGAGTCGGGGTGGACTACGGGATTTACATTTTCAGCAGGTATCGCAGTTACATCAAGGAGGGGCAGTCGCTGTCCGATGCGTATCGTAATACCTTGACCATCACCGGCAACGGAGTATTGTTCACCGGTATCACCCTGGGCATCGGCGTCGCCACCTGGATCTTCTCACCCTTGAAGTTCCAGGCGGACATGGGCATCCTCCTGACCTTCATGTTCCTGGTCAACATGGTCGGGGCTCTGGTGCTGCTGCCGGCCCTGTCGTGCTTCTTGCTGAAGAAGGAAAGCTGACTCCGTTCTGTCAACTGCAAGCGGCGCCTGACTGGGCGCCGCTTTTTTATTGAGGCTGCGATGGCGTATCCTCAGTCCAGAGGTGAATATGATGCGACGAATTGCGGTTCTTCCCCTGATATGTGTTCTTGTGGTCTTAGGGTGCGCCCCGGCCCCGCAACCCGCGGATTTTGTTGTGCTGGGAGGCACCATTCACACCTTCGAACCGATCGGCGTGACGGTTGAGGCCCTGGCTGCGAGGGGGCAGACCATCGTTGCTGTGGGCTCGGAGGACGAGATTCGTCTTCTGATTGGCCCGGACACCGAGGTCCTGGATCTGAAGGGCGCCGTCGCCTATCCCGGCTTCATCGACGCCCATGCCCATTTCCTCAGCGTTGGAAAGGCCCAGATGCAACTCAAGTTGGGGGGAGCGGCGACCTGGCAGGAGATTGTCGGCCAGGTGGCTCAGGCTGCGTCCGAGACTCCTCCCGGAGAATGGATCTTCGGCCGCGGTTGGCACCAGGAGAAGTGGGCCGAAGCGCCAAAGGGTGCTGTCGAAGGTTTGCCGATCCATGACTCCTTGAGTGCCGTGTCGCCGGACAATCCGGTCATGCTGACCCATGCAAGCGGTCACGCGGCAATCGTCAACGCCCGGGCCTTGGAGTTGGCGGGGATTGGACCTGCGACCCTCGATCCGCCGGGAGGTGAGATCGTCCGTGACTTGAAAGGACGGGCAATCGGTGTTCTGCGAGAAACCGCTGAAGAACTGGTTCGGGATGTGATTGACGGCGAAGACACCGACGAGGTTTTCCATCGCAAGGTTGCCATGGCCACCGAGGAGTGCCTGGCCAACGGTCTGACATCTTTCCAGGACGCCGCGTCCAGCTTGAAGGATGCAGGGCGCTTCAAGGCGATGGCGGAGGCAGGGGAGTTGCAGATTCGCTTGAGCCTGATGCTGTCCGAACCCAACGAGATTATTGAGCCGCATCTTGACGCCGTTCGGGTCATTGGCGCCGGCGGCGGCTTTCTGACCATCCGTGCCATCAAAAGATGGATCGACGGCGCCCTGGGATCCCACGGGGCCTGGTTGCTCGAGCCCTATAGCGATCTGCCGGCCAGCGCCGGCCTCAATACCGAACCGCTGGACTCGATGGCCGAGACCGCACGCCTGGCGATGGAACACGGCTACCAGTTCTGCACCCATGCGATCGGAGACCGGGCCAACCGCGATACCCTGGACATCTATCAGGTGGAGTTCGAGGCCCACCCCGAAGCCGAAGACCTTCGCTGGCGAATCGAGCACGCCCAGCATCTCAGTCCGGACGACATCCCGCGCTTTGCCCAAATGGGAGTGATTGCCTCGATTCA
>JAUXDC010000246.1 GCA_030618605.1 Holophagae bacterium | reverse complement strand
TCACGATTTTGGGGCTTGTCATGCTGATCACCACAGGATGTGAAGATACGACGCCCGACCCTGAGGCCCGCATTGCGGTCGAGCAGGCCGTAACCACGTATCTTCATGCCTTGACGGAGGCCTATTCAAACCTCAGCATTGAGCCGATCGAGGATTTGGCCACGGGCGCCGAGGTGCAGGGGGTCCGCAAGATGCTCAGAGGTCTTGCCGGGACCGGCGATCGGGTGGAGGCCCAACTCCGCTCCGTGGAATTCACGCGCATAGATATTTTCCGAGTGATCAACGCAACCGTTGCGACCACCGAGGTCTGGGACGTCACTCAATTTGACGCCTTCAACGGCAGGGAAAAAGGACGCAACCCAACATCGATCCAGGACTCCATCATCCAGCTCCGTCTGATCGACGGGCGGTGGATGGTGACGGGCCGGAGGGTCATCGGTCAGGAAGCGGGCCGACGGTGGAAGATTGACGATGTGAAGCCCGAAAATTCGGAGGTCCTGTGAAGCGGCAACCGGTTGTTGTCATCGTAGGAAGACCCAACGTCGGCAAGTCGACCCTGTTCAACAGGCTGACGAAAAGCCGGCGGGCATTGGTTCACGATCTGCCGGGAGTGACCCGAGACCGGATCGTCGGCGAGGGGCCGTGGCGAGGCGGGACTGTGACCATTGTTGATACCGGTGGTCTGATCTTCGAGGATTCGGATACCTTTGTGCCGTTGATTCGCACTCAAGCCGATGTCGCCGCCCGGGAGGCGGACGCCATAGTGTTTTTGGTTGACGGGGAGACAGGAGTGATGCCTGAAGATCAGGACATTTCTCGATGGCTCCGAACTGTCGATGTGCCGGTTGTAATGGCCGTCAACAAGAGTGACCGATCGGACGTTGAAGAGCAGGCGTACGAGTTTTTCTCGCTGGGATTTGGTGAGACAGCTGTAATTTCTGCCGAACACGGCCTGGGCCTGGCCGATTTATGGGATCTCCTGGAGCCCCATCTGGACGGTGTGGAAGATGACGAAGGGGACGAGGACGAGGATCCTCGAGAGGCCCGAATCGCCATCATTGGGAGGCCCAACGTCGGGAAGTCCTCCCTGCTCAATCAACTGGTTGGTGACGAGAGAGTCCTGGTCAGTCCGGTGCCGGGTACAACCAGGGATGCCGTGGATGCGGTTTTGGAACGGGACGATGTTTTTTTTCGACTGGTTGATACTGCGGGGATCAGGAGGAAGGGCAAGACCGACAAGGGGCCGGAGGTCTTGTCGGTCGTCATGGCACGGAAACACCTGGAGCAGGCTCACGTGTGCCTTCTGGTCGTCGATGCCGTCGAAGGCATTACCAATCAGGACGTTCACGTCGCAGGATATGCATGGGAGGCGGGACGGGGAGTCATCGTCGTCGTCAATAAATGGGATCTGATTGAAGACCGGGAGACCGCCCGGGCACGAATCGAAGATCAGATTGCCCGTAACATGAAATTCATGCGGCATTCCCCGGTGGTCTTCCTTTCGGCCCTGACCGGCAAGGGCGTGCACAAACTTTTCCCCATCATTGCGGCTCTTCATACAGCGCGGGGACAGAGAATATCGACGCCGGACCTGAATCGGATGCTGAAGACTGCCTGGGAGCAGCGTCCTCCGTCGGTTCAGGGTCGCAAAGGACCCAAGTTCTACTATGCGACCCAGACCCAAAGCGCCCCGCCGTCATTCGTTCTTTTTACGAATCTGCCGGGCAAACCGCACTTTTCGTATCTGCGGTATCTGGAAAATATTCTGCGGGAGAATCTCGGTTTGGATGGTGTTCCAATCCGGGTTATCATCAAGGGACGGAAAAGCTAAGGGCAGGCAATGGTTTTTTTTAATTACGCACTCAGGAAGCTGAACGCGAAAATCGTGTACTACGGGCCGGGTCTGTGTGGGAAGACCACCAACCTCCAGTGGATTCACGATAATTTCGAAGGGGGCAACAAGGGGAAAATGGTCTCTCTGGCCACCGAAGGGGATCGAACGATCTTCTTCGACCTTCTGCCTTTGGATATCGGGAAGATCCGTGGCATGGACGTCACCCTTCAGCTCTATACCGTGCCTGGGCAGGTTCACTACAACTCCACCCGGCAGTTGGTGTTGCGCGGGGCCGACGGAGTGGTCTTCGTGGCTGACTCTCAAAGGGCCATGCAGAGTTCCAATACCGACAGTCTGAAAAATCTGGACGAGAATTTGGGGTTGCAGGGTGTCAACCTGGCCGAGTTCCCCCACGTGATTCAGTTCAACAAGAGGGATCTTGGAGAGCTGATGGGCCTCGAAGAGATGGATGGGGCACTCAATCGGTTTGCCGCGCCGTTTTTTGAGTCCGTGGCAGTCGAGGGCATCGGAGTCCAAGATACTCTCGAAGGCATCGTTCGCCTGGTGATGAGGAGCCTCAGAGACCGATATGAGGCTCGAGGCATGGGCGCCCCGCCTCCACGGGTGAAGCCGGCCGGAGCATCGATAGATCTGCCTGATATTGGGGACGATTCCATGCAACATCCGTCGGGTATCCGGGCGCTTTCAACCGCCGAGATCCCCACAATCCCCAGCGCTCCAAGCGGCGAGGACATTGGCTCTGCGGAAGGTCCAGAGACGGTCGAATTCGACATTCAAAAAGAACCGGAGAACCTATTGCCCGAGGCTCCACCGATGACCGAGTGGGGGCAGTCGGCTCCAGACGACCACGGCGCCCCGGAACCGGTCATCGAGCAAATGCCGGATCTGCCGGGAGAATCCTCGGATTCTGAGTCGATATTTGATACCCCTGCAGTCGATGTTGGACCACCGGAGGGTGGCGAGGCCGAATTCATCGACGATCTCGAATTGATTCCATTTGAGGAGATCGATACCCAGACCGGACTCTTGGTGCCGCCCCTTGCCGATGGAACCGATTCTGGTGGTGTTGAACCGGTGGATCTCTTGCCGGAGGGGCCCGGAAAGCCATTCGATACCGGCGACCAGGATGTCAGTGTGGCTCAATATGACACCGCTGATGTCGATGACCTCGTTGCCTCTGTCCTCGGCACGAATGAGACGAAAAAGCCGGTATTTGATGATCCGCTCGGGGCTGGTGTTGATTTGCTCGATGCATTGAGTCAACCGGAGGAAATAACGGCGGAAAGCGCTCCCGAGGAGATCGATTCCGAAGATCAGACGCCGGAGATGGATGTCTTCGATGTTGAGCCGGAACCGGAATTGGAGGCCGCCGAGGGGATGTCTTTCACCGACGATGCTGATGCCGGATGGTTGGGTGAGACAGATCCTGGTGTCGAGGCGGACCCGGAGCCTCGAGGAGACGTGCCTGCCGCCGGCCTCGAAAGGGATATCACTCAGCCTCCATCTCGGCCGCCGGCCCCCGCGCCGGTGGTCTTCGATGACGGCGATCCGTTCACCGAGGCCGGTTGGGAACAGCCCGCTGCTGAGCCCCCTCTGAGTCACGGCGTCCTGGTGTTGAACGAACAGGATCAATCCCCGGTTTCGGTCACGGCCGAGAACAACAGCCTGGCCCTCAAGTTGACAGGGACAGGCGCCATCGTCGAATCGGGCCAGATGCGGGCACTTGACATAGAGGTCCCAGTTCCCGGGAATTGGGTCGGAAACCGTAAGGTGACGTTGCAGTTGCGGTTGACGTTGTTGCCCGTCACGGAGGATGAGAATGACGGAACAAATAGTCCTGCCTGAGGGGCAGGAGTCCTTCAAACTCAACGAGGTCTGTAAATTGGCCAATGTGCAGCCGTACATGCTGCGCTTCTGGGGACAGGAGTTCCCACAGTTGGAGGCCGAAAAGAGTGGAACCGGGCAACGCCTCTTCCGGAGAGACCAGGTTGAGCTGATCCTTGAGATCAAACATTTGCTCTTTGACGAGGGGCTGACGATCGCGGGGGCCCGAAAACGACTCGACAATGCAAATGGGGGACCCAAGGCGGTGGCAGTGCCGCCTCCAGTTCAGGAAGAGCCCCCTCCAGCCGAGGAAAAAGAAAAGCCCAAGAAGAAGAGGCAGGTCAAGACCAAGAAAAGTCCTCCACCCGAGGTGGAAGGGGAAGGCTCTGAGGACCAAAAGGTTGACAAACCCCCAGTGGAAAACGTACAACCTCTTCTCGCCACACTGCGTGACGTTCGTGCCGAACTCGCCGACGTGGTAGCGGAAATGAAAATCAAGTAGGGTCGGGACGTAGCGCAGCCTGGTAGCGCACCTGAATGGGGTTCAGGGGGTCCAGAGTTCAAATCTCTGCGTCCCGACCATTTTCATCTCAACGCCGTCTTCGGGCGGCGTTTTTCGTAGGCCCTGCCACCGCGGCCCTCGCTTTGGAGCGCGGGGTTGGGACATCGCGCTTCGCCCGACAGGGCGGCCATCGGACTTCCCCCGTTTTCGTAGACACCAAGAATAGCGCGTTTGTGTTTTGACGACCTTTCTTGCGAGAGCCCCCGCCGGAGGCTTCCTCTCCGTCGCCCATGATTCTAAATGACCGTGCACGGAGGTGGTGTCCAGACCGCGCAGCGCCGAGCGGAGCGAGGGTAGTCTTGACGCCACCGAGTACACGGTCATGATGGCCAGTGGCGACTTCATGCCGCGACCTCCGCCATCCGGTTTTCGTATTGCATCGGGCTCATCCAGCCAATCGACGTGTGGATTCTCCGCGTGTTGTAAAACCCATCGATGTATTCGAAGAGCTCCCGTTGCACCGCATCGAAACCAATGAACGAGTCGCCAAGCTCAGTCTTCAAGGTGGCAAAAAAAGCCTCCGACACGGCGTTGTCCCATGGATTTCCTCGACGACTCATGCTCAACAAAATCCCATTTGCCTTTGCGAATTTGCGGTATGAGCTTGAGGTGTACTGGCACCCTTGATCCGAATGTGAGATGAGGCCGGAATTTGGTCGACGCTCATAGACCGCACGGGCCATTGCGTCGATCATCAGCTGGGCGTTCGGCTTGCGGCTGATAGCCCAGCTGACGACACGCCTTGAAAACAGATCCAAAACCACCGCCAGAAATACCCAACCGGCCGGTGTCCACAGATAGGTCATGTCCCCGGCCCAGACGGCGTTTGGCACATCGACCTCGAATTCCCGCTTGAGCAAATTCGGCGCCGGAGCAGTGACATCTTCTCGTGGCATGACCTTGAATTTTCGCTTCCGGGCTCCGACGATAGCGTTGGCTCTCATCAAGCGTTCAACCCGCTTCCTCGAGCACCGATGGCCTTCAGTAGCCAGAGCATGGTGAATCCGGGGACTGCCATATGTCCTCCTGGATTGCTTGTGATACACCCGAATCTTCTCCAACAATAGGCGATCCTCTCGACTCCGCTTGGATTCGGGGCGATCACGCCAAGCGTAGTAGCCACTGACCGAAACATCGAACAGCCGGCACATCATCCGTACCGGGTGCTCCCGCCTCAGTCTCTCGATAACCCCAAACTTCACTTGGGCCGGCCTTCCGAAAAGATCGCCACCGCTTTTTTTAATATTTCACGTTCCTCTCGCAGGCAACGAACCTCCCGCCGAAGACGAATCAACTCCTCGTCCCCCACACGAATCCCTCCATGCCCCGGAAACGCCGATTCCTGGTCTTCCTCAAATAGCTTCCGCCATTTCCTCAGCATGTCCGGCCGAACTCCAAGTTCCTGGGATACCTCGGTTACTGTTCGCTTCCCGCCTCCGAGCATCCGCACCGCGTCCTTCTTGAAATCTCTACTGAATCGTCTTCTTCTTACCATCGTTTCCCTCCCTAGTTCAGTATCCACGCTTTTCAACGTGTCCACAAAACCGGGGGAGGATCACATGTCGCAGGCATGAGATCCCGAAGGGATCAGCGTGGGCAAAGAACCGGCACCAGGCCGAAGGCCTGCCGCGGCGAAGCCGTGG
>JAUXDC010000349.1 GCA_030618605.1 Holophagae bacterium | reverse complement strand
CCCTGATCCCTGACCCCTAACCCCTAACCCCTAACCCCTAACCCCTAACCCCTGATCCCTTGAGCCGTCAGCTCTTGCCCTTGGGGCCGCGCGGGGCGATTATCGGCATCGGAAAGGTCGAGACCTTGCCCTCGCCATTGCGAATGCGTCCGGAGCCGGCGCGGTCGACCTGGTCGATGCGGATGATCGAGTGGATCGGGATGAAGGTGCGCCTGACGCCCTTGAATTCGTTCTTGAGGCGATCTTCAGAGGAGTCGATCAAAATTTGTGACCGTTCGCCGAAAATCAGTTCCTCAACCTCAATGAAGGCAAACATTTCGCCTTGGCCGACGTTGCGGGCATAGATCTCGTAGACCTCGCCCTGGTTCATGAAGGAGATGCGGTAAATGGGATCGTCATTCATTGGGCAGGAAGGTAGCATAGAAGCTGGGAAGCGAGGAGGCTATGAAGCTTGGACGCTGGGAGGCCAGGAAGAACGCTCAACGTCCAATGTTGGGCGTTGAGCGTTGGACGTTCAGGTCTCCGCGTCCCAGCTTTCCAGCCTCCTGTCCCTGCTACCATGTGCGCCCCGGCATTCCGGGGTGGAGGAACGATGACCCTGATTCGAGTGGCACATTCGCCTGATTCCGACGACGCATTCATGTTCTACGCATTGGCCAAAGAACTGATCGACACCGGCGCCTACCGGTTCGAGCATGTGCTTTCCGATATCGAAACCCTGAACAACAAGGCATTCGACGGGACCTATGAGGTGACGGCGGTATCGATCCACGCCTATGCCCACCTTGACGACCGATATGCTCTTCTGAGTTCCGGTGCGTCGATGGGGGATGGTTATGGGCCGATTGTCGTTGCCCGCAAGGACATCGGTCCCAAGGATTTGCGGGGATGTGTGGTTGCTGTTCCCGGGAAGCTGACGTCAGCGGCATTGGCCCTTCAGATGTGGATGCCGGGCCTCAAGACTGTAGTGCTGCCTTTTGACGCCATCGGCCCGGCCGTGATGGCGGGAGAGGTCGATGCCGGCGTCGTGATCCACGAGGGTCAGTTGACCTGGAAGGACGAGGGCCTCCACCTGGTGCAAGACCTTGGAGTGTGGTGGCATGAGGAGACCGGCGGCCTGCCCTTGCCCCTGGGCGGCAATGTGGTCCGTCGTGATCTGGGAGAACAGGTGATCACCGAAGTTTCTTCACTCTTGAGACAGTCCATCGAGTTTTCTCTGGCGCACCGGGAACAGGCTCTGGACTACGCCCTGGACTACGGCCGGGGTCTCGACCGTGGGCGTGCCGACCAGTTTGTCGGCATGTACGTCAATGAGCTGACGGTCGACTATGGAGATCGGGGCCGGAAGGCCATGCGGTTGTTCCTCGAGAGGGCCCATGATCAGGGGTTGATCCCGAAGGTGCCGCAGTTGGATTTCTGCTGAGCGCCGACATCGCGTAGCGCCGGCTTCGCGTTCTTATTGGCCTTCAGGTGGTAGGTTATGGTGATGCTCTCGAGGCCAATAAGCCCACGAACCCGACGCTAGAGGCGCTTCGCGCCGGGGAACCCATTTTTTTAAAGGTATCCCTTCAGGATCCTATGTTCTCGTACAGCTCCCAGAACTGCGCCGCCACCTTGTGGCGGGGCGCCAGGTAGGGCAAGGGCATTGCTGCTTCGTGGCTCTCCCTGACCTTGACTGAGGCGGAGATGTAGGGTTCGAGGACCGGCAATTCTTCTTCAAGAAGTTCGTCAACCATTCGCTGTGGAAGGCGGGCTCGAGCTTGGAACTGGTTGACGATGATACCGGCGACATCCAGCCCGGGATTGTGATCCTCGCGGACCTCGTCGACGTCTTCCAGAAGGTTGTAGAGCGCCCGCCGTGAGAAATCGTCACAGTCAAAGGGAATCAGGCAGCTGTCGGCGGCGATCATTGCGGAAAGCGTGAAGAAGTTCATCGCCGGCGGAGTATCCAGGTAGACGGCATCATAGTCGTCGAGCTCGTTGAGCGCCTCGCGGAGCTTATAGATCTTGTGTTTGGCCTCCAACTTGGACTGCAGATCTTCGAGATCGCGACTGGCCGGCATGATATGAAGGTCTTCAAAGCGGGTGTGGTGAACGAATGATTTGGCACCGTCCTTGAAAATGCTGAAACCCAGTGATTGTTCGAACAGCCCCGAGATGTTGGGTTTCAGATCGCTGGCCTCGTCGCCCAGAAGGTAGTGGCTGGAATTGGCCTGGGGATCGAGGTCCACAACGAGGGTTCGTTGACCCTGTAAGGCACTGACCGCGGCTAGGTTACAGGCGATCGTGCTCTTGCCGACACCGCCTTTTTGATTGAATACGACCCAACGCATGGAGGCCTCCTTGTGCGAAGAGGCGAATCCGTGCCCTCTTCGATAAGCACCAGAGGTAAACTACACCTTATGCCGCACTGCGTCAAGATCCAAGGAGAGGGAGCAGGAGAGCAGGGGAGCAGGGGAGAGGGGGAGAGACAAAGAAGGATGAAGGCTGGAGGGGAAGGACGCATTTTAAGAAGGGTCATCATTTCATCCACCCAGCGTAGAATAGGGGTATGGAGCCGGATTCGTCCACCGTCTCGTCTTCCAGCGCGCGGCGGAAGCCTCCCGCAGGTTCTCCGCTCCTGCTGTGGGTTGTTGTCAGTGTGGTGATCCTGGTCGTTGTGCTGGTGGCGACTCGGTCGGCGGAAGAGGACCCGCCTTCGGTCCTCCCGACACCAACCGTCCTGCCCGTAGAGAGCCCGACTCAGATCGTGCCGTCGCCGACACCATCTCCGACTCCGACACCGACGGTCATTCCGGCGCCGGAACCGACTCCGACGCCGACTCCCACCCTGATTCCCCTCCCGACTCGACGACCTCCACGTGTGCCGGACGAACCGCCGCATTGCGTCGCCGTTCGGTGGGCGATCACGGAGAACACACCGCGACTGGGGCACAATTTCGTCGAAATCGAGGTGACGAACCATTGTGATCGGGATCTTGAACCCGACGATCTCTGGTTCGAAATCACTGGTTGGCGGCAAGGGGGTCTGGTCCAGAGTGTCCGGGCGAAGCCATACGAGGGGGCAAGGCGGGAGCGAAAGACGACCCTCGCCGTCGATCTTCCCGGATCAGTCGATTGGTATGATGAGATCCGGGTGAGGCTGGTACCTTGATGCTTGTTACTTGAAACTGAAAACTGGAAACTCGATACTGTCCTCTCAACTGAGGAGGCCCGATGCAAAAGGAACTTTCCGCAGACGAACTGACAGATCTGATTCAACGAGTTTTTTTGCGGACACCTTCCGACCGTGCGCTGGCGATTCTGGTCGACCTGCCGGATGCTGCGCTGCCCGACCATGAGCATTGGAAGCAACGGCGGGACATGGCGGTAGGATGGGCTCGACAGTTGGTTGCCGCCTCATCGGGGCATGGTTTGGACATCTCGTTGGTCCTGTATCGAAATGTTCGTGCCAATAACGCCGATTTGCCCGAGGAGATGACGATCTGGGATCCGTCCCAGCCGCTCCCGAAGACGGCCGATAACCTCGTTG
>JAUXDC010000136.1 GCA_030618605.1 Holophagae bacterium | reverse complement strand
TTTGCCAACGGCGCCCAGGTCATTATTGACCAGTTCATCGGCACCAGCGGCACCAAGTGGGATCGTTCCAGTGGTCTGGTCATGTTTCTGCCGCACGGCTACGAGGGCCAGGGGCCGGAGCACTCCAATGCCTATCTCGAGCGCTACCTCGCCGCCTGTGCCGAAGACAATATTCAAGTCTGCAACCTAACCACGCCTGCCCAGTTCTTTCATGTCCTCAGGCGCCAGCTCAAGCGATCCTTCAGGAGGCCCTTGATCATCATGGCGCCCAAAAGTTTGCTGCGCCACAAGGATTGCGTGTCGCCGGTGGCCGATCTGATCGAGGGACAGTTTTTGGAGATCCTCGACGACCCCACCCCGCCCGCAGCTCCCGAACGCCTCGTTCTGTGCTCCGGCAAGGTCTACTACGATCTGATCGAAGGCCGAAAGACCCTTGGCCGCGAGGAAAGTGTGGCGATCATCAGGATCGAGCAGTTCTACCCCCTGAACGGAAAATTACTCAAGACAATCACCAAGCCCTACACACGGGCAACAGAAATCTACTGGGTCCAGGAAGAAACCGAGAACAGAGGCGGTTGGACATTCATCAGGCCACGCCTCGCAGCCCTTTTCCCCGAACATCCGATCCGATACGTCGGCAGGGCGCCCTCGGCGTCTCCGGCCACCGGGTCTTCAAGGGTTCACCGCGAAGAACAGGAAAAGATCGTCCGGCAGGCGATCGGTCATGGAAGTGCATCATGAGCATCAGAGACATCAAGATTCCCCAGGTCGGAGAAAGTATCTCCGAGGGCGTACTGGTCGAGTGGGTCGTCGCCGACGGCGACATCGCCCGGATTGACGAACCCCTTCTGATACTCGAGACCGACAAGATCACGATGACGGTCGCGGCCGAGGCCACGGGACGGTTGAAAACCATTGCCGTTGCCGATGAGGTCGTGCAGATTGATCAGGTCGTCGGATCGATCGACACGTCGGCGGCGGCTGCCGATGCCCCGCCCGCTGTGGCAACCGTTGCGGCCCCAGAGGCTCCGGCAGAGGCCGGCCCGTCTCTCGAGGCGCTCTCCCCAGCCGTCCGGCGCCTGGTCGCGGAGCACGGACTCGACCCAACTCTAATTGAAGGATCCGGCAAGGACGGCCGCATTCTCAAGGGCGATGTCATCGGTTTTATGGAACAAGGGACCGCGCCGGCTGAGCCGGTCGCAACTCCGGCTCCGGCAGCACCCCAAAAGCCACCGGTCTCACCGTCCGGCGAAAGGCAAACCCGGGCTCCGATGTCCCGGCTGCGGCACCGGCTCGCCGAACGCCTGGTCGAGGTCCAGCAAACCACAGCGATGTTGACGACCTTCAACGAAGCCGACATGAGCCGTGTCATGGCTCTTCGCGCTCAATACAAGGAAGGATTCAAGGAACAGCACGGCGTCGGTCTGGGCTTCATGTCCTTCTTTCTCAAGGCAACCGTCGAAGCCCTGAAGGCCGTATCGGAGGTCAACGCCTGGATCGACGGAGACGAGGTCGTCCAGAACCATTACTACGACATCGGCGTCGCCGTCAGTTCCGAAAAAGGGCTGGTGGTCCCGGTCGTTCGGAATGCCGACACCCTGTCCTTTGCCGGCGTCGAGTCCGAAATCAAACGATTGGCCCAGAGCGCCCAGGATCGAACGCTGGAGTTGAGTGACCTCTCGGGCGGCGTCTTCACGATCTCCAACGGCGGCATCTTCGGTTCCTTGATGTCGACGCCGATTCTCAACCCACCTCAGAGCGCCATCCTGGGCATGCACGCCATCAAGAAGAGGCCGATCGCCGTCGGCGACGAGGTCGTTGTCCGCCCGATGATGTACCTGGCCGTGTCGTACGATCACCGGATCGTCGATGGTAAAGAGGCCGTCACCTTCCTCAAGCGCATCGTCGACTGCATCGAAAACCCCGAGCGCCTGATGCTGGAGGTGTGAGGTGAATCGCTACGATGTCGTCATTATCGGCGCCGGTCCCGGAGGCTATGTCTGCGCGATCCGTGCCGCCCAACTGGGTCTCACGGTTGCCTTGGTGGAAAAGAACGACATGCTGGGCGGCACCTGCCTCAACGTCGGTTGCATCCCCTCAAAGGCGTTGCTGGAGAGTTCCGAACTGTTCGCAGTCGCCAGGGAACGAGTCTCTGCCCACGGAATTTCTGTCGGAAAACCCGCGATCGATATCGCAACGATGCAGGACCGCAAGACGAAGATCGTCGAAGAACTGGTCGGCGGCGTCGCCATGCTGATGAAGAAGAACAAGGTGACCGTCCTTACGGGTAGAGGCGAACTCAAATCAGCCGATGTTGTCGCCGTGCATGGAGGCGAGGGCACAACCGAGATCGGCGCCTCCGCCGTTGTCCTGGCAATGGGTTCCGCCGCAGTCGAGTTGCCTTTCATGCCGTTTGACGGTCAGCGCATCATCAGTTCAACCGAGGCTTTGGCTCTCACCAAGGTCCCCAAGAGCCTCCTGGTCGTCGGCGCAGGCGCCGTCGGACTGGAGTTGGGATCAGTCTGGGCCCGCCTGGGCGCCAAGGTCACGGTCGTCGAGTTCCTGCCCCAGGTCACGCCCTTTGCAGACAAGCAGATTGCAGGTTCACTTCAACGGTCACTTGCCGCTCAAGGGTTGGGTATTCGTCTCTCAACCAAAGTCACCGCGGCCAAGGTCCTCAAGACCGGCGTCAAGATCACTGTCGAAAGTGCCAAGGGCGAGAGCGAGGAGTTCAAGGTTGACACCGTGCTGGTCGCCGTCGGCAGGCGCCCGGTCAGTGCTGATACCGGACTGGAGGCCATCGGCGTTGCGACCGACTCTGCCGGCAGAGTGACGATCGACGAACACTTCAGAACCAACGTCCCCAATGTCTATGCCATCGGCGATCTGGTTGAGGGGCCGATGTTGGCGCACAAGGCCGAAGACGAAGGCGTCGCCATCGCCGAAATCCTGGCCGGAAAGCCGGGACATGTTAACTACGATGTCATCCCCAGCGTGGTCTACACCGATCCAGAATTGGCGATGGTCGGGCAAACCGAGGCCCAACTGAAAGAGGCCGGCATCGCCTTCAACACCGGCCGGTTCATGTTCCGGGCCAACGGACGGGCCAAGGCCCTGGGTCAAGAAGAGGGCATGGTCAAGATCCTGGCCGACAAAACTTCCGACGAGATCCTCGGCGTGCACATGGTCGGGCCACGAGTCTCCGAGTTGATCGCCGAAGCCGTCGCCGTCATGGAGTTCCGCGGCTCAGCGGAAGATCTTGCACGAACCTGCCATGCCCACCCCACGCTCTCCGAAGTGGTCAAGGAGGCTGCGATGGCAGTTGAAAAACGGGCAATTCACAGTTAGGATGACGACCGAAAAGGGGAAGCCATCAATGCTCAAACGTATTTCAGTTGTTCTTATTCTTATCGTTCTTGCAACAGCCCCGGCCTTCACTGCGGATCTGGCGGCACTGCTTCGTTCGGTTGACGCTGTTCCGGTCTCGCCGTCGCAGGGTACTACCGGCGACACCGCAACGGATGTCTTGAAAACGACCATCCGAGGGACTACCTACATCGTCACCACCAGTCTGACCGATCCCAGCTGTGATACCGGGTTCGGTGGCTATGTTGATCTGGAGGGTTTCGGAATTTTCCCTCAGAGCGCAATTGTCGGCGACGGCTTGGCGTGGAGCGCCTTTTCGGGACAGGATCCCTTCCAGCATTTCGGTGGGAACTTTGTTGGATTGAATTTCACCGATGACGGCCTGGTGCAGTTCAACTCAACCGACGTTGCTGTCCCCCCTCAGTCCCTGCCTGATGCGACCACACCGAACGATCTGATCGCAGCCCTGTGGACGGATCTCTTTATCGTCTACGATGCCACCCCAGGCTCGGTTCGTGGGGTCAGCCTCGCAACGGCTGGTAACGACGTCACGGTTCTCGAGTTCGATGATCTGGGGATCTCCCAAACCCCAGATATCTTCGGAGATTTCGAGATCATCATTCACAGCACGATTAACAACGCCATCGGCAATCCGGAGATCATCATTGCCTTCGACAACTTGCAGACGCTCCCTGCCGTGGCCACGATCGGCGCCGAAAACGCAGACGGCACGATCGCCGCGCCATTTCTCAATGCGGCAGACCCGTCAACCCTTCTTTCAGACGGCCTGATGATCTGCTTCGACTGGGACGACGTCGTCCCGGTTGAACTGCAGTCCTTCAATGTAGAGTAGACCTCTTAATTTCATGACCAAGGCCCCGCCTCGGCGGGGCCTTTTCAATTGTGTTGACCCTGCAGCCCCGCGTCCGAACGTCGCAATGCGCGAACGGAGTCGCGCGCTCCCTCTCCGCTCCCCAGACTCCGCGCTACAATGATCTGCGATGCAGTCATCTTTCGATCAGATTCGTAACGCGCTCTCGTCCGCCTATCCTTTGACCCTGTTGGTCAGCCTGGAAGAGGAGAGAATGGAGAAGCTCCTGGAGCGGTTTGCCGCCGGGGCCAAACCCGAGCCCTTCCCGGTCTCAGTCTGGAACTGCGTCGACGGATTCAGCCACGAGGGCGGCGAGGCCTTTTCCGATCCGATGCAGGCGCTGGCCTGGCTCGCGACCGAGCGCGCTCCTCGAGGTTTCTACCTTTTTAAGGATTTTGAGGGGCTCTGGGATGACCGCAAAATGCTGCGGCGGCTGCGGGACACGGCGATGAAGGTCCGCGGGACCGGACGCTACCTCTTTGTTCTCAGTGCCAACGCGGATTTACCGGACAGTCTCAAGCCCTTGACCTACGTTGTCATCTCGCTGTTCCCCGATGATGGAGAACTCCGGTCGATGGCGAATGGGATCCTCGGTGAAGATCGAGCGACGCCCGCCATCCTCGAGCGCCTGGTGCTGGCCCTTCGCGGCATGAGCCTGACCGAGGCCGAACATCTCCTCAAGCGTCTGACCGTTCGTTACCCGAATCTTGACGAAGACTTCTTCCGAGCCGTCCTGGACGACAAGGAACAAATAACCCGCAAGGAGGGTATCCTGGAATTCGTCTCACCTGACGATTCCCTGTCGGACCTCGGGGGTCTGGACCAGCTCAAATCGTGGGTTCGGGAACGGGAAAGTCTCTTCCACCCTGGCGGTGGGGACTCAGACCTGCCCTCACCCAAAGGCGTCCTGCTGATGGGCATTTCAGGCTGCGGCAAGAGCCTTGCCGTCAAGGTGATTGCCAACGAATGGGGACTGCCCCTCTTCCGTTTGGACATGAATCTGGTCTTCGCCGGCACCAAGGGCACCGCAGAATGGGTTTTCCACCGGGCGCTCGAGGCGATCGAAAGCCTCGCGCCCGCAGTTCTCTGGATCGACGAGATCGAGATGGGCATCGGCGGCTACCACGAAGGTGCAACCGGATCGATGACCCGGATCTTCTCAACCTTTTTGACGTGGATGCAGGAACACAAGGCCCAGGTCTTCGTCGCGGCCACGGCCAATCGCATCAATCTGCTGCCGGCGGAGATCCTCAGAAAGGGCCGGTTCGATCAGGTCTTTTTCGTCGACCTTCCGGCGGACGAAGAACGCAAGGAGATCCTCAACATCCACCTCAGACGCAACGGTCTGAATCCTGCGCAATACGATTTGATCCTTCTTTCCTCGGCGACGCGGGGCTGGAACGGCGCCGAGATCGAGCAGGCGGCCATCCAGGCCCGAGTCACCGCCCATGCCAAGGGCAGCGAGGTCACCCAGAACGATCTTCTGGCAGCCTTCGGCAAGATCATCCCCCTCTCCAGGACGATGGAAGAGCAGATAAAGGCCATCAGGTCATGGGCGAGGACCCGCGCCCTGCCGGCAACCACACCCGAGAAGCCGAATCTATGACCGACATGCCGCAATTCACCCGCCTCCTGGTTCGGCCGGGCCAGGGAGGTATTCGGCTTGACCTCTTCCTGCCCGAAGCCGCCGGACCGTCACGGCGGCGCTCCAGAGCACTGATCTCCGAAGGCGCCGTATGGCGCAACGGCCAGGCCGTACGGGTGCAATCTCGAATACTGGACGAGGGTGATGTCATCGATATTGTATCTCCCGACATCGAATTGGAGAGCCACCCCTGGCGGCCCGAAGAGCTCGATCTGGTCTTTGAGGACCGATGGCTTGCCGTCGCGAACAAGAAAGCCGGCGTCTTGACCCAACCTTCGGAAAACAGCCGAACCGAAGAACTTGCCCTCGATCAACATCTCTTGCTGTGGATGGCGTATCGGGACGGCCGACGGCCCTTCCTGCGCACCGTGCACCGCCTGGATCGCCTGACCTCCGGTCTGGTGGTCTTTGCCCACAATCCCCAGGCTCTGCCGGCGCTGGACCGTTCGTGGCGCTCCGGCAAAGTCGATCGTTTCTACCTGGCGTTGGTGGAAGACCTCCCAGAAGACGACCAGGGCGTCATAGACGCTCCTATCGGCCGTGACCGCAGCCATGCCTGGCGCTTCGAGGTCGATCGTGGAGGCAAAGAAGCCCGGACCCATTTCAAGGTCGTGCACCGTGAAGATCAGTGGTCTGCCGTGCTCTGTCGCCTGGAAACCGGCCGCACCCACCAGGTCCGGGTTCACCTGGCCCACCTGGGCCATCCTGTGCTGGGCGACCACCTCTACGGCAGCTCCACGAGGGACGTCCCACGCCCGCTGCTGCACGCCTGGGCTCTTGGATTTCCTCACCCCGGCGATAACTCTCCGCTCCGGCTGACGGCGCCCATTCCCTCGGTGATGAGCACCCGCCTGGGAGAAGAACCACCCCTCGATCCTTGGAGTCTTTCATGATCGTCCTTGCCAGTGCTTCCCCAAGACGCCGTGGACTGCTCGACCTGCTCGGTATCGCGCACGAGGTCCGGCCCGCAGACATCGACGAAATCAGAGCCCCTGGTGAACGGCCGGACGATTTTGCACGCCGTGCCGCCGAGGATAAGGCCCGCCACGTCGCCAAGGGCACCGACCGTCCAGTCCTCGCGGCCGACACCGTCGTCGCCCTTGGTGATGAGAGTCTGGGCAAGCCGGTTGACGAAGACGACGCCAGACGCATGCTCAAACTTCTGTCAGGACAGGAACACGCGGTCCATACCGGCATGGCCCTGGCGTACAACGGAAACTGCCACTCCCTTGTCGACACTGCGACCGTGCGCTTCAGCCCCCTGAACGAGGCCCAGATCAACTGGTACGTCGCCACCGGAGAACCGATGGACAAGGCCGGCGCCTACGCAGTGCAGGGCGCCGGAGGCTTGCTGGTGCACTCGATCGCCGGCTCCCCACAGACCGTCATCGGCCTGCCGATTAACCGCCTGCCGGAGCTCTTCTTGGCGCTTGGTCTGGACACTCCTCTGGGCTAGGGGTCAAAGAAGGGCAGATTCGGAGGGTGGGCCTTGGCCCACCAGTTGCCATGCCTGAGACGCACGAAGGTGGGCCAAGGCCCACCCTACGGAGAGTACATTCAGGGACCTGCCGGGGCCTCCGGAGGGTCCTTGTCAAGGACCTGCAGCAAGGCCTCGACCATGATGACCGGGCACTCCCGTTGCGGGACATGTCCGCAATCCGGGAGGGTCGTCAGCCGAGCCGCAGGCAGTCCTTCCTTGAGCCTCTGGGCGTATTCGACCGGATAGAGTTGGTCTGCCGATCCCCAAATCAGATCAACCGGAATCTGGACCTCATCCAACCGATCATCGAGGAATAAGGGATCCATCTCTTCGGCGGCTTCCTTCAGGCGGGCCGCTGGACCAGTTTGGGCCCTTCTGACGAGGTCGTCGAGGACCGTGTCTGGAATCGCCTTAGCGCCGGGACCCATCAGCCCCTCCATGGTCATCTGTGCCTCCTCACGGTTGGATGGGAACAGATTGACCTGAGGATCAGCTAGACGAAGGGGCCCGCCATTGAGCGCAACGATGCGTTCAACCTGGGACGGCCGCTGAAGGGCGATCAGGAAAGCCACCCGTGCCCCCAGAGAGTTGCCGACAAGAACCACCGGACGATCCCTGCAGCTCACTTCCATCACAGCCTCGACGCCCGCCAAAACCTGATCGATCCCGATCGGGCCCTCGGCCGGGTCGGATTGACCGTGGCCCACGAGGTCGGGAATGACGACGCGGTAGCGTTCAACCAGAGGCATTGTGACCCGGGCCCAATTCCCCGCCTGCTCGCCTTCCCCGTGCAGCAGCACCAGGGTCGTGTCCCCCGTCCCGCCCTCGAACCAGCTCAAACGGCCGTCAGGGCCTTGACCCTGCTTGTGTTCCAGACCCGCAGCCCCCAGCGCAAAACGGCTGAACCACGAATCCAGGGTCAAAGGCCGCATGAAAAAGAACCACGTCGCAACGATCAGTGCGACACCGAATACGACACACACGAAAGTGAAGATTTTCAGCAGTATTCCGACTCGTCCACCCACCGTGCGCCCCCGATCCACTTGGTACACTCCATCTTCAAGTACAACAGAGTATCGAACTCATTGTTGAAGTGGTTCTTTTTTTAGTTATTTTTCTTCGTTCCCATTCTCTTTTAAAATTGACATCTCAGAAAACCGAAAAACCTGCTATCTTAAATTCGTGAATTATCAATCGTATTTCCGACGGAGCCGATGGTCGGTTGTGTCGAGTTTATTTCCAAACGAGATGGGGGAAAAGAATGGAAAAAACATGGATTCTCAGTATTTGTGTGGTCGTTTTGGTGGCCGGTTTTGCCGGTTCCGCGATCGCGGAACAAAACCAGACTGCCGGCATCAACAGTGATTTCCTGCCGGAAGTCAAGGGAGCGTCATCAGACGTCCCAGTTGGACCGCCCAGAAACCCGATGGCAGGCGGCGAGGACTGCGCTACCGCCACGGTGATTTCGGTCCTGCCATACCTCGATTCAGGCACAACCACCGGCGCAGCGAACGATTACGATGCGACGTGCCCCTATTCTGGCGGCACCGCACCGGACGTGGTGTACGCATATACCCCGATCGCGGACGAGGCTGTCGATATCACCGTATGCTCAAATGGCGGTGATGCCGACTACGACACCAAGATCTATGTATTCGAGGGCATCGCCAATTGCGGCGTGGCGGATTACGCGTGTAATGACGATGCATGTCAGGCACCCTCATACACTGCCGCCTACAACTCTGAATTGATGGGATTGGCCCTCACCGGAGGCACCACCTACTTCATCGTGGTGGACGGTTACGGTGCAGCCTCAGCAGGCGACTACACCCTGTCCGTCGATGTCGGAGTACCACCCCCACCAGGGCCAGGCTGCGGCGATATCGGAGATCCGGGATTCTTGCTGGGGCAGGATGCTGTTGGCCCGGACGACGGCATTTCAGCTGCCACGAGCGGGCAGGCTACTTGGGGCTCCCACATTGTGGCGGAGACGATCGCCCAGGCGGCCGACCCGGCCTGGTTCGACATCGGCACCCTCAATGTGTGGGGCCTCAGCGCCTTATTTGACGGAGCTTCATGGAATGCCTGCGACCAAACTACCATGACCTTTGACGTGATCTTCTACGAGGACAACGCCGGCGTTCCGGGAACGGTGATCTGCGATATTCAGTCGGCAGTCCCGGTCATCACCGACACTGGTCTGCTGTACTTGGGCTTCAGTCTCTTCCAATTCGATATTCCGGCCGCTTGCGACCTCGGCAGCGTTGGTACCAAATGGTTCTCGGTTCAGAGCGAAACCATGACCCCTGACTGCAGCTTCATGTGGGTCAACGCCGCGAGCGGCGACGGCCAATCCCTCCAGGATGACGGTACGGGGGCCTGGGCAACGGCGACCGGCTATGACCGGTCCATGTGCATCAACGGTTCCACCATCCCGGTGGAACTCCAGTCCTTCGGCATCGAATAGTCGATAGTTTCGATTCAACAACCCACGCCCCGGCATCCGCCGGGGCGTGTTTGTTTAAGAGGGCCCTTGATGGAGTAACCCACAGCGATGCTCATCTTCTCCTGGTGAAGATGGCACGACAGTAAAGGCTGGACTGAAATCGTAGGGTGGGCCTTGGCCCACCAACCC
>JAUXDC010000032.1 GCA_030618605.1 Holophagae bacterium | reverse complement strand
GCGTTTCGGCGCCATCCGGCGCCACGCCCACCACGATCAGATTGGGCAGGTTGGTAGCCTCGGCGGCCGGCGTAATAACCAGCAGGCCGAGACACAAAATCCCAAGCAGCAGCTTGGGGCTCGCGCCGTACGCGGTTTGCAATGGAATGTTGACTTTCTTTTTCATGGAGCCTCCTCCTTGTATCGGGAAAATAGGTTTCTGCAATTCGCCCCGAGGGCTATGAGAGAAAATTTGATAGACATCTGCCACCTCGCTCCTTTGCTCAAACGCCGGTGATTTCATTTACAAGAACTACTGCGACCCAATCTCTTTGCAGGTTCCGTGCCAGCTGCCTGCCTCCTCGAGCCAGGATCCCGGAAAGGGTTGAATTTAAACTATTTATGAGTGTTTACAGGGTGAGGGAAGGGCTTTGATCATCCCGAATCCATGGCCTAAATGAGACATGCCCGCCGGCGCATCGGAGCCCTCATTGGACCTCGATGTGTCCACTGATCCGGCATGCTTAAACCTACCTATTTAGCATCTTTATAGTGGGTGAGAGGGAGATCTTTCACCGGCCCAACCAGTGTCTCGTGCATGTTTCATGAGACAGTGAGACACATGAGACATTTAACAAATGAGCCAATCCTCAAGCTTTCTCAGCCGATGGCCCGTCGCACCAAATGGAAGTGAACGAACAGGACGAGCAACACCACCAGCCCAGAGGAACAGGCCATCGCTCCGACCCCATCCGGCCATAGCTCATCGCTTTGTGCCTCGACTCTCTTTTTCTTTCTTCGTTCGGTGATACACACGATATCAAGGGCCTCAACGACATCCATCATCCGAAAGACGGCGTGACCCTCTTCGAGGAAATTTCTCATTGCCTGAGGGATAAGGAGAATTTATCGGGGTTCCATGGGCGATACCGTCTCTTGGACCTGCGTCATTATAGCCGAATTATCAAGACGAAAACTGGTGAGAAGCGCGGGCTAGTGAATGACCCACGTGCTCCGTTTCTCAAGCTTTGGTTCCGCCCCGCCACTGACCTGAACGATGTAACAACCTTTGGAGGCATAGCGCTGGCCGGGACCGAAGCTCAGCCGCGGGTAGACCGCAATGGCGTAGTATTGGTCGCGCATCATGTCGACGATATCGAAGAAATAGTCTCGGTAAAAGTCGTCCCGCATCATCTTGACCATCGGCGACAGGGTCCAACCGAGGAAGTACATCTTGGCCTGGATTTCGAAGTTTGTAATCGGCAGCTTCTTGGCCTGTAGCCAACGCTCGGTCGCCATCCGCGATCGCACCTCGTCCTCAGGAAAGGAGCCTGGTTTGGTCAGGTAGGTGAATTGACGGACAGCCTCCGGCAGAGAGAGAACCGCCCCGTCCAACATAGTCGAGGAAAGGAAAACCATCGGCGGACGAGATTCAAAACCGACGAGCTCCCCAATCGACACCAAGTCTTCGGGGCCCAACCAGAGGACGAGCACCGCTTCCCCGTGCCGCTCGAGCAACGATTTCCAGAAAAACCGATCAATCTCCACATCGGGGGGAAGCTCGAGATCCTCGGCGGCCGGCAGGTCCATCTTGCCTCTGGTCGCAGTGAACCCTTCAGCCAGTGCTCGACCTCGCGGTTCACCCCGAAACACCTGCACAACCGACGCGTCTCGAGGGATCGCCTCGGCCCTCCGGAGGAAGCGTGCGGCCGCCTCGCCCTCCTGATAGTAGCCCTTGGAGAAGTAGAGGGTGTACCAGTCGGAGTCCGCGATCACCGGAAAATCGGTGAGCGGAAACAAGCTCGGAATTTGGTTGCGTTCGGAGAAGTCGTGGATCGGCGCCCACTCGTCCGTGGTGATGCCGCCAAGGAGAGCGAAGACGGGCTCCTTCAGGAAGTAGGCATCCAGCTGTTGGGGCCATGTTTCGGCGGTGCCTTCTAGCTCCCACACCGACAGAGAGTACCGTCGGTATGGCGCAAATTTCTCCTCCTTGTAGAACGGCCCAGTCTTTGCCCTCTGTTCTTCGGGTCTGGATTGGCTGTTGTGGTCACGTATGTGGGCCTCAAGGGGACCGATCATTGCCTGCCGGTCCTCCAGGCTGACGTCAGGGCCGACGACAGTGGCGAAGTGGATCGTGGTGTTGTCGACACCGGGGGACGCCGCCGCCGAAAGGTGCTTGAGGTAATAGACCAGAATCTCTGCTTCCCGGCTGCTGAGAACATAGCGGGGCATTACGTAGTCGAGGACGCGGTCGTCTGGGTCCTTGCCGAGGCGGATGGCCCGCGATACGCCCGCGTCAGTATAGGCCGATCGGAACGGCGGGGGATCCAGGCGCGCCGGGACCCGCTCCTGAGAGCGCGCGCTCATCTCGGCCCCAACCAGCGGCTTGTACAGCCAGGATCCACAGGTGGGGGGGGTGATCACGGTACCCTCTTTCGACCCCATCCCGCTACGCACGTGGCAGCTCTGACAACTGAACATGGTGCCGTCGACCTCGATGTCCTGTTGGACAAAGGCTCGCATCGATTCTCCCGAGGGCAGAATCCCCTGGCGATACATCTGTTTGCCGAGCCTGAGAGCCTCGTGCGACGGCAATCCTGCCACGAGCTCTTCCTGCCCGCCGGCAGCCGCAGAGAACCCGGCGGAGAGCATGGAGATCAAAAAGAAACTGGTCAGCGACAACAGATGCCTCATCATCACACCCCTATTCTCCTGATGCCTCATGCAACTCCTTCAACAGGTCGGCGGAACCGGCAAATCCGTTAAGGCGGACCCATTGGTCCTTATCCCGCAAGTGAATGAAGGTCAACGGTCGGTGGGACATCTTGTCGGCGACATAGGCATCAAACGATTTCATCACCAGGTCGATATCTTCACGGGTTCCAGTCAAAAAACTCCATCCTGGTTTGGCCTTGTACCGCAGAAGATACTTGGCCAAGACCTCAGGACTGTCGTGCTCGGGATCGATCGTGATGGAAATCAGCTGAACATCATGGGCTTTTGGACCGAGTTTTCGCTGCATGCTTGAAAAACCCGCCGAAAGGATCGGACAAATCGTCGTACATGTAGCGAAGACGAATTCAAGGTATACCGGCTTGTCGCCGAGGACCATGGCTCGAAGATTGACCATTTCACCTTCTTGATCGACAAGGGTCACATCCGGAATCTCGAGGGTCTCAACCGTACGGGTGAATCTGGCATTCTCAGCCGCAGCAAAGGCGCCCATCGCCAAAATTAGAATGGAAATCACCCCAACATTTCCAAGGTTCACACTGTCTGTTCGCATTCTGCTCTCCTTTTCGGTGCTACTTCGGCCTCGACAGAAGGTCAATAACCCATCAGTTCCACACCACTGAACACAACCGGCCATGAAACTACTGTCACGAAAAGTATTGTGGCGATCCCACTGGTCACGAGCCACTTCTTCTCTGCCTCAAAAATATGCTTTTCGAGGCTTGTAACCTTTTTCAACGGCTGAAATATTCCCGGCAGGAAGCCAAAAAACACAGCGCTGAACAATCCCAGGAAGATGGGATAGGCCACATACGAGTAATTCCCCTGGAACATATCGAAGGGACAGTGGTGGGTCGGCAACTGATAGATATACATCGAAAAGGTCGAGATGACCGACGCGATGGAGACAAAGAACAGCATCACAGCAAGCACGGCAAGCACATACCTCGCGGCCGCAGCGCGATGCAGCAGACAGAACATCAGCGTTGCCAGGAAAAAAACCACAGTCACATAGAACAGCCACATCATCCCAGCGGAGGGCAATGCTGCTATTTCGCCGGCCACACCAGGGCCGGATTCACTGAAGAGGGCGCCACAACACGACGTGATGATCTCGGGGTGAAGACCCGCGAAGTATTTGATCACCAGAAAAAGGTCCAGCGCCACAACGACGGTCAAAAACTGAAGAAGTACATACTTCGCTCGGATCAGCGGGTAGTCCCCGGCCTTTTGGTCAAAAATATCCAGAACAACCCAGACCGGGGCCAGCAACAAAATTCCCATCTTGACGAAGAGGACCACCCACCCGATCGGATTCGCATTCAACGACCCGGTCGCGCACATCGCCCCCACAAACAGTTGGTGGATGTCGTCGATCGTAGAGATAAAAAGAAGGATGGAGAAGACTTCGAATGCCAACGCATAGCGGACGATCGAAGACACGAGAAATGTCTTGCGCTCAAGGACCAGTTGCTCCTCTGAGCTGCTATTGAAATCCCAGCTCAACCACACTCTCGTACCGACGAAGCTCCCGTAAATCACCATCATCAGCACGATGGAAGAGCCGACAATAAGGGCCAGGATCCCGGGATGGAGGATCATGAGAGCCTTTCGGCCTCGACCCGCCCGTCACCCATTTCGATCGTCCTGGTGACAAAAACATGATCGTAAACCTGAGCATCGTGGGTCGCGATGATAATTGTCTTGCCCTGCATGTTGAGGTCTTCAAGAACTCTCAGGAGATCCGCTGAGCGTTGTCGATCGAGGTGAGCTGTAGGTTCATCGGCAACTATGATGTCAGGCTCGTTGACCAGGGCACGGGCAATCGCCACACGCTGCTGCTCACCTCCCGACAACTTGCGAACCTTGAGGCGTCTCCTGTTTTCAATGCCCAGACCCTCGAGAATCCGGTTGGCTCTCTGCTTCATCTCCGACGGGCGCAAGCCCACCGGATACAAGGGAAGGAGCACGTTCTCGAGAACGGATGCGTCCGGAACCAAATTATATTGCTGAAAGATAAACCCGAACGTCTCACGCCTGATCGCCGTGAGAAGACTCTCGGAAAGTTTGGCGACATCCCTGCCATCAACAAAAATACGCCCCGAAGTCGGTCGAGACATACACCCGATCAGGCTCAGCAACGATGTCTTGCCCGAGCCGCTCGGTCCCTTGAGTACCGCAACATCACCCCTGTCGATCGTCACCGACACACGGTCCACAGCCCGGACCTCGTCGGGCAACCGGGGGTTGTAGACCTTGGTGACGTCCTCGGTCCAGATCAGCGCTTCTGCCGGCTCTTTCAACTTCTCATCACCTCTTCCGGATCCGTGACGGCTGTCTTCCACGAAGGGATCACCGTGCTGGCAACGTAGGGAACCACCGTGAGAAAACCGATGACGGCAATCTGGTAAAGATCAATGTAGGGCGTGAAATGAAAGTCGGGGAAGATCACCGACCATCCCTTGAGCACGGGTGTCAACAGAGGAGCCCCGAAGAAGAAAACGTGCACGAAGGCGAAAATCAACCCCAGCAGAAACGACGTCAGGGAGATGACCGTCCCCTCCCAGAACTTCAATTCCAGGACATCAGAAGTGTCCCAGCCGATCGCCTTGAGAATTCCTACCTCGCGCCTTTCCTCTGCGCTGATCCCTGTGGCCTTGTCCCAGGCGAGAATGGAAAATGCAATCAGGGCCGACAAAAATACCGTCAACATCATTCCACTTCGCCAATTGAAGACGGCATCATAGGTCTGTACTATCTCGCGCCGGGTGATCGGCCTGGTGTCGGGATACATCCTCTTGATCTTGCCGGCGACCGTCGAAACCTCGCTCTCGTTGAACACCTCCACCGTAATATCCGTCGCCCGTCCTTCCGGCAAACCGAAGAACCACACCAGGTCGTCCTTCGGAAAAACCACCAGATCGTTCGTCAAAATGCTTGATTCTTCGGTGAATGTTCCCACAACCTCAAAAACAACACCGGTATTGGTGCTGTCGATCAGAATCAGCTCGTCGCCGACTTTCACATTCCGAATCCTAGCCACGCCCGGCCCGACCGCGCACTGCCCCTCCGCCTTTGGCATCGAACCTTCCAGCAAATGGATTTCGTGCGTCGCCGTCTCGTCCAGGCCGAGAAGAGTGAAATTGGAACCTGTCAGGGCATCGTAGTAATAACCCCAGCACCTCGACTTGACCGCGCCGACTCCAGGAATTTTCTCAATTTCTTCGATGTACCGAACCGGAATCAGGTCATGACGTCCGGCCGACATCCGCTGCACAACCAGATCGGGCGCCCCGGCAAGAATCTCAGAGGCTTCCATCTTCAAAGAGTGGGTCAGCAGAAGAATTGAACCGAGAACGGCAACCGTCAGGGTGAAAACGGCAATGATCGAAAAGTTCTTATATCGCCTACGCCACAGCGACGACAACGCGTAATCGAGGATCAGAAGCCGCCTCATTCGGGGCTTGGCTCAGTCCGGACTGGGGCGGCAAACCGTGGAGGCGCCACCACAGACCCTGCGGGGAAGTGTTCGAGGGATGAGGGAAAATCCTGGAATGGCGCGAAGAAATCTGCCTGTGAGGGATGCCGTGTATATCGCGCCTCAGTCCAGATGGAGAGATCGGTCAGTCCGAGCTGTCGTGAAAGAGCTCTTTTCGCCGGGACCTCAGACCCTTCAAGCACCCTCAGATGGCCCCGGCAGTACAGCAAAATGCCGATCAGAATCGCGACCTTGAGGGCCGTCAGGACGATGAAGATCCGGTGCCTGACCATTCTCAGTCCGGAATATCCGCCGGTGTCACCTGGTCGAATCTGAGCATCGTGTCACCACCGTGATCCTTCATGAACGAACGGGCGTCCTCTTCATTACTGACGACAACAAATTCCTCGCCCATCGGCCCCATTACATCACTCCCCAAAATGAAGAATACCTCGTCGGCCTTGACGACTTTGGTTGTGTAGTAGTCCGTGACGTAGACCTGGGCCACGTCCACGGCACTCATACCAGGATTGAATTTCTCCACGGCATTCATATAGCGAAACATGTCCTTCGGACCGTCAAAGAAGGCGTGGGTCCCGTCATTGAAAACCACAGTTGCAATCCAACTCTGGTATTTGTACACGAACATCCCGCAGACAGAACAACGGTCCCCTTCCAGCGGTTTCGGCGGATCTGCCGCCAATGCCATGGAAGCAAGGAAGAAAACCAAACCAAAGGCAGCAAGAACGGAATATCTGATACTGAATTTCATATTCAAATAATGAAGACAGGAATTCCCCTTGTCAAGCGCCGGCAACCACCACCCAGTCTTCTCTGTCTCAATGTCTCAGTGTCTCATGACTCATTGATTCCCCCGTCGACACCCCGAGACA
Source organism: Holophagae bacterium (assembly GCA_030618605.1). Taxonomy (GTDB): domain Bacteria; phylum Acidobacteriota; class Thermoanaerobaculia; order Thermoanaerobaculales; family Sulfomarinibacteraceae; genus DAOWGJ01. The sequence continues at coordinate 14,408 of JAUXDC010000032.1, read as the reverse complement.
ATTTTGGCAACTTACTGCAAGGATACATTTTATGGACTGTTCAGGATACATACAGATCTGCTCCATCTACCGAATTCATGTCTCATTCCTTTCGTCCCCCAACTCGGCCATTGTCCTCCTCCGGCCTGGAAAATCTTCGTTGATTCCTTTCAGGATTGAGTTTTCTATTGCCATCAGAGGTTTTCTCCAACCTGGTACGGAACTTGCTGTCAGATGTGGGTGATTGACTGTGAAGAAAATGAAGATCAAACGAATTTTCCTCAACCTTTCGCTCGTCCTTCTGGTCGGGGCACTGAATGTAGACGTCGGCAATTGGCGTTTTCAGGCTGAAGGTGACGAAGACGGATTTTGTTGCTGCATATCCAACTGCACGTGCACCGGCACATGTTGCTCTCACGGAGATAGCGAAGGTAAGAGCGAAGATCTCGAAGCTCCGGCAATCCCGCCAGACGGCACTCCTTCGTGGCGACTGCCGACCACCTGCGGTGAAAGTCAATCTGAGATAAAAATAGCCTTCAACCAACACAAACCTGTGTTTCTCAGAACACATGTCCGGCGGGTCGAGTCAGTCGATATCCGTCGTTTCAAACTTTCCTCCTCTACAATGGCGCCATGGTCACCCTGTTGCCTATCGTCAATTTCTCCCCGAGCGCCACCTGCGCTTCCCTTGAGTCGTCAAGAACAGGCAAGGGTTTAAGAACTCTTCGGTTTTCTAACCGAGGAGAGGGAGAGAAAATGAAAAATATATGTGTTTTGGTCACCATCATCGTGATGGTCGGCATCAACGTGATCGCAATGGGCGGACCCATCAATGATGCGATCGGCATCCTTACCGGCGTGGTAACGGGACCCGGGGGCCAGGGGCTCCCAGGGGTCACCGTGACCGCATCCAACGACAATGTCACCATCGTAGTGGTGACCGGCGAGGGCGGAAATTTCCGAATCACCGAAATTAATTCCGGCATTTACAATGTACGAGGCGACCTCTACGGATTTCACAGTACGATCGCACCAGGGGTGGAGATCGACGGTCACGACGTCACCCATGTCCAGCTCGTACTCTCCAGCAGTACTTTCCACGACACGATGGAGGTCAATTCCGCGTCCCCTCACAACTCTTTGGAGGCCAGCAGAATTCGCGAAAGCGATGCCCGTGATGTTGGCGAGGCCCTGGCCACAATGCCCGGAGTTTGGAAGGTCCGAAGGGGTGGGATCGCCAACGACGTGGTGTTGCGCGGTTTTCAAGGAGAGGACATTGCCGTGCTGATCGACGGTGCACGAGTTGCCGGCGCCTGTCCCAACGGTATGGACCCTCCTACCTTCCACCTCGATTTCGCTGAGGTAGATCGTATTGAACTTGGACCAGGCAATGGCCGCATCGCGAGTCAAGGCGGCCTGGGCGGGACGATCAACGTTGTGACAAAAAAACCTGGGGAGGGGTTTCACGCCAGTGCCTCTCTGGTCGCCGGGAGCTTCGGCATGGTGAATCCCTCCGCCACGGTGAGCTATGGAACCGACAAATTTGGCGTCCTTGCGGGGGGATCACACAGGTCGAGTGAACCCTTTGAGGACGGTTCAGGACAACGCTTTACCGAAAATGCAAACTATACGGACGCAGTCGATAACGTCGATGCGTACGACGTGACCAGCGCCTGGACCAGGCTCTTCTACCGACCGGGAGAAGTCCACGAACTGAACCTCTCCTATGCTCATCAAGAAGCGGATGATGTGCTCTACCCGACATTGATGATGGATGCGGTCTACGACGACACCGACCGGGTTGTACTTGGTTACCGCTTCACCCCCTCCGCAGAAATTCTGAGCGAAATACGAGCCACGGCCTATGGGACCCAGGTCAAACACTGGATGGTTGACAGTTTGCGCACCACTTCGGAAAACTCACCTCGCGACTGGGGGATGGGGACGCACGCAACAACCCAGGTCGTCGGCGCCACAGCCGAAGCCGACCTCGGAGCCTTCACTCTCGGACTGGAAGCCTACAGCCGCAATTGGGATGCCTGGACCGAAATGGCCGGCATGAATTTCATGCGCCAGTTCTCGGTGCCGGATGTCGACGTGGACGTATTGGGCCTCTCATTACGATGGAAACACGAGCTGTCACCACGAACCATTCTTGAGGTTGGCGCCCGTGTGGACAGGGTTACGACAACAGCTGACCCGACCAAAGCCAATACAAATTTGTATTATGCGTACCATGGTGTTCGAGATACCTCGGCAACGGATACGGAGCCGTCACTGTCCGTAGACCTGACCCATGATTTCGGAAATCGCCTGTCCCTCAACGGGAGGATTTCCAGCAGTGTTCGCTCCCCTGATGCTCGCGAGCGCTACTTCGGTCTCAAGCGGATGGGTGCAGATTGGGTCGGCAATCCTTCGCTCGCCCCTCCCCGATCCAATGGTGCCGAATTGGGCCTCACATGGACCGCAGGAAGCGCTGTGATCACCGCGACAACGTGGATAGACGACGTGACGGATTACATCACCCTCTACAGCCAATCGCGTGTCAACATGGTCCCAGGCGTCATGAATACGCAGGCCCAAACCTACGCCAACGTGGACGCTCGATTGACCGGTGCGACCATAGAAGGTTCGGCAGCACTGAGTTCTCGTCTTTACCTGTCGGGCAACGTATCCTGGGTAAGGGGGACCAAGGATCCCGATCCTGCACTGGGAATCCTCTCCACTCATCTCGCCGAGATGCCTCCCCTCACTGCCAGGGTCGCGCTACGGTGGCAGGATCAACGCTACTTCGCCGAGATCGAAGGGCTCGGTTCAGCCGAACAAGATCGGGTTGACACTGATCTGAGCGAAGAGACAACACCCTCTTATGGCATCCTCAACATCAAGGGCGGAGCAAGCTTCGGGAGCTTTCGCCTCCAGCTGATCATTCACAATCTGCTGAACCGCACCTATCATGAAAATCTCTCGTACCTTCGCAATCCCTACAGGTCCGGGGTCCGGATCAACGAGCCGGGGCGCAGCGTGAGTTTGAGCCTGGGGTGGAAAATGTAAAAAGCCCCGGGGGCGGGGAGGGCTACATCACGTCGTGCAGGATTTCGATTTCGTTCTGCCAGTGCAGCACGGCATTTCGGAGCTTCCATCCACAGTCACGAACGACACCGTCGAGAAGCAGACACCTGTCGTGATCACATTCATCTCTTTGGCTGTCAGCAATTTTCAGAAGCTCTCGAGAAAGCTCCATAACCTTGGAGGTATGATCTTGGCATCTCATTCGTTTCCTCAAGCTTTCTCTCCTTCCGGAGGTCGCCTCATGGCTTACGCAAGGATGATGCCAAATTGATACTCGGTTTCAATACGTGCTTGACACAAAAATGAGGAGCAAGTGAGACAGTTGAGACATCTCGAAAGAGAGGCATCCCAGGGGAATGTCTCAGTCGACTGAAGCGGTGTTACCCAAAAAGCGATAGAACGTCGCTCGAGAGACCCCCAAAACCTTGGCGGCCTCAGACCTGTTCCCTGAGGTCTGCACGAGAGCCCTGGCGACAGAATCCGGGGTCAGCTTTGTCTGCCCCTTTTTTCGCCTCTTTGTTCGAACGTGAGTTCCGACCAACGTGGGCGGCAAATGCTGGGCGTTGATCAAATCACCCCGGCACTTCACCCGAGCATACTGGAGGACATTCTGGAGTTCACGCACATTACCGGGCCAATGGTGGTTCAACAGAATCTCGGTGGCTTCCTCTGAAACCTTCAGAGAAGATCCATCCGACATCACTGCAGCTTTTTCAAGCAGAAAACCAGCAATCAACGGCAAGTCAGCCAACCGTTCTCTCAAGGGCGGCACCATGATGGGTATCACACACAGTCTGTAGTAGAGGTCCTCACGGAAACGGCCAGCCGCAACCTCTTCCACCAGATCCTTGTTTGTGGCACTGACCACTCGCACATCAACAGACAGAGTTTTTTCACTCCCAACGGGTTCAAATGTACCCTCCTGCAGGACACGGAGGAGCTTCACCTGGAGGGTCAACCCCAAATCACCCACCTCGTCGAGGAAAATAGTCCCACCGTCGGCCAGCTGAAAACGACCCTTGCGATCTCTGATTGCACCCGTGAAGGCACCCTTGACATGCCCAAACAACTCACTCTCCAGCAATCCATCCGGCAACGCACCGCAGTTGACGGGCACAAATTCAGCGTGGGCGCGTGGGCCATGGTCATGGATCGCTCTCGCGACCAGCTCCTTTCCTGTCCCACTCTCACCTTGTACCAACACCGGAGCGGAGACACCGGAGACCTCATTGATCATGCTGAACAGCTCACTCATCACCTGGGTGGCTCCGACCATACCCGCAAAACTGTTCTCGGTACCCAAAAGGGTCCGAAGACTGGTAAGTTCGGTAATATCCTCGAGAAACACCACCGCAAGTTTCTCGCCTCGATACTCGAATGGTGAACCACTCGCAAGAACAACGGCACGCTGCGGTCGATCTTGACCGGTATGCATGAGATCGCAGCGCCTCCTGTGCACCTTCTCACCAGACAGAATGTCGAGCGTCACCTGCCGAAGATCACAATCCAGGCAAGCCTCTCGATTGCCGCAGGTACCGCCATCTGAAATCTCGTTGACACACCGCACCGCACGTCCCAGGGTGAGGTCAATCGCCGGATCACCGTCATCTCCGAACTCCCTCCCGAGCAGGTCATTCATCAACCGGACCCGGTGTTCGGCATCGATGACCAGGAGTGACCCGGGAATCGCACTGAAAAGTGCCGCCGGAAAACCTCTCCGGTCCCATAGGTTATTATCCGGCAACGGCCCCCCCTGTGCTCTCGCCCTCACACCATCTTCAAAACGATCATTCTCAGGGGGCGATCCACCACCACCGTCCAGTTCGGACATTCCCAAGTCATCCTTTTTGAAACACAAGGTCTCCTCCCCAGGTGGTCTCCCAATCAAGAGCATATCACTTCGGCAGGACATTACTCTTCATCAGACTCTCATCGTTTCGGCCTGACGATCATCGATAAAGCTCTACAGCTGAAGTGATTGCGGGCACTTCGGGGTTTACTGTCAATCTGAGTCCACCCACCTCTCGTACACATTGATGAAGGGGAGACCGAGAACGCTGCCGACCGGCAATCCGGTAACGGCGGCCTTAATCAACCGGAAGGCGCCCTCGAGTACAAACAGTAAATCCAAGCCTACAAGGGTATCCCGCGACGCGGGGCCAAGGAGGCTGACTGCGCCACCGAAGAGCTCTGCTCCGGCACTGATCCAGGTCAGTGTCCGAATACCCAGATTGAGGCCCGGCGTCAACTGCTCCTGAAATCGTTGGGGCGCAAAGGACAAGAGAATGAAACGACCCGCATCGGCCAGAAAACCGCGACCACGGTCGCGTTGTCGTTCCTGGCGCGCCGGAGGGACCAGGGAGAGCGTCACAGGACTCTCTTCCGGGACGGTCTCAAAGTGGTAGGTCACCCGACCGCCGCCCAGTTCCTTTTCGATCAGCCGCCACAGTGCTCCCCGAAAACGAATGACACCATCAACCAGCCAATCCTCACGGGGTTCCAGCATCGCCAGAGCCATCTCCGGATCGCCCGGTTTCCACCGGCCGACCTCCATCCGTTTGTCCCTCGCGGTGGGCGCTTTCGACTCGGAAGGTGCAATCCATGCAAGAGGTGCGGTCAGAAAGGAACCCATCGGTTCGCTCTGGGTCAACGCAAACCACAGGCGCACCATGGCCTCCGTAAACAACATCCACCCAAAAAATCTCAGCAGCACCGGCCCCGGATGCACGATCCACCACGTACCCAGGGCCAATTCCACAATGGCCGAGAGAATTGTCGCCCGGGTCCCGGGCACATTGTGCTCCCTCTCCCAATGCTGCTGCACCGATCCCGGCATCAAGCCCGCCAAAGGCGAAAGGAGTACCAGCACGGAGCGGTAACCCCTGCTTCTCTCGAGCTTTACCACCTCAACGGCCAGGCTCTCCATCCTGCCGACGTCCAGCCGATCGGAATCCCTGACGGCTTCAGCATCCGGCCACACGGCCAACCACCACCGTTCACCATCGTCATCACGCTCAACCGATCGCACTTCAAATAACTGATCGCACCAGGTGACGGCCGTACCGACAAACTCACCCGCCCGCGGCCGCCAGGGAAGCCTCAACTTTGTGCTGGTCACCACCGGCCCGTCGCCGGGAGTTTCATCGACCCACACGCCGTACCCAAGATCGTGATTTTTCCCTGCCATAATTCTATTTTACCGACACAAAGGAAAATTTCATTCATCGCTGCGCTACAATGGGACCGAAGCTGGAGGCTACGCGCATTGATCATCACCTGTCCGAAGTGTTCGGCGCAGTACCGATACGACGAAGCAAGGTTCGGGGATACACCTCGTCGTAAGGTCAAGTGTCCCAAATGCTCCCATATCTTCGACATCACCAACCCCTCCGGTGAGATGGGCGACCCGACATTCGTCGGCAAGGACCAAACGCAGGATTTCGAGTCATCTCCGGACGATCATCAGACCGACAGGACTTTCCTCGAGCCGGAAGATCCCGAGCTCCCGCCCCTCGGTCCCTTGAGCACCGATTTACGGTTCTCACTCGCGGTGATCGCCGGCGCCCAGGCCGGTACGGTCTTCAAGATCACTCAACCCAGGGTCTATCTGGGCCGCGGCACCGTTGCGGACATTCAGCTCCGCGACGCCGAGATTTCCCGCCGGCACGCGATGATCGAAATCCGTGGGGATGAGGTGACTTTGGTTGACCAGGGCGCCACCAATGGCTGCTTCGTCGAAGGCGCACGTATCGAGAGCGCCGTCTTGGAACACCAGATGGAATTCACGCTGGGATCGACCACACTGATGCTGATCATCACCAGTACGAGTGGGAATACGGTGTAGCCACCGGCCCTTCAACAGCTTCGATAGATAAGAGGTTTTCCGGCCGGTGGCTCGAAACTTGAAACTCGATACTGGAAACTAGGAACCGACGCCAGGCCGAAGGCCTGCCGAGCCGGAGGCTCGGGCCCGCGAAGCGGGTAGCGTGGGCTAGAAACACACGCCGCAAACCAATGGTAAGTCACTAATTTTGTACGGGAACCATGGAAAAGACCTTCGAAATTTTGACAGTTACTGAACCATCCGAGCGCGTGATTGATGAGTTGAACCCAACGCTGAACGCCCTTTTCGGTTCAATTGGACGATCGGATCGAGTTTCGAGTTTCGAGTTTCGAGTTTCCAACCTGGCGGATCCGGACCCTCGTAGGTTCCGGATCCGCCAGGTTGCGCTAAAATCCCCGTTCGAAAACGACTTTGACGGCCTTTTGTCAGGCTGTCGAACAGGAGAACGATCCATGATCGAAGTTGAAAGCCTCTCAAAGGTCTTCGTCGACACGCCGGTGGTCGATGATGTCACCTTCTTCGTACCCGAAGGCCAGGTACTGGGTTTCCTCGGCCCCAACGGTGCGGGCAAGACCACCGCCATGCGCATGATTACGACCTTCCTGCGCCCGACGGCCGGCACGATCACCGTCGCCGGTATCAACGCCGACGACGATCCGGTCGGACTGCGCAGAAACATCGGTTATTTGCCGGAAAACGTGCCGCTCTATCCCGAAATGCGGGTCAATGAGTACCTGCGTTTCCGCGCCGACATCGAAGAGGTGCCTCACCGCCACCAGGTTGCGAGGATTGATGACGTCGTCGAGCGGTGCCTGCTCTCCGAGGTGCGCCGCCAGGTTATCGGAACGCTGTCCAAGGGCTTCCGTCAACGGGTCGGCCTCGCGGGTGCGTTGATTCACCAACCGACGGTCCTGATCCTCGACGAGCCAACCGTCGGCCTCGACCCCAATCAGATTATCCGGATCCGGGAACTTCTGGTCGAACTGGGTCAGGATCACACCGTCCTGTTGTCGACCCACATCCTCCCCGAGGTGGAAACGGTCTGCGACCGTGTGTTGATCATCAACCGGGGGCGGATCGTCGCCGACGGCACGCCCGATGGGCTCCGCTCGAGGATGGCAGGCAAGCCGACCCTCGAGGTGGCGTTCAAGGATGTCCCCGAGGATCAGGTCCTTGGCGCCTTCGAGTCTCTGACGGGGCTTCTCGGCGTCGAATGCCTGGATGACGGACACTTCCGCCTCGAATGCGACCCGACCGGCGATCTACGGGCGCCGATCTTTTGGCTGGCCGTCGACAGAGGTTGGACCTTGCTGGAAATGAGTCCCGGCAAGGCTTCGCTCGAAGACGTTTTCGTCCGGCTGACCACCGACGAACAGGCCGACCCGGCCGAGGAGGCGTGATGCTCAAGACCCTGGCAATCCTCAGGCGCGAACTGATCGCCTATTTTTCCTCGCCCCTGGCCTACCTTGTCATGACCGGATTCCTGCTGCTCCAAGGACTGATTTTTTACCTGGTCCTGGCCTTTCTCAACAATCCGGGTTCCCAGACCATGGCGCCGATGGAGGCGTTTTTCGGAGGCACAATCTTCTTCTGGCTCTTCCTGCTGTTCGTCGTACCGGTGATCACAATGCGGCTGATTGCCGAAGAGCGTAAGACGGGAACCATCGAGGTTCTGCTGACCTCACCGGTGACTGAAGGTCAGATCATCACAGGGAAATTCCTGGCTGCACTGGTGTTCTACACCGCCCTCTGGCTGCCGACCGGGCTCTACGTCGTCATCCTCCGTCGATACTCGGACATTGATCTCGGACCGGTCTTGGCCGGTTACCTCGGCGTGGTCCTGATTGGATTTCTCTTCCTCGGCGTCGGGACCTTTGCCTCGACCCTGACCAGCAATCACCTGATCGCCGCCATTCTGGCCTTCGTCGGCCTGGTTGCCCTGTTCGCCGTCCCTCTGGTCGAACAACTGCTGGTCTCGGATTCCCTGTTCAAGGCGGCCCTGGGCCACATGGACCTCTGGTCCCACATGGAGGACTACGCCATGGGCATCGTCGACACACGCCACGTCGTCTATGAGTTGTCCGTCGGCCTGCTCTTCCTGTTTCTCGCCACTCGAAGTCTCGAAATGAAGAAGGGCCGGTAGGCATGAGACGAACGGACATCCAACGCTCCTCAATCGCCATGGCCGCCATTGTGCTGGTCATCGCTCTGACCTTGATGATCAACTGGCTCGGCGCCCGCCACTGGCACCGTGCAGACTGGACGGCCTCAAACCTCTACACCCTGTCCGAAAAAAGCCACAACATTTTGGGAGACCTCGACGAAGAGGTCCGAATCATAGTCTTCATGACTCCGGGCTCCGGGCTCTGGCCCCAGGTCCGCGAGTTGCTGAATCGGTATGACGCAGCCTCCGATTCCATCGCTGTGGAATACATCGACCCTGATCGCGAGCCGTTGAAGACTCAGCAATTGGCGGAGGAATTCGGCATCTCGGTCGCCAATACGGTGGTCTTCACCGCCGGAGACCGGTCCAAGTACGTCACCTCCGACCAGATGGCGGAATTCGACTACTCCGGCATGCAATATGGACAGCAACCGACCCTGAGCGCATTCAAGGGCGAAGAGCAGTTCACCGCCGCCATTCTCTCGCTGGTCGCCCCGGACGTCCCCAAGGTCTATTTCGTCATGGGCCACGGCGAGCCATCGCTTCAGGCGGCCGCCAGCCGTTCGGTGCGGGGGCTCTCCATCCTTCACGAGTCCTTGAAGAGGGAGAATATGGAAGCCGCCGAGACAAGTCTTCTTTCCGGCCATATCCCGGACGACGCCGACGTGCTGGCGATCGTCGGCTCTACCCGAGCGTTCACCGAGGCCGAGATCAATGCGATTGACACCTATCTTCGGGACGGGGGGCGTTTGCTGGTGGCCTTGGACCCCTTGATCGAACCGGACGGCACGATGCGGATGACCCGCCTTGAGGCTCTGCTTGCCGACTGGGACGTCGAGATCCGCTCAGATTTGGTGATCGACCCGTCGAAGAAATTGCCCTTTTATGATCTGTCCGCCGTGTACCTCGATACCTACGGCGCACATCTGATCACCGAGGGCATGGAGGGCTTTGCGGTTCTCTTCATGGTGGCACGATCAGTCGCAGCGGTGGCCGAGCCCATCGGCATTGTCACCACCCTGATCGAAACCAGTGCAGAGGGTTGGGGGGAGACCGACCTCAGCCAACTGATCCGCGGCGAACCCGTTGAACCCGGCGAGCTCGACACTCCAGGCCCAGTGGCGGTCGGCCTTGCCGTCGAGCACACACTCCAAGCCTCCGAAGGAATGGATGACGACATCTCCGACGAACCCGCCCCAGATGCAGCCGGAACCCGGTTGGTCGTGATGGGAGACTCCGACTTCCTTTCGGACACCGAAATTTCCAACGCCGGCAACAGCGTGCTCGCCATCAATGCCTTCAACTGGCTTGCCGCGCAGGAACACGCCCTGGGCATTCCCCCGAGGGCCGTCACCCAAAGCGGAATGTACCTGACCGGCAGCCAAATGCAGATGATCCTGTTCCTGATCCTCATCGTCATGCCTGGTGCGGCGATCGCCGCCGGCATCCTCGTATGGCGCCGCCGCCGGCACTGAGGTCACGCATGAAGGCCAAGAGTCTTGTAATTCTCGCCGGCGCCGTCCTGATCCTGGGCGCGTTTATCTGGTTTTTCGAGCGGAATCAAATGACGACCGAGGAGGCCCGGACACATGAAGCCCGGATCTTCGGCGGCCTCGAAAAGGAGGCCATCGTTGCCCTGGACATCACCAATAGTTACGGCACCTTCAGCTTCCATCGTCGTGACGGGGAATGGCGAATCGCCGCTCCGGTCGAGACGGACGCCGACCAGACTGCGGTTGATGCGGTACTTCGTACCCTCATTGAGTTGGACAGCGACCGCACTCTGGGAGCGGACGAGGTAGATCCGAAGGCCTACGGTCTCGATAACCCCGAGGCGACGGTCACCTTGGGCATGACGGGCGGCCGGACCCACACCCTCAATGTCGGAAATACAACCGCGCTGGGCTCCAGCCGAGCCGTGTCCACAAGCTCCGAAAGCGTCATCCTGACCAGTGGGAGCTTCTTTGCAGGCATTGACAAGGCCCTGGATGACTGGCGATCCAGAGAAGTCACCGATGTCAGTCTGGGGCGCCTGGCCGCCATCACAATCCGGACCGGGAACGGAATGATCGAAGCGATCAACCTCGACGACGTCTGGCTTCTTCGCTCACCGGTGAATGATCGGGCCGACCGGGACCACCTCCAGAACCTGGTGTCCGGCCTCAACGGCCTCCGGGTCGAAGACTTTGTCGATTCAGGCACCGACCTCGGCGCCATGGGCCTGATCAATCCCAAAACCACCGTCCTGCTGGTGCAGACCGACGGCTCACCCGGCCTGACCCTGGAATTCGGATCGACCCGCGAACACGGCGGTGCAACCCAGGTTGCCTGCCGGCGCAACGGCACGGACGTCTTCTGGGTCAACGAACGAGCCGTCAACGCCCTGGGCAAGGCCCCCGTCCTGTGGCGGGATCCAACAGTCCTGGCCTTCGATACCTGGGACGTCACCGCGTTGGGTCTCAACGAAGGCTCGGCCACTGTCCGGCTGAGAAAAGAGAGCGGCCTCTGGCGCCTTGAAGACGGCGCCGAGGCTCTCGGCGAAGAGGTTCAGAAACGCCTCGGCGCACTGGCCGGGCTGAAGGTTGTCGACTTCGACCTGATGCTCATCGGTACACCGGAACTGGGCAGGGCGATGTTGGCTCTGGAGAGCAACGCAACTCCGCTTACAGTGACGTTTTTCGAGTCCTTTGAAGACGGGGGAAACGTCCTCGTTGCCGTGTCCGGTCGAGACACCGTGATGAGTGTGGCGCCCGATGATGTGCACTCAATCGTCGGAGATCTCCAGTCTCTGCGTCCGGTGGAACCTCAGGAAACGCCTGGTCCTGCCGACCAGACCGAAACGCCGTGATGCTGGTGACTAAATTCAATATTTTTCTTTGCGTTCCCTTTGCGACCTTCGCGTCTTTGCGGTTCAATTGTGTTCTTGTCCCTGATCCCTGATCCCTATCCCCTGTCCCCCTCAAGGGCAACAGCAACCGCTGGTATGATGACCATGATGCAATTCCACCGAGGATCCCACCAGTGAATCCAGAGCCCCCCCCCTGGCGCCTTCGATTTCGGGATCTTCGGGAACGAAGACCCGATTTGGCGGAGAAGGTCTGCCGGAAACTCCTGGTCGACATGCAGCGACAGGGGCTGGTGGATTTCGACAGTCTTGACGACGAGGTGACCCAGGTACTCCACCTCAGCGGAGAACGCCGCGGAACCGACCCCAACAGGCCCAAGCCGAAAATGTTACCCGGAGCTCGAATGGCGCTGTATGAACTGGCAATCAAGTATGCCGAGCGCTTCCTCGAACCCGACGAGATCCTCGCCGCCATCCTTCTGACCGAAAAGCGCCAACTGGCCTTTGAGGTCTCACGCCTGGCCGAAGATGTGGAAACCCCCATCGTCGAGTTGAAGCAGAAGATCAGTGAATTCCTCGAGTTCGCGCCGGGTGAAGCCGCTGCACCCCAGGCATCGGTCATCGGAACCCGAGCGGCCCTGGTGCGCCGCCTCCTGACCGACCAACTGCCCTTCATCGCCGTCGCCAAGAAGTACATCCGTGTCCGGGAATTCAACTATCTTCTCGATCACCTGGTCCCCACCGAAGGCAACCAGGGGCGGATCGGGGGCAAGGCGGCCGGATTACTGCTCGCTCGTTCGATCCTCGAACACGCGGGCCGGCAAGATCGATTTGACACCGATTTCAAGATTCCGGAATCCTACTTTGTGCCCTCCAACGGTATTCTCGAGTTCATCGAGCACAACCACCTCGAAGAGGTCATCAACGTCAAATACCAGGAAATCGACGAGGTCCGAGAAGAGTTTCCCCTGGTCGAAAGACTCTTCAAGAGCGGCGCCTTCCCTCCGATCCTCCACAAGGGCCTCGAGGAAATGCTCTGGACAATCGGTGAAAAGCCCCTGGTCATCCGGTCGTCGTCACTGCTCGAAGACCGCATCGGGCACGCTTTTTCCGGCAAGTACAAGAGCCTGTTCATCGCCAACCGGGGGCCGATTGAACGCCGATTGGCCGAACTCGAGGACGCGATCTCGGAGGTCTACGCCTCGATTTTCCATCCAGATCCGATCGAGTACCGGAAGGAACGGGGCCTGCTGGATTTCCAGGAACAAATGGGCATCCTGGTCCAGGTCGTTGTCGGCAAGGAGATGGAGGGATTGATGATGCCGGCCTTTGCGGGGGTGGCCTTCTCCCGCTGCGAAATGCGCTGGTCCCCACGGATCAATCGCACCGACGGAATGGCTCGGCTGGTGCTCGGTCTCGGCACCAGGGCTGTCGACCGCACCGGAGACGACTGGCCGGTGATGGTCGCCCTCGCCCAACCGCATCTGAGGGTTCTGCAACAACCCGAAGAGGTTTACCAATATTCGCAGCACGAAGTTGATGTCGTTGACCTCAAGGGCGGTCAGTTCGAATCGTTCGAGTTCGAGACGCTTCTCAAGCGACTGGGCCGACAAATTCCGATGGCCAACAAAATCTTTTCGATCTACCGCCACCGGCAACTGGTTCCCATTCTAGGAATGTTGATGCAGAGCGACGACGAACTGGTCGTCACCTTTAACGGACTGCTCAACTCCAGCTTTCCCCGGGAGCTCAAACAAATCCTCGAACTCCTGGAAGAAGGACTGGAAGAACCGGTCGACATCGAGTTCGCTCATGACGGTGAGCATTTTTATTTGTTGCAGTGTCGCGCCCTCAGCCTGGCATCGTCAGCCAACCACATCCCAATCCCGCCGGACATCCCCGATGCCGACAAGATCTTCAGCGCCAATCGCTTTGTTCAGATGGCCCAGATTCGCAACCTCGAATGGGTCGTCGTGATCGATCCCAGGGACTACGAACAGTTACCCACCAAAGAGGCGATGCTTCGAGTGGCCAAGGCCGTCGGCACCATCAACCGCAAGCTCAAGCCAAAGACATTCATCCTGATCGGGCCCGGACGATGGGGCAGCCGAGGCGACATCCGTCTCGGGGTGCCCGTGACCTACGCCGACATCTGTCACACCGCGATGCTGTTGGAAGTCGCCCGCCAAAAGGGTTCCTACGTGCCGGATGTCAGCTTCGGCACACATTTCTTCCAGGATTTGGTCGAGGCCGAGATTACCTACCTGCCGCTCTATCCGGACGGCGAGGGCGCCATCTGGAACGAGGCGTTCCTCAAAAACTCACCGAACGCCCTTGCCGAAATCGTCCCTCAATTTGCCGATCTCGAAGAAGTGGTCAAGATCGTCGACGTCCGCAAGGTCAGCGACGGCCGGTACCTCCAGGTCATCATGGACGGCGAAGCGGAAAGGGCACTGGCCTTTCTGGGTCCGGAGCACATTTAGCTGGTTCCCATCCGGAAAGTC
>JAUXDC010000322.1 GCA_030618605.1 Holophagae bacterium | reverse complement strand
GGCAACCAGATGATCGAACTCCAACCTTCTGCTGTTGTCACCGGAGATCTTCTCGCTCCAAAGATCCTGATTCGGGAGGGCGCCTCGCTCCAAGGGCGCGTCGAGATGGCGTCCCCCCCAGAGGCATCACAGGGCACAGATGGCACAAAGAAGCCGGAACGTCAGGACGGCCGTAAGAGCCCTGATACAGGATCCTCCAAAAAAAACCAAAAAAGAAGACCCCAAGGATAATGATCATGACGAACGACCGTTTCGAGTCGATCCATGAAAACATCGCGTCAATAGATACGAGCCTCACTCGATGAAGAAAATTCTGCTGTCGCTGCTGGCCGCATTGATGATCGCCGCCCTTGTGGCGGGCGCTCTCGGTATCCGCCACAGCCGTAAATTGGTGTCGTTCACCCCACGATCAGGCGGCAATGCGACCCTTCCGTCCACCGCATGGCTTGACGTATCGAGCACTTTCGATGAGGGACCGTTGTTGTTCGACCTTCACCGGGTGGACCACTACCCCATTGATGTTGAGTTTCCACATTTCGCGACGACCGACGGCTGGTCCGCTCGGGAACGGGGAGGCACCTGGGCTGTCGGCTTGAAGTCCGTTTTGAATTTCAGGCTCGAGAGAACGCGAGCCCGCACGCTAATCCTCAACACCAACTCAACCGGAGAACTGTTCGAACAACCTCAGTACGCGTCCGTCACTTTGAACGGCCACATGCTGGGTCGAGTCAAGATCTCAAACGCTAACCCCCTGTCAACACTTCGGATGCCGGCCGAAGTACAGGAGGTCGGCCTCAATCGGCTTGTCTTCGTATTTGATTACACCGTCAAACCACTTGATCGATCGGGCAGCAAAGATACGCGTCCTTTGGCAGCCTGGTTTCGGAACATCACAGTAATGGACGGCAGTTCTGGGCAGATTTCCGCCTCGCTCCGAACGGTCGCAATGTTCCGTGACCTCAGCCGCAATCGAAACAACCCCCCAATCAGTATTTCACGCAAGCAACGGCTGGTTGTCCGGAAAGACGGCGCCATCATCGCCGCGGTCAACCCGAACGACCGAAAACAGATGGACCTCGAAATACGTCCCAGACTCTCGGCACAGTCCCTCAGCATCACGGCACACGACCTCACGGGTCAAACGGCGGCGGCCACCTTGAAAATCGAACCGGCCGCAAGCGGCCCGGCCCAGGCCACCCTTCAACTCCCGACGCAATTCGACACTGCCTTTCTGGAGATCGAAGTCCAGGCCGACGAGGACCGTCCCCTCCGAATATCGGCGCCCTGGCTGACCGCCTTGGATATGCCGAGCAGGGAGCTGATGAAACAAAGAGATACTGCGGCAGCCCGGCCGGCCAATCTGGTCGTCCTGATTCTCGACGCAGCCCGACCGGATCACTTTGGCTGTTATGGCGCCGATCGACCGACGACTCCGTACATCGATGCGCTGGCCAAAGAGTCGGTCGTCTTCCCCGAAGTCGTTGCGCTGGCGCCCTACACGCTCTGTTCAGTTCCGACCATGGCAACCGGACTTTCCTTCCTGGAGCACGGCGTAGTCAGTCGCGGCCAGAGCCTCTCAAATAAAGCGATGACTCTGGCAGAGTTGTTGTTGGAGGCCGGCTACCGAACGGCAGCGTTTTCGGCCACACCCAACAATTCCATCAAACTCGGAATGGAACAGGGCTATCAGACCTTCGAAGAGGCGTGGAAAGGGGTCAAGAGAGGACCGGCTCTCGATCCACACCGCCTCGTCACACTGGCCGAGACATGGCTGAAGGAACAACCCCAGGATCGCCCGTACCACCTCCTGGTTCACATGGTGCCGCCTCACGAACCCTACGAACCCGGACCCGACTTCGACCGGTTTTCAGATCCAAACTACGAGGGCCCAGCCGACGGTACCCGAACCTTCATCGATCTTTTCAATACGAATAATCAGGGCCTGACCCGGGAAGACCTGGATCAGACCCGGGCCTTGTACGACGGTAACCTCCTCAAGGCCGATGATGCCGTTGGTCAACTCCTCAAGACGCTGAAAACACGATCGGACTGGGACCGGACCGCCGTGCTGGTGACCTCAGACCACGGAGAAGCCCTCGGGGAGCACGGCAAGATAGGCCATAACTCCCAGGTGTACGAGGAGATGGTCCGGGTTCCATTTATTTTGAGGCTGCCGGATGGCATCGACGCCCCAAACGTAGACCTGGCCGCCCAACCAGCCTCCCTTGCCGACCTGGCTCCCACGCTGGCAGCCTTGGCTGGTCAGAGATTCAAGAACATGGTCACCGGCAGGAATTTATTGAGTGGGACGGTCGGCCGGCCTCGAGCCATGGTCATCCGAACTGCCAACGAGCACCCCGTCTTCGGCGTCCGCACGCCACGATGGAAACTCCTCGTTCGAACCCCTACTGAACTTGAGCTCTTCGACTTGTCCGCGGACCCCGCGGAGAGGACCGACTGCGCCCAAGACCACCCAATCGTCGCGGCGGGCCTTCGGCAGATCCTCATGACCCGTCTGGCGGCTGAACCCTTGTTCACTACTGGGGACGAAGAAGGTCTGACGGGTCAGGACGAGGAGATGCTCAGGACACTGGGGTACATCGAGTAGAGCTATCAGGGTTCAGGGTTCAGGGTTCAGGGGACAGGCAGCACATCAGGCTGCATCCTGTTCCCTGAAGCTCAATCAACCCTGCTCTCGCCGGTTGCGATACAGGTTTGGATCGACAACGGCTGCCATGGCGTCGACATCCAACCGGCCCCCGAAGAAATCATTCATGCGCCCCGCCTCCCGCCGCGGATCGGTCAACACGTCTCGATAGCTGAGATAGAGAACGTCAAAATACTCTCTGAAACGAAGCTGAAACTGGACCTTCTCGAGGTGCTGCTCGTACATTTTCAGCATCGCTTCGTCCTCGGTTTGGGTGTCCTCGTCCCGCCTATCCAGCATCTTCTGCTGGGAGGCCAACACCTCGTGGAGATCACGCCGGACAAAGACAACTCGGTAAAAGTTGTCATCGGGGAGGTACTGGAGCAACGAGGACACAACCTTGATGACGCGCCCTCTGAGGTCTCGAAACCAGCTCTTGTCTTCCATATTCGCAAGGTCTTTGATGCGCTCGTCCTCGAAATACCCCTTGGGATTATCCTCGTCGGCCTCTCGAATACCATCCTGGATTACGCTGAGACCGCCGGCATCCAGCATTTTCATCGCCATCGAAGTCCCGGAGCGCGGCAACCCGGAGACCAGGATCACCGGCGAGCCGTATTTCATTTTCATTCTCATTTTCGTAAACCACGAGGCCATCGGACCCTCCACTGAATTTTTCAACTTGACCGATTGGCGCCGGAACACCAACACCCTCTCGGCGCGACAGTGTACACCGCATTAGAAATACACTCGAGCACCTCCAAATCACCAAGCCGACGACACACAAGGGTTTCAACTGAACTGTGAGCCGGTGATCGCCTTCCATTGTATTTTCCCGAGCCCAAGGCCGGCACGGGTTCCTTTGGTGGAACAGAAATTCCTCTTGACAAAATCTGTTTTTTTTTTGTAGCCTCTTCTCAAGAGGGACAAGAAATGCACATCAGACAATCAAGACTGTCAGTCATCCTGGGCTTTGCCATTTCCCTTGCGACGCCTGCCATTTCCTTTGCCATCGAGCTTCAGGTCACACCCGAAGCCGTCACGATTGAAGAGGTTACTCCTGGAGGTGAGGTGGCCGTCACCTGGGCGGCCAGACTGTATGGCGTAGTCCAGCAGACATCGTGGGATACATTCGTCGCCACCGACGACGACCGCGACGGGGTTATCGTTCTGACAGACCTCGACAAGGCAGCCCTAGCCGGGGCGCTGTGGGTAGTCGTCGATGTCAACTCAGGATCTTTCGGCGCCTACCGCCTCGGCATCCCGGACGAGCCAGCCGTCGACATCACCCACGGCGCTCAGGCTCTCGGCGGAACTTCTGAGCCTTCCCAGACCACCTCTGCCCCCGGGGGCAGAGTATCCCTTCTGCTGGTTCGTCCGGGCGTCGGAGCCTGGCACACCGAGATTTATGATGGTACCGAGAACGATCTCGACGG
>JAUXDC010000090.1 GCA_030618605.1 Holophagae bacterium | reverse complement strand
AGGGACACTGTTTTGTTCTTAGGTTCCCGGTTCATCATCCGCTGGGTCGCGTTCCTATAGACAGGCCAGAATATACGGTTCCAAATATACTGTCCCGCCCTTCATGAAGCACAACCTGGAACGGTTTGTGGGTAGCTGTTTCGAATTGAGAGGGAGGGGGCTCAAATATTTCTGAAGCGCTTTTCAGCGGGCATTGAATACCTTGTCGTCATTTTTCATGGTATTATGACGGCGTTATGCACGAAGCGGTCTACCCCAGGATCACCACCGCACCTCCCAAGAGCTTTTTTTTGTTCGGAGCTCGAGGGGTAGGCAAGAGCACCTGGGCACGACATCATTTCAGCCAGGCTCGCCGCATTGACTTCCTTGACGAGGGCCTGTACCAGAGTCTCCTTGGCGATCCGTCTCTTTTTGCAGGTATGGTGAGGGCAGTTCCCAACAGGTCCTGGGTGGTCGTGGACGAAATTCAGCGGATTCCTGGTCTGCTGAACCAAGTTCATCGATTCATTGAAGAAAAGGACCTGAACTTCGCCCTTCTCGGTTCCAGCGCGCGCAAGCTGAAAACCGCCGGCACCAACCTGCTTGCCGGGCGCGCCGTGTGGAAGACGATGTTTCCACTGGTCCCGGAGGAACTGGGCGGCGACTTCGACCTGGAGCGGCTGTTGCGCTTCGGAAGTATTCCGTTAATTTGGAACGCGGAGAATCCACGAAGCACGCTGGAGGCATACGTCCAGCTGTATCTGCGCGAGGAGATCAAGGCCGAGGCTTTGGTCAAAAACCTGCCGGGCTTCGTCCGGTTCCTTCCCATCGCCGGCCTGTTTCATGGTCAATCGATCAACGTCTCCGCCATTGCGCGTGATTCCGGCGTTGCTCGTACCACGGTGGCCGGGTACCTCGAGATCCTCGAAGAAACCCTCCTGGCCTCGCGCCTCCCCGCGTTCGAGGCTCGATTGCGAGTTCGAGAACGCAAGCACCCCAAGCTCTATTGGATCGACCCAGGGCTGGTTCGCGCGGTAAAAAAACAGCTTGGACCGCTCGCGATCGAGGAACGGGGGCCTCTCCTGGAGGGTTGGATTTACTCGCTGCTGAGTGCCTACGGCCATGAACGGGAGCTGTACGAGGAAATATCATATTGGTCCCCACTCCAAGCACGAGGGGTCGAGGTTGATTTCCTGCTCCGGCGCGGCAACGAGCTGCTGGCCATGGAGGTGAAGGCATCGTCCACTTTCTCGCGGTCGCAACTCTCCGGCTTGAAGGCCATCGGCGAACTTCCCGAGGTCATCCGGCGAATCCTGGTCTACACCGGCCCACATGAGCTGAAGGTCTCCCAAGACATCGAGGTCTGGCCGGTCAATCGTCTGCTCGAGGCACTGGCGCGTGATCAACTCTGGCCCTGACTCTCACCGGTATTCGTAGCGAGACGCCCGACGCCACGATTCGTATGCGTATGCCGGAAAATATTGTAGTGGCCTTGTCCCGCCTGCCGCACACCTGCCGGACCCTTCGTTCGAATTTAAAAGAATTTAAAAGGGACACTGTTTTATTCTTATTCCCGGCGTTTATGGTCAATGATCCTGCGTTTGCTGAGACTGGCCCCTTGACACTAGGCGCTTAGGCGCTTAGTGTCAAGGGGCCAGGAGGGCATTATGGCTACAGCAACTGTTCGGGTTCCAGCAGAAAAACGGGATGTTTTGAGGATCATCGCGGGGATTGAGAAGACCGAGATGAAGGAGATTCTCACCGAGCTCATCGACGAATACATCGAGCGCCACCAAGAGACACTGGATCTCCTGTCTCGGCCGGGGTGGATTGAGGCGATTACTCGCGGCAAGCAGGAAGTTGAAAACCACGTTGCCGGAAAGTCACTTGATGAGCTGGCGGATTGAAATCAAACCGTCAGCTGAGAAGCAGTACCTCAAACTCGACACGACGACTCGACAGAGGATCAAGTTTGCCTTGTTGGCACTCGAACTCGACGAGAAGCCACTTCTTCATCCACGCGTGAGACCGCTCACCGGCAGGCTCAAGGGGGATTACCGAGTGAGGGTTGGGGGCTGGAGAATGCTTTTCACCCCTGATCGGGAATTACGTGTACTCCATGTCTATGCCATAGTTCCCCGGGGTGATGCCTACTGAGCCCGAGCAGTGCCTGGTTTTGGGAAGTTGAAAGAGTGCCAGGGACATGGAACTAGTGTTCTTCAGGTCCACTGGAACAGTGCCATTGATCACAACCTCACACCTCTCCGTAGGCCGCCCACAGCGCTCGGAGGTGGCTGTGACCGACGGGAATGACACGGTTGACCGGTGGCTCGAGTTTGAGTTCCCAGTCGCGGCCGTCCTCCAGATGCAACAGAACTCTTCGTATATGTGTGCTCATGGCCCCATGGTGGCATGAACCGTCCGAATAGGGAAGAAACGGGATAATTCAGGATATGGATGGTCTTCAGGGGGAATGAGCCGACAGGAACATTGCAGCGAACAGACGATCCCCGGCCTTCGGGAGCGCATTGAACCCGTCGAGAACTCCAACGAATGCCGATCGCCCCCGCTCGGTCCTTCCCTTCCCATACTTCGGAGATACCGTGACCTCACAAAGGCATCGATAAACCAAGCAGGGTGATCTGGAGAACAGGGCCCGGATGCGGAAATTTGACATTCCTGGCTAGACAGTCTAGATTAGTCATATGGAGGTCAGCATGGGATCGACGTGGAAACTGCAGGATGCGAAGAACCGTTTCAGTGAGGTGGTGAACGAAGCTACACGCTCCGGGCCTCAGATCGTCACTCGACGGGGCAGGGAGACAGCTGTCGTCATGTCCGTCGAGGACTATCAGCGTCTCGTCATGCCGGAGGTCAATCTGGTTGATTTTCTTCGGGCATCCCCATTGTGCGGCATCGAAATCGAGGTTGAACGTTCAAAAGAGCTTGGCCGTGAGATCGATCTATGACTTTCCTCCTCGACACCTGCGTTCTCTCGGAGTTGGTCAAGCCACGGCCCAACGCCGGAGTCTGCACCTGGGTTTCCGCTCAGAATGAACACCAACTATACCTGAGCGTCATCACTGTCGGTGAGCTGCAAAAAGGGGTTTCAAAACTCCCGCCTGGGCGACGACGCACTGAGCTCGAGAATTGGCTTGAGGGTGACCTCCTCAACCGTTTCCAAGGCCGTATTCTCGGTATTGACACGGCTACGGCCGGGGTGTGGGGCGTGATGCTTGGCGAAGCCGAGGGTCGCGGGCGGCCGCTTCCCGTCATCGACACCCTGATTGCCGCCACCGCAAAGGTCAACCGCTGTGCGGTCGTCACGCGCAATGAAGCCGACATCGAACCGTCCGGCATCCCGATCGTCAATCCGTGGACATGACCCGTCGAAAAGGTGCCACGTTGCTCACTCTTCTCACTCGTGAGGGGTCGGGTTTGAGGAGGTAGCCTCAGTTGGGGGGGCGCCGGGAGCGATAGAGGCAGCACTTCTTGTACTTCAGGCCGCTCCCGCAGGGACAGGGCGAGTTTCGTCCGAATTTTGGTCGGCCTCGCTTTCTCTCCCGGGTCAGCGCCGCCGCTCGCTCGCCGAGGTTCTGGCTGAAGACCTTCGAGAGCATGGCGAAGAGCTCGGGGTGTTTGCGCTCCATCAACCCGGGGCGCTCGAAGAAGTACTCGGAGGCCACGGCGAAGAACTCGGCCTCGTTGGTCAGGCCATAGGGGTTGATGTCCGAATCGCCCTGGCGGATCTCCTCCATCTTCCGCCGCACCAGCTCGATCCATGGTCCGATGGCCGCCCGCTCCAGCCCAACCCCGGGCAGGCCGTCGATGGTCCCGTCCGACTTGTCCACCAGGTGGGCGAACTCATGGACGCCGACGTTCTGCTTGTCCGTTGAGTTGCGGAAGCCGGCCAGTAGATCGGGCTTCGAGAGGATCATCAGCCGGTTGAGCGCTCCGGTCCCGACCATGCCCAGGGTGTTCCGCTGCTTGTCGCCCTCGAAGGCGTAATCCTGGTCGAAGCGATCGGGGTAGACGAGAACCTCGCTGATCTGGTCCCATTCCCAGTTGGGGAATCCGAAGATCGGGATCACGGCGCTGGCCGCCGTCAGCACGCGGGTGGTCGTGTCCAAATCGAAGCCGATTCCCGTAATCAGCTTCTCGCCGAGGAAGACCTGGAGTTCGCGACGAAAGTGCGCCTGGTCCTCGGGTTCGAGAGCGCGGAAGAAGACCACCTCGCGTTGGAGAATCTCCTCCCACTCGGTGGGGAAAGGCCGGGCGAGGATCTTGCGTCGCCGCCGGATCTTTCGGGTCATGCCGGCGTAGACCAGGTAAGCGATCAGGAGCGAGAGGGGAAGTGACAGCCACATTGGAAATCCTGTCCCAGTGAATCCGACGGCGAGCAGGACGGACACGACCAGCGTCACGATGGCGAAGACCCTCGCCGTGTGCACGACCGCGCGCTCCCACGTTGTGGACGGCCCCTGTTTCAAAATCGCCTTTCCCTCTGTTCGTTGTGCCATCGACCCAGGTTACACGAAAACCAACTCAAACGCCCAACGACCAGCTCACACGGCAAAACACCAAAAGGGCTCCAGGAAACCAAGTCGGATGAGGAGATTGGTGGCGGTTTCGCCACCGGTGGCGAGGTTCGTGCCGCTCCCTGTTGACTCGCGGGCCGGACCCTGTGAGAGCAACCCACTGAAAAAGGAAAGCTGCCTGTCACGGCTTTCCCCGTGACGGCTGCTTGGCCTGAAGGACTGCCTGAGGGAAGAAGCCGTGTACGGCACGCGCCGCCCGGAAACGGAGCCGGATTCGCGAACCTTGCGGAAGGGCAAACATCCGCAAGGTCCGCAAGTCTGTCCCTGTTTTTGGAAGTGTTTCAATCACCTAACCCGGCCACATCGATGTGTCCCCGGACTCGAAACCATCCTGGAAGATCAGGGCGGATCCACCGCAATCGACTACGGCACGAATCGCGAAGTCACCGGTCACGCCGAGGTCGCAGCTCGAGAACCACGTTGCCGGCGGGATAGCAAAGATCCCGTTCTTTCCACCCTGGCATCCGTTGATGTCGGTCACCACGCTTGGTCCGGTCGGAGGCGGTGCGTCGTCGAACACCAGCGACACGACATAGGTCGACCCCAGGTGGACGGTGACCGGCACGGGGAGGACAAACTCGTTGACGAAGCCGTCGCTCAACAGGGGACCGCTGATCCACGCCAATTGGTCGCCGGGGATCGGGAATGCGCCGGCGTTGTTGATCACAATTGAGTCCTCGAGGATGTCAGGCCCGGTGCCGGTGGTGGACAACCAGAGAATCTGGACGGCGACCATGCTGCCGTCACAAGACGAAGTCAGCCACGCCGATGCCGCCTCGCCTCCCACGAACCCGGCCTGAATAGTGGCGTTGCCAAAATCAGTGACCGTGTCGTTTTGTAAAATGACCTCCTGAGCGCTGACGGAGGCCCCGAGGAAGAGGCAATTCACCGCCACGAAAAAAATGAATAACCCGCAATGAATTCCACAAGACGCCGCCGTCGAGATACGGAACCGTTCCATGTCAGTCTCCACTTGTCGCAAACCGCCGAACTTCCTCACAAGTGTAGCTGATATCAGGAGTTTTCGCATGGCCTCGAAAGCTGCCTGTCACGCCTTTTCGCCTGTCCTCAGACCAAGACACGACAGAACCGCCTCCAACTGACGATCGTCAAGCGGCACCCTCTTAACAAATGGGCGCTACCGGTCTTCTTTAGAAATTCCCGCTCCATCGGTCCATGTCGCCGGATTCGAATCCGTCAGTGAATAAGGGAGGCGTCACACTTTCCAGGCCCCAGACCTCCACGTCGTCGATGTTCCAGCCGGAATACCGCCACCCGGAGTCGGTGGTACCCATGGTCCAGCGAAGATAGACGGTGCTCTGGCCGTCAGCGACGTCCGAGATGTCGTACTCCACCAGGGTCCATGAGGAATCGGTAACCTCAGAGGTGTTCTGCCAGGCGTCGGACCAGTTGACGCCGTCGCTACTGACCCGCACGTAAGCGTGGTCGTAACTTGACGTCTCGACATTGAGATAGCGCCAGAACTTCACCGAGACCTGGCCGAGGTTGCTGCAGTCGAAGGCGGTGGATGTCAGGTGGGTCTCGGGGAGGTTGTCCACGTAGTCGCCACTGAGGTCGTAGCCGTAGACGTTCGACCCGGTGTGACCACTGTTGGGATCCGGGTTGCCGTAGTTGTTGCCACCGTCACCGCTGGGAACGCCATGGGCCCAGAGGCCCTCGGTGGTCCAGCCGGGATCGTTGCTCATGTCCCACGAATGCTGCTCCGTCGCGACACCCACCTGGAGGTTTACCGCCCGCGTGGCATCGCCGTCATGGTTGGTGCCATTGGTGAAACTGATGGTGTCATAGTGCATTCCGTTGCCCAGCGAGTCGGCTCCGGAGTTGATCGAGACGGTGACCGTGGCCGAACCGAACCCCGGCAGGTGGCCTCCGGTGGAGGAGAGATCAACCCAGCTCTGGGTCTTTTCGATCGTGTAGTTGATGGCGGTGGCCTCCATGTTCTCGATGGTGTAGACCGTGTTCGAGGGGCTGAAGGGGCCGCCGCTTAGACCCTCAGAGTCGAAGGATCCGCTGGGGGTGACCCTCATCCCGTGCGGCTCGGCGCCCTGGATGGCCACGGCCGGGTCGCCGAAGAGATTCAGCTCGTAGGTGCACCAGCGCATGCAGGGCTCGTTGATGCGGTAGAGGTTGTCTTCCTTGGAGTCCTGGTTGGCCCTGCTGACCTCGGGCATCGACTCGTCGAACACCGCGTCCCAGAACTCGCGGTTGAAGCGCTGAGAGGGGCCATCGGTGGTGTCGTAGTCACCCCAGCCGTAGCGGGCGTTCATCACCAGGGCAAAAGCGCCATGGTCGGTCTTGATGTTCATCGTTTCGGCCCAGCAGTCGGTGCCGTCGAGATGGCCGGCGAGACAGGTCTGGGAGTAGAGGAAGAGCAGCTCGGTGTTGTCCAGCTGGCTCATCACATCAGAGTTATTGAATTTCATCGCGTACTGTTGGTCGCCGTGACCGAGGTGGTTGAGGATGTGCAGGCCGTTGTTGATCGCCGTGGCAAGGGTCGATTGGGACCAGGACATATCCCGCTCGAACATTTCGGTGATCGTGAAATCGGCAGTGGGGATGCCCACGGTGGTGTAACCGTGGGTGCTGGCCCCATCCTCCAACTCCTCGAGGGTGGCAGCGGCATAATCGGAGATCCCGCTAAAACCGAGGTACTCACCCACAAGCAGCACTTCAGCTGGCTGGTTGTGCGAGCCGTTCATATACCAGATGGTCTTTGTGACGAAGCGGTCCACCTCGGTGGTGTTGCCAGCCGCACAACGGCCCACGAAAACCTCGGCCAGTAGATCCACATCGCCTCCGCCGGCGCCGTCGTTCGGTTCACCGTAGTTACCATCACCATCGTCGTTCCAGGTGCCGTCGAGGCAGCCGAAATAGATGTCGCCCGGCATCGTGGAGTCGGTGTAACCGGCCAGCGAGTCCACATACAAGTTTTGGGCCGGGATGATGTCGTCGTCGCCGCCGATCAGCACATACTCGATGCCGTCGTTGAGGTAGGCGTTCCGAATGTAGTCACGAACGTCCGCCGGATCATTGCTCCCCACGTCGGTGGTGGTGTGGATCTCGGTGGCCAGGCCCTGGCCGTCGTGATACGTCTTCAGGGCAGCAAATGAAGCGGCGAGTGCTTCGGTAGTGAGGATCATCAGGTCGTAGGCCCGAGTGCCGCGTGTGCCGGCCGCCTCGTAGCTGCCGACCACCTTCGGATTGTCGACACGGCTGCGGACCTCGGATGCGTCACCATCAAAACCGCGCAACAAGGCCGGGACATTGTCTGTCTCCTCTGTTTCAACCACCACCCGCAAGTTGGGGCTGTAGAAGAGCTCGCCGGTGGCCGGGATGTAATCCACCGGCTGCAGCCGGAGAACCAGGATCTGGTAGCCGCGGAACGACTGGGCACCGATCTCCTCAAAGTTAGCCGCGGGATAGCTGTCGGCAGAACCGTAGATCGCCTCATCCGGCGTCGGTATGGCGGCCGATTCAGCGCCGTCCATCAGCCGGTAGGGGAGGCCTACCGGTTCCACCAGCAGGTCGGAACCGAGAAGCACACGCTCTCCTCCGGTGACCTCGACGCTTCTCACCTCTGAACCAAGGGGAAGCAGGATCCTTGCTCCGGAGGCCGGCAGGGCCGGGCTTCCGACCGGGCCGCCGTTGGTGGCGCCTTCCAGGATCACGCGGTGGTACAGGGTATCGCCGATTTTCACAGTCGTGACCTGCGGGCAGTCAAAGGTGTAGTCGAGAGTCAATTGTCCGGCGCCGGCGTTGAGGCCGAGCATCAAGAAGAGGAAGGACATGGACAAAAGACGGACAGGGATTGGCAATTTCATGAGGGACCTCCGTTAAAGGGAGCTTGTTCGCTCGTCTGCAGATCCAACCACTGGCCGACAGACGAGGTCAGGGATTATGAATCCCCGTTTTCAGCGAGGGCGACTCTACCATGTCAAAACCAAAACGGTGCCGGCAACTTCAACGGCGCCACACCAGCGTGCGATAATGCCTCATGCCTGACGACGCTTCCCCGCCCCGCTACTACACCATGGGGCAGGGCGAGCCTTTTCGGGAAGAAGTCAACAAGTTGGTGCATTTCGAAGTGCGGTATTACTGGCCGGATGACAACGGGAACGAGACCTTTTACGGCTTTGGGGGGGAAGTGCGGGAAAGCCATCTCCTGGCCTTGTCGGTCAGACGGTAACGCTGGGTCGGGCTGCGCGGCGAGTCCGGTTGGGTTCTCTCGATCCAGCCGCCTTCCAATGCCGGGTTCAGGGAGTTCTTGCGGAAGGTGGCCCGGTGGGAAAGGTCCAGCGCGTTCATCAGGTTGATGCTGCCCATCTCCGCCCCGGCAAGGGCCTTGATGAGTCGAACTACTTGGTCGGTTACTTGGTCGGTTACTTGTTCGTCAGAAACAGCTTCCCGGAGTGCAACAAGCAGCGCCTGGAGCATAAACTCCACAAATGGAGTTGCTTCGCCGAGCCTGTCCGCCTCGGCCAAAATCCGGTAGTAATCCTCCTGCCGTCCCTGGATCACCGTCTCCACGGGAAGGTAGGCCAAGAGTGGCCTCCAGTGGCAGAGGATCAGG
Organism: Holophagae bacterium; assembly: GCA_030618605.1. Lineage (GTDB taxonomy): Bacteria > Acidobacteriota > Thermoanaerobaculia > Thermoanaerobaculales > Sulfomarinibacteraceae > DAOWGJ01. Next base: position 3,968 of record JAUXDC010000090.1, on the reverse strand, counting down.
GTCTGCCACAATCGTCCCATACGGCCGTTGCCGTCAGCAAAAGGATGAATGAACTCCAGTTCGTAGTGAAAGATGCAACTGGTGACCGCAGGGTGCGCTTCGGCCCGTTTCAGCCAGCCAAGCAGATCACTCATCAGAAAGGGCACTCGATCAGCGGGCGGCGCCACGTGTAACAGTTGCTTGGCCTTAAAAACACCGACGCCCCCGGAGCGAAACTTGCCGGCATCATTCACCAGCCCGGCCGTCAGAAGGCCGTGCGCCGCCAGTAGATCTTCCTCCGAAGTCGGATCCCAACCTTCCATCGCCTCATAGGCAGCAAAGGCGCAAAGACGCGGAGGCGCAAAGGGAGACAGGGGAACAGGACCGGACGTAGGTCGCTGATGAGAATCGCTCAGGTTAGGGAATAGTAAAATCAGTACCAGGAGATGATATGAGCGCCAAGGTTGTGAAACACAAGTGGCAGTTCAAGGCGCGTTTCCGACGGCAGGCCTACGGTTGGAGGTCTCAGCCCGCCATCAAACGTGTCAAGGAGGCCGTGTCCGAAATCAAGAAGGTGGCCCGCAAGGATCCGGTGCTTGCTGCCGGGGGCGCCGTTTCTTTCCTGGAGAGGGTCTCACCGGCACTGGAACATGTCGACAGCTCCTCCGGCGCCATTGGCTCGGCAGTCAACAATGCCATCGTTGCACTGGTCGAAATCATTGCAAACGCTCCGGCAGATACCAAGACCCGCGAGCAATGGCTGGAACGGTTGTATGAAGCGATTTCCCAAGACAAGATTCCCTACATCGAACAGCTTGGTGACTTCTGGGACAGACTGTGTTCGTCGCCGGAGATCGCTTCGCAGTGGGCGGATCGACTGATAGGCACTACGCGCTTGGCCCTGAGCCCCGACAAAAGTCTGCGAGGGTTCTATTCCGGCTCAACTGTATGCCTTGGCGCCTTGTTTGCCTCCGGTCGTCACGACGAACTTCTTGACATCCTCAAAGAAGAGAAACTGTGGGCCTACCGGCAGTGGGCCGTCAAAGCCCTGGTGGCTCAGGGGAAGAAGGCCGAAGCCATTCGCTATGCGGAGAGCAGCCGGAATCCCTGGGTGAACGACCACGCCATCGACACCATCTGTGAGGTGATTCTCGTATCGTCCGGCCTCAAGGACGAGGCCTATCAAAGGTATGGACTGACCGCGAACCGGAAGGGGACCTACCTGGCATGGTTCCGGGCGGTGGCAAAGAAGTACCCCAACAAGAGAGCCTCCGAAATCTTGGCAGACCTCGTCGAGACGACGCCCGGAGTGGAAGGCAAGTGGTTTGCCGCAGCCAAGTCGGCGAAGCTCTATGACGAGGCGATCGTTTTGGCAAACCGGACACCGTGTTCACCACAAACCCTGACGCGGGCCGCGCGTGATTTTGCCGAGAAGAACCCTGAATTTGCAATCGAGGCGGGTATGGCGGCTCTCCGCTGGTTGGTCGAGGGTTACGGCTATGAGATCACAGGTCTCGACGTGCGGGACGCCTACACCCACACCTTGAAGGCAGCCGACAATGCCGGTCGTACCAAGGAAATCCATCGCAGAATTCACGATCTCGTAGCAGGGGAGATCGTCGGTAAGAGATTCGTAACCAAGATCCTTGGACAGGAATTGGGGCTTTCGTGATGGCCGATCAACCCAGCGGAGCCGAACTCGATCAGCCTCTCGTTCGAATTTTCGCTTTGTAGGGGCGGTCCCCCGTGACCGCCCGGATATCGCTCCAGACACCTACCAGCCCGGATCCTCCTCCTCGTCATCCAGAGCCCCATCGAGCATGGCCATGGTCTCGGCCATCGCCATGGCTTCGTGGGCCGCATCGACGATCTCCTCGTCGTCGTGGAGGGTCAGGTCCACGAGAGCTACGCCAGCCTGATCCGGACGAATACTTGCAATCGCTTCGATCGCGGCCAGTAATAGTATCTTGTCTGTGCCCGCTGCCGTCACGATCTCCTCAACGTGCGCCCACGCTCCATCCAGTCCCCAGTTTCCGGCTGAGCGGACAGCCTCGAACTCAATCTCCTCGTTGTCGCTCTCCGGTGCCTCGAGAATCTGTTCCTCGAACCCTCCGACGTAACACATCGAGAAAACAGCGGTCGCCTTCCAATCGTCGTCGGCGCTTGAATAGGCGTTGCGGATCGCCTCTTTGTGCCAGTCCTGCGGTGCACGTACCGATGCCTCCAGGGTCCTCCGCAGAACCTCCTTCGGAACATCTTCGTCCATGAAGAGCTTGCGAAGAAAGGTCTGGGCCTTGAGAAACGTAGGCTCGGAGATCGGCATATCCTCAGGGTCGTCAAACTCCTCCAGAAAAGAATGCTCAAGGGCAGGCCCCAGGGCAATTGCGGCCGACCCCCGCAGGCTCACTGTTTCCTCACTATCCGCAATAATCGACAGCAGAATGTCAAATATCTCGTCGTTGACAACGGTGAAGTCGCCGCCAAGTTCCGCGGCGATCAGGCGGTCGGATTCCTCCGACTCGGGGTCGCGAAGGACCTCCATGAACAGGGCGCCAGCATCGTTCGGCCACTCCCACGGAGGAATGGCATTCAACATCTCAAGGTCCATTCTTGGTGACATGAATTCCCCCTCGTTTAGTCCGAGTCCAGTGTATTCCACCTGAAGAATTTTCGGACTCCCTGATTGGCGAACAGGATCGAAACGCTGGATGTACCAAGACTCTGACCTTTGACCGTCGCCTGGCAACATCCCCTGGATTCGGGATGCCCAATGCCGGTGAGTTTTATCCACCCGGGAATGATCCGAGGGTTTCTGAGCCTTCGTGCCGCTGAGTCCTGTCCAAGAGGGACGACCCTTAACTGCCCCAGCCGAAACATCAGCCTACCGGCACGCTTTGAGAACCAGCTTCCAATCAGGCTCAGGATAGAGCCGGCCTGGGTCGTATCCCGGAGATCATCCAGAAGTAATCGACTTGGTTCGTCATGAAGGACGCCGAGAGGATCGAGAACCAGGGAAATTACGGCGGAGGGGAGGTCCGGGTAATCCGCTGCCAGCTTCGAGTGGCGCGGAACTCCGCCCCACATCGCGAAGGCCTCCACCGCGTCGTGTGCCCTTTCGATCTCCAATGCCGTCGTGATCCAACCGGCGGCCAGTGGACGGATCTTGAGAATCTCAGAGGCCCTGCCGAAAAGAGGAGCGGATCGATCCATCACCAGTCCCTGCATCATTCGCTGAGATGATCCCGCGACGATCAGGTGGGGTGCGCCCTCTCCGGCGCAGCGGGGACAAGGTCTTTCAGTCTCCGCCAGTTGAGTGGATTGAGGAGCGGTTGGAACAGCTTGGGGACGTGCTGAAACGCCGAACTGGGCCTTCTGCAGAAATCCTGAGAGGTCTCCTGGGTCAAATTCGTCTGGTGCCGACCCAGGGTGAGATCGGTCGACCCTACTTCGTGGCACGGACATCAATAGATATTCTGGCTGTGCTGGGTACGCTCGAGAAACCCAAGAACAAGAACCGCCCGGAAGGCGGTTCGAGTTCTTTGCAATGGTGGAGGCGGTGGGAGTCGAACCCACGTCCGAGGAACTTCAGCCGGCGGCTTCTCCGTGTGCAGCTCGCCGTTTAATCTCGTCCCGTAGGTGGCCGGCGAACGGCCGGATCATGGGACCAGCCCTAAGTTTTCGACTGTGTCGTTCGGGCGGTACGACTCAGCTTATTCCATCAAACGTCGTTGTCACCAGACCGATGGTCAGAGTCTTGGGACAACGGGCTACTTAAGCAGCCAGTGCGTAATCAGTGTTGGCAGTTGATTATTGCCCCACCCAGTTATCGAGTGGATGGACCTCGACACGCTGCCGACGCCTGAACAGTTCCCCGTCGAAGCCGGTACGCCCCCGGATCGATTGGAGACCATTATAGCAGGCGTGACGCCGGGATGCTGGGACGCCAGGAAGCTGGGACGCTGGAAGGCAGGAATTGAACCGCAAAGACC
>JAUXDC010000383.1 GCA_030618605.1 Holophagae bacterium | reverse complement strand
ACTTCGAGTCGCTGGGAGTCCCCGTGCTGATGAGTTTCCCCGTCGGTCACCACCCCATGAACGCAGCACTTCCCCTTGGTGCAATGGTGGAGGTCGACGCCGACGAGGGTGTGTTGCGGGTTCTTGCGTACTGACCGACTCAATACAAGAGGGCCGATGCACGTACCTTTCGCCATTCGGCGTGATCCGCCAGGTCCGCATCGAGGATCTGCCGTACGGTCTTGCCCTGGCGAAGGCCTTGCAGTAGTTGGGGCGTTCCCAGCAGCCAGGTCAGGGCGTCGCCATCCCGTCTCCATCCGAAATCGGGTTGACTCGAGAGGGTCGCAAGCAGGGTTACGCCGAGCCGGTAGGGTTGGGCTTTCGCCGCATCGGTGATATGGATGACCATTCCGTGGCAGGTTTGGTCGAGGTACTTGGGGTTGGGGGCGGCCGGAGATTCTTTCGGAGTGAAGATTGTCGTTTCGAGGTCAAAACCGGGAACCGCTGGTATTTCCAGTGTGGATGAACCAAGCCAGGGCGCCCCAAAAACCAGAAAAGGAGTGGGCGTGCCCCGACCTTCGGAGAGAGTGGTCGACTCCAGGAGGCCGGTGCCCGGATAGGCGAGGGCGGCCTCGGGGCTGCGGAGATTGGGCGACGGCGGCACCCAGGTCAGGCCGGTTTCCGCCCAGGTCATGCCGCGCTCCCAACCCTTCATCTCAACGACCGACAATCGCGCCGGTTTTTCCAGGCCCTGATTGACGAAACGAGCCATTTCCCCGAGGGTCAATCCGTGGACCAGCGGTCCCGGCGCCAAGTTGACGAAGCTGGAAGGCACCACGTCGCGAGGAGCGCTGGTCGGCCCCTCGATGCGATCCCCGCCGAGAGGGTTGGGCCGGTCGAGAACGACGAACTCCAGTCCGTTTTCCGCCGCGGCTTCCAGCGAGAGGATCAGTGTGCTGACATAGGTATAAAACCGGACGCCGGCGCCCTGAAGGTCGAAGACCAGAACGTCGAGATCTTCGAGATCCTCCGGTGTCGGTTTCCGGTTCTTGCCATAGAGACTGACGACGGCGAGCCCGCTGACCTCATCCTTGCCGCTCGTGACATGTTCACCGGCTGCCGCCCGACTTCTGAGGCCGTGCTCCGGAGTCAGCAGGCGCACCACATCAAGTTTTGCGTCGCCCAGGACGTCGATGGCATGCCGACCGTTTGATGTGACCGATGCAGCGTGAACGATCAGGCCGATCCGCTTCCCCTGAAGTGCGTCGATCTGGCCGGCGGCCACCTGGTCCAGGCCGACCTCGACGGCAGAGGTTCCGACAGCCTCAACCGTGGTCTCATTGACGGCTTGACCGCACGAGGCGACGACGACCGAGACCGACACGAGGAGGAGGCTTGGCAGGACTCTGCTGACAGCTCTTGCATTCCTTGGCGGGACAAACAAGCCTCCGAGCCATTCCAGCCTCTCTCTATTGATCCCTTTGCTTCTTTGCGTCTTTGCGCCTCTGCGTTGTATTGCGGTCATTCGGCAAGGCCCCTGACCACGGCATCCGCTACCGCCGGCCTGGCCTCACGGTGGAGTTTGTTTTCCCGTGTTGGATGTACGCGGTTGGTCAAGAGGATCAGGAAGAGTTCCCGTTCCGGGTCGATCCAGATCGAGGTGCCTGTGAAGCCCGTGTGACCGTAGGAATTCGGTGAAAAGAGCTCTCCAGCGGAGGAGTTTTCGGGGGACTTGGTGTCCCAGCCGAGGGCTCGGTCCGAGTCGGCCACACCGCCGTCGATCTTCGTAAACATCTCTACGGTCTCGGATGAGATGATCCGATGGTGTTCAAAGACACCACCATTCAATATCATCTGGGTGAAGCGCGCCAAATCACCGGCGGTTCCGAAAAGCCCGGCATGGGGTGCGATGCCGCCCAGGGCACGGGTGTTCTCGTCGTGGACCTCGCCATGGATCACACGATCCAGTTTTGGGTCGAACTCGGTAGGCGCGATTCGAGGCAGAAGGTCTTCACCCGGCAGATAGAGGGTGTCGGTCATCGCAAGGGGCTCGAAGACTCTCTCGGACACGAACTCGTGCAACGGTTGGCCGGCAACCCGAGACAGGATTTCGCCCAGGAGAATCATGCCGAGGTCGCTGTAGCGGAATTCAGTGCCGGGTTTGTACACCAGGTCCATCGCCTGGATACGCTCGATATAGGCCTCCGGACCCTGGAGTTCTTCGAACAGAGGCGCCCATTCTTCGATGCCTGAGGAGTGGGTCAAGAGATGACGGATGGTGACCTTCTCTTTGTCCGGTCCCTGGAAGAGGGGCATGAAATCCTGTACCTTCGCGTCGAGACTCAGACGTTCTTCGTCCACCAGGATCATCGCCATCGTCGTCGTGGCGAGAACCTTGGTCAGGCTGGCAAGATCGTAGATCGTATCGGCCTCGACCACCGGCGCTCCCTCGTCGTAGGAAAGCATCCCGAAGGGATGCAGATGCACCAGGGCGCCTCGATGCCCGACGGCCAGGACGCCTCCGGGGAATGCCCTTTGTTCGACGAACTCCGCAACGACCCGATCGACCTCGTCCATACCTCCAGGCCGGAATCCGGCGTCTTCCGGAAGGGCGGTGCGCAGGGTCATCTCACGACGTGGAATCTCGAGACCGAAGCCTGCGGGCAGTTCTTCCGAGAGGCTGACCGGCAGCTTGCCTCGAATATTGATCTCGCCGAAAAGGGCGGCAACCGCTGCCCGGCGGCTCGGCCCT
>JAUXDC010000235.1 GCA_030618605.1 Holophagae bacterium | reverse complement strand
TCGTCGGACGAATTGCATGGAGCTCATGAAAAGAGCGGGGTGGAGTGATCTCCACCCCGCTGTTGGGTTTGTTTTACGATATGCCAGCCTTTATGGACCGGTCGAATCCCATGCGGTGGTTCCGCCGTTCTCGAATCCGTCCGCGAAGATGGCCGAATCGATGATAATGACCGACTCGTAGGTTGTGTTGTTGGTCTCGTCCCACTCGTTCACAGCGTCATAAGGATCCACCAACTGACAGAGGGAGTAGGTTCCCGGTGGAAGCCCTGGAGGAATGGTCACCGAAGTTTGGGTGCTATTCAGTGACAGCGAACCCAGGCTCGACACCGTCCGGCTGCCGATCAACGTGTCGCCGGTGGTGCAGGTGGTATTCGTCGACAGCCGCAACTGGACGGGGAAGGAACCGGCGCCGACGGGGCCGCTGTTGTAAACGGAGTTGTAGATCGAGTAGGTCCCACCGGTGAGGTAGGAGGCCGCTGGACTCAGGAGTGAGGGCACCAGATCTGGTACACCATTGATGATGAATGTCCCATCGGTCGTGTCGGAGACCTTCCACGAACCGCCTCCCGCCGGTTGGCTGCCAACGAAGATTTTCCCTAGGGTCGTGGGGGCGTTCGGTACAGACCAAGAGTATGAAGTAGACGATGCAGCGAGGGGGCCTGCTACGAAATGCCATGCGGCGCCGTCCCAATAGTGGATGTGCACCTCGTCGCCTGACGGAATATTCATTCTCTCCCATAAAACGCTGTACGAGGAGCCGGCGGTGTAGGATTCTCCACCATTGGGCGAACTCACATGGAAGTAATTGCACACATCGTAGGCGCCCAGGGTGCGAGCAAAAATCTGTGTGTCCCATGTGTTGCTGGCCGTTGCATACTCCGCGGCGAACCATGCGTTGTTGCACGTCCAGTCCCATGAGGAGCCTGAGTAATCACCCCATCGGTTGCGTCCGTCGCCCACAAAATCGCCGTCCCAACGCGAGTAGGTGCCGTCACCTATTTTTTGCCAAGAAAAATTCAACGTGACGTCGGCGGTGGGGTCATAACTATACGATGCGGCCCCTATGAAGCCCGCTGGGTTTCCAGGTTCGGTCATGCTGAAGGTCAGACCTACATCCCCGGTTGCGCTTGGTTCCACCGTTATAGCAGGATAGTTCATGTGGTAGGCGCTGCCCCAGACGGCTCTGTCATAGTCCATGTCACCCGTGCCCACATTGAAGACGGCAAAGTAGACCTCGCTGTACACCCTGTTGTTGTCCCAGTTAAGAGCGAGTGTGGACCAGACTTTTCCAAAGCCGTAGACGGCATTCCGGGTTGAAGTGTTGCCGCCGTCGATATCCCAGTTGCTGCCGGGTTGATCCACGTTGTTTCCCATGGAGTAGTACGTCTTTGAGGGGATGACGACCCTGGCCATGTTGGCTGCCACAGGATCTGAGCTGTCAGGATGTCGTTTTCCGGTCTGCGTCCACAAGCACATCTCGCTTCCGGACCCGCTGTAGGAGTTAACATAGAAGGAGTTGCCGGAACTGTTGGTGGAAAGCGGCAGTGCCGGTTGCATCGTGAACGCATTGGATCCTGAGGGCCACTCCAAATCGTTCCAACTGTAGGCACTGGTTGCGGTTCCGGTCATAAAATCGTTGCCCCATGACCACAGCTTCGTTCGTTGGTAGCCTCCGGTGAAGCGGAAGTAATTGCCGGTCACGTAAATTCCCCACGTGTCAACACCGATGGCCGCATAGTCCAGCCACTCCTCCTCTCCGGTCCCTCCGGCTGAGGCGTTGACTCGCCAGATCCACCATCCCCCGTTGGGATCGTCGGTCACGGATACCATCAGCCAGTAGTAGGACTTGAGATTGGTGTTGTCCTTGCCCATGATCATCATCAAGAATTTATCGGAATATGGATCAAAAACGACCCTCGGGTCGTAGCAGAAGCCGTTCCACGGGGACGGCAGATTCACAAGACTTTCGAAGTCGGTGTAGGCCCTGGTCTGGGTGCCGGTCTTGGTGTAGACCATGAACCCGGAGTTTATGGCCTCGACGATATATTCGGGTCCCACCGCCAACTGGGTGTCGGGGGGAATCCAACCGGAATAACCCTGAGCACTCCAATTGGTGACACTGGCCCCCGCTGCTCGGGTCTCAGAACCGGACTCTCCCGCCTGGTATGGCTCGGTAAGATACGACTCCATGGTTTTCTGTTCCGGGTTTTCCAAGGGTGGGATGCTGGAACTCCCGAAGTCGTCATAGTCCAACTGCCCCTGGATGTGGCTCCGTGGAGAGTCAAGGAACTCCATTGGTATCGCGCGCGGCTCGATGGTTCGGAGGTCTACGAATACACGCTCTCCAGCATGTTCGATCGTGGGCGCTTCTGTTACCTTCGTGAATGCCCCCGGGTTCTGTGGCATGTTCGCGGCGTCATCCATTTGCGGCGTTGCCAGCCGTGCAGCCTCAAGGGCAAGTTGTTCCGGCGTTGTGACCTCTTCAGCCGTCACCGGCTGTGAGATCGCCACCGCAGCGAGACATACCAAAGCTACGAGGCCGGCGCTATGCAGTGTCAATCGAAGTTTCATGAGTCCTCCTTGGTTATTGGCAGTTCGGCTTCAGAAGCCGAACGACATTCCAGATGGCCGTCCGTGATGCGGACAGGGACGAGGGGACGGTTACTTTCCGACTTGGTTGGGGTCAATCGGCGGCGGCTGATGTGCTCGACGATTTCGAGGCCGGTCGTGACTTCTCCGATGATCATCCGCCGTCCGTCGAGCTCCGGACGATCGGTCAGCGCAATGATCAGGGCTGGTGTGGACCATTCCTTCGAAATGCGCCTGAGGCCAACCGAACCGCGACGGACCGGAAGAGAGGGAAGGCCGGACTGGTACATATAGCCCAGGGCCTCGTTGATTTCTTTCTGGGTGGCCCCGAGGAGAAAGTCCGGGCGCATGGTCTCCTGCCACTCCGCCATCCATTCGCCAAGCAGCCCGGGGCGTTCCTTGCGACCGTGGATCGAGGTGTCATAGGGGAGGATCTCGTGTTGCCACACGTCCATGGCCTCGGCGGAGGACTCCACTCGGCGATCCTCGAGCCCGAGCGCTGTCGCGTCGATCTGCATTCTAATCAGAATGGCGGCGCCCGGGGGGCGAATCGAGGTTGCGATCTCGGTACCCGGCAACGCATAGCCAAAGAGGAGGCCGTCGAAGTAGCCCGCAGGGTCTCGTTCCGGGCCTGACGCTATGAAATCATCCCTATAAATCGGGCCCTCCACCAATCGTAGGAGCTGCGCCACAGCCTCGGGAGCGACCTCGGGGAAGACCTCAATTTCGATCGAACCGTCGTAGGTCTCCAGAATGATGAACGATCGTTGAGACGAATTGCAGACAGTAGGTTGATCCGTCGAAGCCACTGTATTCGTGACCCCTACGGCCAAAATCGTGGCCCCTATGCACAAAAGGACGCTCCTCCGTGTGGAGGTGAAAGGACGTTTGTTTCCCAGATCAATGCACTTCATAGCGTTTGCTCCGTCAACCGGCTGGAACTGAAAGATCCATTCGATAATGTGACTTATTATCAAAACTATATCACAGTTTCCAATATTGCGGTTTTGTCAGGATCAAAAGCTGCCGTTCGTTGTGTGGTGCGGCTTCGCCGGGTCGGCCCTACCAGTAGGGGCCGACGCGCCCGCGGGGGTAATAGCCGCCGCCATAGCCCCATCCAGGACCGTAGCCGTAGCCTCCGTGAACGCCGACATAGACGGTGCTCGTTCCACCGGTTTCACAGGCGGTCATTCCAACGGTCAGGCCCAGCAGGGCTGCGGCAAGAAGCACGAGACGTGCGAGGCGCATTTTCATCGGGAATTCTCCTTGTCTGCCTTCAGCTGAGCGACAAAGACCATCGCATGGGTCGGATCTTCGATCAGGGCAACTCTTCCGCCGCCGAAGTCGGCGCGAGGGGCCAGAACGATTGTTCCGCCGAGTTCGGTCGTACGTTTGAGTGTGGCGGCAAGATCTGCAACGCCGATATAGGGCGCCCAGATCGGCCGGGCGTCTTCGTTCGGTGTGGAGACCAGGCCCGCTCTCGGTTTTCCTTCGGTCTCGAACACCGTGTAGGCGCCGTCAGGTCCTTCGACGGTATTGCGCTCGTAGCCGATCACCTTCTGGTAGAACTGGGCGGCGGCATCAAGGTCGTCGGTCCAAAGCTCAACCCATGCGAAGTTTCCATCTTCTCGGGGGCCTCCGATTTCACGCGTCGGGGTCCCGATGATCACGATTGCACCTTGAGGGTCTCTGATGACCGCATAGGTGCCCGATCCTTTCACCTTGGTCACGTCGCGAAGGATCGTGCCCCCGGCTGAGCGGGCGGACTTGACCGCCTTGGCGAGGTCATCGACCACTATGCCGACCAGCCACTGTGATTCGGACTGACCGGGCAACTCGTTGCTGATTTCGACCAGGCCCGCAATGTCACGACCGTCATGAGAGATTGGGCGAACCTGACCTTCGGCGGGTCCGATTTCCCATCCAAAAAGGTCCTCATAGAACGAAACGGCGGCCTTGGTGTCCTCGGTAACCAGGTCAAACCACAGGGGCTGACCATGGTCTCCGGCGAGTGCAGGGGTGGTCAGCAGCAGGCAGAAAACAAACGGCAGTAACAGAACGAAGGAATGGCTGGACGATTGCAAAGAAAACCTCCCTGGGACGCCCCTGGTAACCAGAGTGAGACGCCGCATATTCCCGTACTATACGCGAATTGGTTGTCGGGGGTTCAGGTTAGAATGAGCATCTGTCGTGATCAGAAATTGAGGTGAATCATGAGCGAGTTTCAAGAGGCATTGGCACAGTTGGCCGTTTTTGAAAGACTCGATAGTAGCGAGATCGAGCTGTTGGCAGCAGGGGCGGGCGAGCAGACCTTCGAACCTGGTGAAATACTGTATTCGGAAGGGGATGCACCGAGCGGAATGATGGTTATCCTCGACGGGGCAGTTGAACTGGTGGGCTCTTTCGCAGGAGGGGTTGAGAGAGTCTTCGGCACAGTGCGGTCCGGCCAGGTCCTCGGTCTGCTGTGTTTGATTGACGACGGCTCGAAACCTGCCACCGCCAGAGTCGTGGAACCGACCAGCGTTCTTACATTGGAGAGGGCGGTGATCGCCGATCTGCGTGAAAGCGCCCCGGTGACCTGGGCCAGGATCATCAGTGGACTCTCGGGTCAGCTGGCGGCACAGACTCGGCTCATCCTTGAGCAGTACCGCCGGAGTATTGCCTGGGGTCTTGAGATTAGCGGTTGTTCGGGATTCAATCTCAACCGACTGCTTTCCGATTCGGTCGCGGTAGAGGTCGAACTGATCAACGGCTCGTGTGTTTCTGGAGTCATAATGGGAATTGAGGCCGACGAGACCGGTCACCACTTGCTGCTGCGCAGTGATGAAGGGAAAATTCGCCTGATTCCCTATCGGTCAGTGGTCCAGGTCATGGCTGCGCGGGCCGATTTCGCCCCGGCCTTGGTCGAGTAGGGGGCAGTGATGGCAGCCATCGATAGGTATCTCACGGTCATGACGCAGATCGGCGCGTCGGATCTTCATCTGTGCTCCGGCGTGCGGCCCACCTACCGGGTGGACGGGGTCATGAGACCGACTTCGAGCGAGAAGACACAACCGGTTTCGGCCGAGGAGGTTGGGCGTCTGTTGCGGGAATTTATGCCGGAACGCAACAGGCTGGAGTTTGAAAGCCACAAAGACACGGACTTCGCCTACGAGATAAAAGGCATGGGGCGTTTCAGGGTCAATGCCTTCTATGACCGCAACGGAGTCGGGGCGGTATTCCGGCATATTCCTGAAGAAGTGCTCAGCTTCGAGCAGCTCGGGCTCGGCCAGGTGTTTGCAGATTTGTGTCTGCTCAACAAGGGGTTGGTGCTGGTGACCGGGCCGACGGGGAGCGGCAAGTCGACGACATTGGCGGCCATGATCGACTACATCAATCAAAACCGCACCGACCACATCGTGACGATTGAGGATCCGATAGAGTTCGTTCACAAAAACAAACGGTGCCTGATCAACCAACGCGAGGTTCATCGCCATACCGAGGGTTTCAAGGCTGCATTGCGAGCGGCCCTCCGCCAGGACCCTGATGTGGTACTTGTCGGCGAGATGCGTGATCTGGAAACGACCGAAACGGCCATCGAAACAGCCGAAACCGGGCATCTTGTCTTCGGGACGCTGCATACGTCGTCGGCCGCAAGCACCATCG
>JAUXDC010000289.1 GCA_030618605.1 Holophagae bacterium | reverse complement strand
CGTCTGTGGCAGCGGGCTCTCTGGGCACGGGCTCGTTTCCTGCCGGTGGCGGCGTTGGTCGTTTTCTTCCTCGGGCATGACAGGGCGACGGCCGGCTGGATCGTTGTGTGGATTGTTGCGGCGTTTGTGGCGCAGAGCATCGATGCGCCGGTCCTGATCACCCGACGGTTCAAGACAGCCATCGTGGTCGAAATGGCGGCCTTTGCGACCGTCGTCATGCTGCTGTTGGCGCCGTCCGATGTTGGGGTGTCGACGGTGATCAGGGCCTGGGCGGTTGGTGTGCTGGTCAGGGCCGTTCTGTTGCTGATCGTTCTGCTGAACAAGCTCGGTCCCGACTGTCGGTTCAAGGCAGAGCCTGGATACCTGATTGCGGCCGCGCCCTTTTTTCTTCTGGGTCTCAGCGGTATGCTCCAGTCCAAGATGGACCTCTATATGGCAACCCTGTTCCTCGATGACGCCGCCGTCGGTCGATACCAGGTGATCATCAATAGCTTCATCATGCTGCAGGCCGGGGCCGCCTTTCTGGTCGTGCCTTTTGCCAAGACGCTCTACCGGGCGAGCGAGGCGGTCACGGCCGCGTTTGAACGCTCTGTGTGGCTTCTTGGTATTGGGATCACGGCCCTCGGGACCGGCGCCGCCTGGCTGCTGCTCAATAGGGTCTATCACTTCGGCCTCGGGCCGTCATGGTTCGTGCTGGGGGCAATGCTGGTTCTGCCGGTGTTCGGCTTCGCTCCGCGCGTCTATCGGCTCTTCGGCACCGGGAGGGAGAGGGCTGTCGTCGTCATCAGCCTGGTGGGCGCCGGGGTCAATCTTGTGGTTTCCGTAATGCTTCTCAAGACTCTTGGTGCGATTGGCGCCTTAATGGGGAGTGTCGTCTCTCACTGGGTGACGCTGGGTTTGGTCCTGAGTATCAGAAGGTACCCATATCTCCAAAATTGAGCCGAAGATCTTTGAGCGGGACGTGGGGTCGGCACCCGAGAACTCCGACGGGCCACGATTCGAACCCCATGAACCTACGGGAGAGGGCCGTTTCAAGGGTGGTCCCAGCCGTGCACTGGAAGAGAAGGGAGGAACAACCGATCCTTCGAGCCACCCGCGACAAGGCCCCGAGAGCCGGGTCGAGGTCATCGACGCCGGCCGTTTCAAGGTCGCCGATCTCCAAGGCCGAGTCCGCCGCGACCCATGCGGGTGTCCCCCCGGCATCGATGATGGCCGAGGGACGTCTTCGTTTTCTGAGGACGTAGGATCTGGAGTAGTCGATGCACAGCGCGCCGGCGGCCGCGTGTGAATTTTGAAAACTGTCGGCGCCTTTTGACTGATTGAGAATCCTTGACGCGATCGAGAGATGCAGGCGTTGTATCAGGGGGAATCGCCGGCCCAATCGCCCCAGGGGAAAGGTCGCTACCGGGATTCTGAACCCGCGCATCCGACCCAGCCAGGAAAAGCCGTGACGGTCCAATGCGCGGTGGGCCTGATCGTTGGGAAGTGTAAAAAAGAAATCAACGCCACGTTCCCGGGCGATGTTGAGGGCCTCGGCGAGAAGTCGGTCATGAAGACCCGTACCGCGCACTTCGGGCAGTGCGGCCAGATCGCAGACCTGTGCGCCGAGCCACTGCTGGTCTCCGGCGATGAATCTCTGGGGGAGGATTCCAGCGGAGGCAACGGCACAATTGCCGTCCATAGCGACCAGGCCGAGTTCATGGACTCCGAGAAAGGATGTGTCGTACTTGTGACGCAGGTCTTCAGGATCGAAAGAACGTCCGAAGACCTGGAGGAACAAGGTTGCCAGATCAGACATCCTCTCGTTTGTCAGGGAGACGTGGCGGATTTTGCTCTCCATCAGTAGCGTCCTCGTCTCAGGGCCAGCTCCTGGACCCCGGCCCCAACGAATGGATTGACGACCAGACGGTCGATGATTCCAGGGTCGACGAGGTCTTCTTTGTGTCGATATTCTACGGCTGCCTGGCGCCGGAAGCCGATCCGGGACGCCCGTTCGACGAGGTCACGACTGTAGGCGCCGTCCGGCCAAGCCAGGGTTGTGACCGGACGGCCGATAACCTGCTCCAAGAATTGCTTGGATTGGCGGAGTTCCTCCTCGGCTTGACTGATGGACATTGCCTGGAGATTGGTATGGGTCAGACCGTGGGCGCCAATTTCGACGAAAGGTGAGGCGGCCAGGGTTCGGATTTCAGTCTCGTTCAACTGGCGCCACAGGTGGTGTTCGGAGTCGAGTCCGCTTCGAACGATCGGAGCCAGTCGATGGACGACCGTACGAATGAAGGGAGCGTCGGCTGTCTTGCAGCGTTGTTTGAGGCTCTCGCCAGTGACGGTTGAAACCAGACCTTTGCGAGATCTTGACTCCCAGAGCTCATCTGAAATCATGATGGGCCCCTTGAGGACCTCCGGTGCAAGATCAACGGCGTCAGGCCACAAAATGTCTTCCTGATGGAGGGCACAGCCCGTCAGAAAGAAGGTGGCGGGCAGGTCGAGATCCTCCAGGATCGGAAGTGCGTTGACGAGGTTGTTGGCATAACCGTCATCGAAGGTCAAGGCAACGGAGAACCGACCGGGCGGGATGTCTCCGGAGAAGAGGCGCCCAAGGGGGATGATGTTGCAGGAGGACTTCAGACGTTTGAGGAGGCTTTTGAAGGCCTCTGGTTTGAGAAACCGGCTCCTGACCGGCAGATGAGACGCATCGGCAATGCCGTGAAATATAAGTGTTCCAAAACCGGTGCGGGGCTGCTGCAACACCGCATCGAAGCCGGCAGCCATCAGTGCCCCCTCGAGGGACCATCGGATTCGTCGAGCCGCCCGGGCCGCGCGGGAGGTTTGGAACCTCTTCTTCATCTAGTGGCCTTCCATCGAGGCCTGCTGCTCAGGTGGAGTTCGGTCGATGTAGCCCAGGGCTTCCAGGTTGGATTCGTCGTTGTCGACAGGCACGAGCACGACCGGACCCAGATTGCGGCGCAGCGCTGCATCTGTGGCGAGATGGCGTTTGAGAATTGCATCGAGGCCGGTGACGACCTTGGGTTCCACCGTGAGGACGTTGTTGGATTCGTCCGGGTCGGAGCCGAGGAGGTAGAGGGCTTCAGCAGGTTGGTTGATGCGGTTCCACCAGTTCGCTCCATCGACGTGTGGTGTCACCATCAGTTTTGCGCCGGGTGTCCGAACACAGTGCCAAAGGGGTCCCTGAAGGGGCGCGCCGGCAAATACGGGGCGGGCGGAGGGAATGGGAGACCAGCCCTGGAGAATGCCGCGCAGGTCTTTTCCCTGAAGTTGCAGTCCGGTGGTATTGATGCCGGTCAGGGAGAGGATCGTCGGCATGACGTCGGTTGGTTGGACCTGGCCGGGGATCGCGCCTAGGGGCGGAATCAGTCCGGGAGCGATGAAGATCAGTGGGACATGCAGTAATTCGTCATGCAGGTGGTGGCCGTGTTCGACGGGGCGTTCACCGAGGATTCGGTCGTGGAGGTTCTCGCCATGGTCCGCGGTGATGATGATGAGGGTGTCGTCGAGGTTGAGTTTATCGAAGAGACGCCCGAGATGACGGTCCGCGAAGACTAGATCGCTGTCGTAGGCCGCGGCGGCCTGTTCGGAAGCCGAGGTTCCCCCAGTGAAACCGCTGTGGGTGTTGGGGAGATGAACCTCGTAGGTGTGGAAAAAGAGAAAAAACGGCTGAGTATCAACGGATTGCACCCACTCGAGGGCGAGGTCCACGCCGCTGGCGACGTCTTCCCCCGTGAGAGTCTCGGGCTGAAAAAACCGGTCGAACCCGCGATCGAAGCCGTAGACCCTGCCGACGCCCCCACCTCCCGTGACTGCCAGTGTCCGGTAACCGTTGGACCTGAGGACCTCGGCGAGGGTGTGGATCGAGGGGGACAGCCTGGGAACGACCGAGGCATAGAGGTGACCCTCGAGGTTGAATCCGTGAACATCCGGATGCATCGAGGTCATCAGGGACATGATGCTGGGAACTGTCCAGGGCGCCGTCGCCCAGGCACCTACAAACCAGCGGCCCCGCCGGCCCATCAGGTCGATGGAGGGAGTCGTCGGCCTCTCCTTATATCCGTTCAGCCCGACGTGGTCGGCGCGCAGGGTATCGACGAGGATGATGACAACGTTTCGGTGCAGGTCGATCCGATCTCGAGGGTCAGCCCTGCTCATCGAGATCATTGTGAGTAATGCGATCATGATCCCTGCGGTGGTGATCCACCGTGTACCGTTCATCATGGCCCAATGGTAGCCGTTCAGGGACGAAAATGCAGAGGTAGTCGAGACGCGGTACCATTGATCGATGAGCGATATCCTGCCGCAACGAGTCGATGGGCCACTCCTGATTCTGACCCTCAACGAGCCCGACCGGGCCAACCCCCTGTCACCGGAAATGGCGACGGCGTTGACCAAAGCGCTCGAAGATGCGGCTGCCGACGAGGCAGTACGAGCGATCATCCTGACCGGCGCGGGCAAGCACTTCAGCGCCGGTGCGGATTTGGCTGCCCTCGAGCTTCTGGCCGAAGGTGGCGATGCCCAGGCCAATCTTGCTGATTCCAGACGTTTAGAAAAGCTGTTCGCAGTTTTGTTGGCACATCCCAAGGTGACGGTCGCTGCGGTGCATGGTGCGGCGATTGCCGGAGGCTGCGGTCTGGCGACGGCCTGTGATTTCGTCGTTGCGGAACCGAGTTCCAGATTCTGTTACACCGAAGTCAAGATCGGGTTCATCCCGGCGCTGGTTTCGACATTTCTGACCCGTCGGGTCCCCGGTCACAGGGCGCGGCGTTTGATGCTGGATCCGGAGATGCTGGACGGCTCAAAGGCTCTCGAACTGGGTTTGGTAGACGAACTGGCCGACGA